>NZ_JAYMEA010000002.1:0-391365 GCF_037027285.1 Thalassospira sp. CH_XMU1448-2
AGCAGATGGCCCGATGCCACAGACCCGCGAGCACATTCTGCTTGCACGTCAGGTTGGCGTTCCGGCACTGGTCGTGTTCATGAACAAGGTTGACCAGGTTGATGACGAAGAGCTCCTCGAGCTCGTCGAAATGGAAATCCGTGAACTTCTGTCGTCCTACGACTTCCCGGGCGACGATATTCCGATCATCAAGGGCTCGGCTCTTGCTGCTCTGGAAGGTCGCGATGATGAAATCGGCAAGAATGCTATCCTCGAACTGATGGCAGCAGTTGATGACTACATCCCGGCACCGGATCGTCCGAAAGATCGTCCGTTCCTGATGCCGATCGAAGACGTGTTCTCGATCTCGGGTCGTGGTACGGTTGTTACCGGTCGTGTAGAAACCGGTATCGTGAAAGTTGGTGAAGAAGTCGAAATCGTCGGTATCAAAGACACCGTCAAGACGATCGTCACCGGCGTTGAAATGTTCCGCAAGCTGCTCGATCAGGGTGAAGCTGGCGACAACATCGGCGCACTGCTTCGTGGTACCAAGCGTGAAGACGTCGAGCGTGGCCAGGTTCTGGCGCATGTCGGCTCGATCAAGCCGCACACCAAGTTCACCGCAGAAGCTTACATCCTGACGAAGGATGAAGGTGGTCGCCATACGCCGTTCTTCTCGAACTACCGTCCGCAGTTCTACTTCCGTACGACTGACGTTACCGGTTCGATCGAGCTGCCGGCTGGCACCGAAATGGTTATGCCGGGCGACAACGTCCAGATGACCGCGACCCTCATTGCACCGATCGCAATGGACGAAGGTCTGCGTTTCGCAATCCGTGAAGGCGGTCGTACCGTCGGCGCGGGCGTTGTTGCCAAGATCATCGAGTAATTTTTTCTCTTGATCTTTGTGAAGCGGGCGGCTATGTAAGCCGCCCGCAACACTTTTGCGGCAATCGTCAACTCCAGTTGAGGGGCCGGTGTCCTTTTGAGGGCTCCGGTACATAATTACATGGATAGTCAGAACATTCGCATTCGCCTTAAGGCGTTTGACCATCGCGTGCTGGATCAGTCCACGCGCGAGATCGTCAATACGGCGAAGCGCACTGGCGCAGAGGTCCGCGGCCCGATTCCGCTGCCGACCCGCATTGAGAAATACACTGTTCTGCGGTCTCCGCACATCGATAAGAAATCGCGTGAGCAGTTCGAAATCCGTACGCACAAGCGTCTTCTCGACATTGTCGACCCGACCCCACAGACCGTCGATGCTCTTATGAAGCTCGATCTGGCTGCCGGCGTCGACGTCGAGATCAAACTTTAATCGGGAGTAAGCCGCAATGCGTAGTGGACTTATTACCCAGAAGGTAGGCATGACCCGCGTCTTCAAAGACGATGGTTCCCACCTTCCTGTAACCGTACTGAAGGTCGAAGATCTTCAGGTTGTCGCCAACCGTACCAACGACACCGACGGCTACGTCGCTGTTCAGCTTGGTTATGGCAAAGCGAAAGTGAAAAACGTATCCAAGCCGATGCGTGGCCACTTCGCCAAAGCCAAGGTTGAGCCGAAAGCCAAACTTGCTGAATTCCGCGTTAGCGAAGACGGCCTGATCGAAGTTGGTGCAGAACTTTCTGCCGCTCACTTCGTAGAAGGCCAGTACGTTGACGTTATCGGCACTTCCATCGGTAAAGGTTTTGCCGGTGCGATGAAGCGTCATAACTTCGGTGGTCTGCGTGCGTCGCACGGTGTGTCTGTTTCGCACCGTTCGCATGGTTCCACCGGTCAGTGCCAGGATCCGGGCCGCGTCTTCAAAGGTAAGAAGATGGCTGGTCACCTCGGTGCCGCTCGTGTGACTGTTCAGTCCCTTAAGGTTGTCGCTTCTGACGCCGACAAAGGCCTGATCCTGATCCACGGTGCAGTTCCGGGTCACAAGGGCGCCTACGTCCTTGTTAAGGATGCTGTGAAGCGTGCTGCACCGGAAGGTCTTCCGTTCCCGGCCGCGCTTAAGGGTGCTGCCCCGGCTGCTGAAGAAGCTGTCGCCGAGGATAAGGAATAAGCATCATGAAGCTCGACATTCTTAAACTTGACGCTTCCAAGGCAGGTAACATCGATCTTGCAGAAGAGATCTTTGGTCTGGAAGTACGTCGTGACATCCTGCACCGCATGGTGAACTGGCAGCTGGCAAAACGTCGCGCCGGGACCCACAAGGTGAAGGAAAAGTCGGAAGTTTCCGCAACCACGAAAAAATTCGTGCGTCAGAAAGGTAGTGGCGGTGCTCGTCACGGTTCCCGTAAGGCTGCACAGTTCCGTGGTGGTGGTACCGTGCACGGTCCGCGCGTTCGCGACCACGCACACGATCTGACCAAGAAGTTCCGTAAACTCGCGCTTAAAACCGCTCTGTCGGCTAAAGCAAAGGACGGTAAGCTTATCGTTCTTGATAACGCGGAATTCTCGGACGCCAAAACCAAGAATCTGGTCGCAGTTTTCGGTAAACTCGGCTGGAAATCTGCACTGATCATCGATGGTGCGCAGGTCAACGAAGGTTTTGCACGCGCAGCGCGCAACATCCCGCAGATTGACGTGCTCCCGGAGATCGGTGCTAACGTCTATGACATCCTGCGCCGTGACACCCTGGTGCTGACCAAGGGTGCGGTCGAAGCGTTGGAGGCACGTCTCAAATGACGATCATCAGCAAAGAGCGGATGTACGAAGTCATCCGCGCCCCGCATATCACTGAAAAGTCGACGCTGATTTCTGAACACAACGCAGTTGCGTTCAAAGTTGCGATCGACGCCACCAAGCCGGAAATCAAGGCTGCTGTGGAAGGTCTGTTCGGGGTGAAGGTCAAGGCGGTCAATACCTCTGTGGTAAAAGGAAAAACCAAGCGTTTTCGCGGTGTTTCCGGTCGTCGGAGTGATTTCAAGAAAGCGATGGTTACCCTCGAAGAGGGTCAGTCCATCGACGTGACTACGGGAATCTAAGACAATGGCTTTGAAGAAGTTTAAACCAACCTCTCCTGGTCGCCGTCAGCTGGTTCTCGTGGATCGTTCCGATCTCCACAAGGGCAAGCCGATCAAAGCGTTGACCGAAGGTCTTCGCAAGAAAGGTGGCCGTAACAACACTGGTCGTATCACCGCCCGTCGTATTGGTGGTGGTCACAAACGTCGTTACCGTCTCATCGACTTCAAACGTACCAAGTTTGACGTCGTCGGTACCGTCGAGCGTTTGGAATATGATCCGAACCGTACCGCGTTTATCGCACTGGTTCGCTATTCCGACGACGAGCTGGCCTACATCCTCGCACCGCAGCGTCTCGCTGTCGGCGACAACGTTGTTGCCGCTGAACGCGTAGACATCAAGCCGGGTAACGCCGCACCGCTGAAGAACATTCCGGTCGGTACCATTGTCCATAACGTCGAACTGAAAGCCGGTAAAGGTGGTCAGATCGCACGTTCAGCAGGCGCATACGTGCAGCTCGTTGGTAAGGACCAGGGTTACGCCCAGCTTAAGCTGTCCTCCGGTGAGGTACGTTTGGTTCGTGGTGAATGCATGGCTACCATCGGTGCCGTGTCCAACCCGGACCATCAGAACACTAACCTTGGTAAAGCCGGCCGTAATCGCTGGCTCGGCAAGCGTCCTTCGGTTCGTGGTGTTGCCATGAACCCGATCGATCACCCGCATGGTGGTGGTGAAGGTCGTACTTCGGGTGGTCGTCACCCGGTTACGCCGTGGGGCAAGCCTACCAAGGGCAAACGTACCCGCTCGAACAAAAAGACCGACGCGCTCATCATGCGCCGTCGTCACAAGAGCTAACGGAGGAGGCTAGACTATGGCGCGTTCCGTTTGGAAGGGTCCGTTTGTTGACGGATACCTTCTTAAGAAAGCCGATACTGTCCGTGCCTCAGGCCGGAATGAGGTAATTAAGACCTGGTCGCGGCGTTCGACGATTCTGCCGCAATTCGTAGGCCTCACCTTTGGGGTTTACAATGGCCAGAAATTCTTGCCGGTGCTGGTGACCGAAGACATGATTGGTCACAAGTTCGGTGAATTCTCGCCGACCCGTACCTATTATGGTCACGCGGCCGACAAAAAGGCGAAGAGGAAGTAACGATGGGTAAGAAAGCTGACATCCGTCGGCTGGCGGATAACGAGGCTGCGGCTTCGCTCCGGGCAGTACGCATTTCCCCGCGTAAGCTCAACCTCGTCGCCGAGTCGATCCGTGGTTTGAAGGCAGAAGCTGCTTTGGCAGAACTGACCTTCTCCAATAAACGTATTTCGCAGGACGTCAAAAAGCTGCTGGAATCGGCAATTGCTAATGCCGAGAACAACCATCAGCTCGATGTCGACCGTCTCTACGTTAAAGAGGCATCTGTTGGTAAGGCCTTCGTGATGAAACGTTGGCGCGCCCGTGCACGCGGTCGCGTCGGCAAGATCATTAAGCCGTTCTCCAACATGCGCATCGTCGTTTGCGAACGTGAGGAGACCGAGTAATGGGTCAGAAAGTAAATCCGATCGGTCTGCGCGTTGGGATTAACCGTACCTGGGATTCCCGCTGGTACGCCAACAAGGCCGATTTCGCTGGTCTTCTTCATGAAGACCTTGCGATCCGTAAATACATCTTCGACCGCCTCAAGCAGGCTGGTGTAGCGAAGGTGATTATCGAACGTCCGGCGAAAAAAGCCCGCATCTCGATCCACACCGCTCGTCCGGGCGTTGTGATCGGGAAAAAAGGCCAGGACATCGAGAAGCTCAAGAACGATCTGCAGAAACTGGCGAATGCCGAAGTGCAGGTTAACATCATCGAAATCCGCAAGCCGGAAATCGATGCCAAGCTGGTCGCTGATAACATCGCCCAGCAGCTTGAGCGCCGTGTTTCGTTCCGTCGCGCTATGAAGCGCTCGGTTCAGAACGCAATGCGTCTCGGTGCTGGTGGCATTCGTATCAATGCTGCTGGTCGTCTTGGTGGCGCTGAAATCGCCCGTACCGAATGGTACCGTGAAGGTCGCGTTCCGCTGCACACTCTGCGTGCGGACGTTGATTACGGCACTTCGGAAGCACACACCACCTATGGTGTTTGCGGTCTGAAGGTCTGGATCTTCAAGGGCGAAATCATGGCACACGATCCGTTGGCTTCAGAGCGTAAAGCTCTCGAGTCGGCTGGTACCAACCGTAAGTAAGGAGATACAGATATGCTTTCTCCGAAACGTACAAAGTTCCGTAAAGCCTTCAAAGGCCGCCTTAAAGGTGAGGCCAAAGGTGGTACGGATCTTAATTTCGGTGCTTATGGCTTGAAAGCCTTGGAGCCTGAGCGTATAACGGCGCGTCAGATCGAAGCGGCTCGCCGCGCGATCACCCGCCACATCCGCCGTCAGGGTCGTGTGTGGATTCGCGTTTTCCCGGATCTCCCGGTCTCGCAGAAGCCTGCCGAAGTCCGTCAGGGTAAAGGTAAAGGCTCGATTGAATACTGGTCGGCACGCGTTAAACCGGGTCGGATCATGTTTGAACTCGACGGTGTTCCGTTGGATCTTGCACGCCGTGCTTTCGAGCTGGCAGCGGCAAAATTGCCGATCAAGACCAAGTTTGTCACTCGTCTTGGTGAAGGGGAGTAATTAGTGATGAAAGTTGCTGATCTCCGCGCTAAAAGCGCTGACGAACTGAAACAGCTGCTGCTGGACCTGCGTAAAGAATCGTTCAACATGCGATTCCAGCAGGCTTCCGGTCAGTTTGAGAACACTGCGCGGGTCCGTCAGGTCCGTCGTGATATTGCCCGCATCAAAACCCTTCTCGGTAACGAGAAGGGTGCGACCGCGGCCTAAACTGGACACGCAGAGGAGTAAACACACATGCCGAGGCGTGTATTGCAGGGGACAGTCGTTTCGACCAAAAACGACAAGACCGTGGTGGTCCGTGTGGAACGCCAGGTCATGCACCCGCTGTATAAAAAGTACGTGCGTAAGTCGAAGAAATTCCACGCGCACGATGAAGAGAACCGCTTCAAAACGGGTGACGTTGTTCGCATTCGCGAATGCAAACCGATCTCGAAGTTGAAGTCTTGGGAAGTAGTGGTCGAGGAGTGAGTCCTCAGCCCAATCATAGTCAAGGGGTAAACCCATGATCCAGATGCAGTCCAATCTGGACGTTGCCGACAACAGCGGCGCTCGCCGCGTCCAGTGCATCAAGGTGCTGGGCGGCTCGAAGCGCAAAACCGCTCATGTTGGTGATGTTATCGTGGTTTCCGTCAAGGAAGCCATTCCGCGCGGTCGCGTAAAGAAGGGTGCAGTTCACAAAGCTGTCATCGTTCGCACCGCAAAGGAAATTCGTCGTGCCGATGGCTCGGCGATCCGCTTTGACCGTAACGCTGCCGTTCTCATTAATGCGAACGGCGAGCCGATCGGCACGCGTATTTTTGGCCCGGTAACCCGTGAACTTCGTTCTAAAGGTTACATGAAGATCATTTCGCTCGCTCCGGAGGTGCTGTAATGGCTGCCAAGATTAAAAAGGGCGACCGCGTCATTGTTCTGACGGGTAAAGACAAAGGGAAGACCGGCGAGGTTCTCGCCGCTTTCCCGTCCGAGAATAAAGTTCTGGTTTCGGGCATCAACCTGGTGAAACGTCACCAGCGCCCGACCGGTGCTGATGCTGGCGGCATCGTCGAGAAGGAAGCAAAAATTGCTGTTTCCAACATCGCGATTGTCGATCCGAAAGAAAACAAGCCGACCCGCGTCGGTTTCAAGACCCTTGATGACGGTCGCAAGGTTCGCTTCGCGAAGCTCAGCGGCGAAGTCATCGACAACTGAGGGACGGAAAAATGACGCGCCTGCGCGAACATTACAAAGAAGTGGTGCGTGACGCACTCCAGAAGGAGTTCTCCTACGAGAACACCATGGAGATTCCGCGCCTCGAAAAGATCGTGATCAACATGGGTGTCGGCGACGCCACCCAGGATCGCAAAAAGCTGGAAGGTGCTGCTGCGGATCTCGCTGCAATCACCGGTCAGAAGCCTATCTTCACCAAAGCGAAAAAGTCGGTAGCGGCTTTCAAACTTCGTGAAGGTATGAACATCGGTTGTAAAGTGACCCTGCGTCGCGACCGTATGTTTGAGTTCCTGGACCGCCTGGTCACCATCGCGCTTCCGCGCGTTCGTGACTTCCGCGGCCTGAACAAAAAATCCTTCGATGGCCGTGGCAACTTTGCCATGGGCTTGAAGGAACAGTTCGTCTTTCCTGAGGTAGAGTACGACAAAGTCGACTCTGTTCGCGGGATGGATATCATCATTTGTACCACGGCTAAGTCCGACGCCGAAGCTCTTGCCCTTCTTAAGGGTTTTGATCTTCCGTTCGGAAACTAACGGAGGTTGGCCCATGGCCAAGAAAAGCTCAGTAGAGCGTGAACTCAAACGTGAACGCCTGGCAAAGCAGTTTGCTGCCAAGCGTGCCGCTCTTAAAGCGGTTATCGCAAACCGCGAGACGTCCCCTGAGGACCGTATCGTGGCTGTGATGAAACTCGCCCAGCTGCCGCGTAACTCGGCTCGTATCCGTCAGCGTATTCGCTGCCAGGTATCCGGTCGTCCGCGCGGTGTCTATCGCAAATTCCGCCTGTCCCGTATCGCCCTTCGTGAACTTGCTTCGCGTGGTCAGATTCCGGGCATGGTGAAGTCGAGCTGGTAAGGAGGACATCACATGTCGATGACTGATCCAGTCGGTGATATGCTCACGCGTATCCGTAACGGTCAGCGCGTTGGTAAATCCAGCGTTGTCTCGCCGGCTTCGAAACTGCGTACCGGTGTGCTGGATGTTCTCCAGCGCGAAGGTTATATCCGCGGTTATAATGTTAGTGAAATTCGCAAGGGCGTCAGCGAAATCACCATCGAACTCAAATATTTTGAGGGCGATGCCGTGATTAAGCAGATCGACCGCGTCTCGACCCCGGGCCGTCGTGTATATTCGAAGATCAAGGATCTTCCGAAGGTATATAACGGACTCGGCATCGCAGTCCTGTCCACTCCGAAAGGGGTTCTATCGGATCAGGAGGCTCGCGAGCAGAATGTCGGCGGCGAAATCCTCTGTAAAGTATTCTAAGGAGGGCCACGATGTCGCGAGTAGGAAAAAATCCGGTGGTTGTGCCTAACGGCGTTACCATCACCTTGACCGAAGAGCAGATCAGTGCAAAAGGCAAGCTCGGTGAGCTTAACCTTACCTTGACCTCGGACGTAACCGTTACCCAGGAAGACAACCAGCTCTGGGTGAAACCGAACAACGATAGCAAGCGCGCTCGTGCCCTTTGGGGTACCACCCGTGCGAACATCGCGAACCTCGTCACCGGGGTCTCGGAAGGTTTTACCAAGAAACTGGAAATCACCGGTGTTGGTTACCGTGCGCAGGTACAGGGCAAAAACCTGGTTCTGCAGCTTGGCTTCTCACACGACGTTGAAATGGAGATCCCTGCGGGTCTGAACGTTGTTGCTGAAAAGCCGACCCTTATCGCCATCTCTGGCGCAGATAAACAGCTCGTTGGTCAGTTCGCTGCAAATGCACGCGGCTGGCGCGGTCCGGAGCCTTACAAAGGCAAGGGTGTCCGTTACGAAGGCGAGTATATCTTGCGCAAAGAAGGCAAGAAGAAGTAAGGACAGGCACGATGAAAAACGTGAGAAGCCTCTTCGAACGCCGCAAGCGTCGCGTTCGTTTTGCGATCCGCCAGAAAGCGGCCGGTCGCCCGCGCCTCAGCGTGCACCGTTCGAACGCTCACATCTATGCTCAGATCATCGACGATGTCGCTGGCACCACCCTGGTGGCTGCTTCGACCGCGGAGAAAGATCTGGCAGGCAAAGGCAGCAATGCCGAAGCCGCTGCTCTGGTTGGCAAAGCTATTGCCGAGCGCGCAGTCAAAGCTGGTGTGAAAACGGTCGTATTCGATCGTGGCGGGTATCTGTTCCATGGCCGGGTGAAAGCTCTGGCCGATGCCGCCCGTGAGGGCGGTCTGGACTTCTAAGGAGCACGACCATGGCACGTAACCAGAATCAACAGCAGCAGGCACCGAAAGCCCGTGAAGAAAACGAACTCGTCGACAAGCTGGTTGGTATCAACCGCGTCGCGAAAGTCGTTAAGGGCGGCCGTCGCTTTGCTTTCTCCGCAATGGTAGTTGTCGGTGACCAGCGTGGTCGCGTCGGATACGGCACGGGTAAAGCCCGTGAAGTTCCGGAAGCGATCCGTAAGGCTACCGAAGCTGCTAAACGCAACATGATCCGCGTTCCGCTTCGTGAAGGTCGTACCCTTCACCATGATACGCAGGGCCATTTCGGTGCAGGCAAGGTTATCCTTCGCTCGGCTCCGGCTGGTACCGGTATCATCGCCGGCGGTGCGATGCGTGCGGTTTTCGAAACTATGGGCGTTCAGGACGTTGTGTCCAAATGCACCGGTTCGAACAACCCGCACAACGTGATCCGCGCAACCCTTGACGCTCTGGTCAACGGTGCATCCCCGCGTCAGGTCGCTGCTAAGCGTGGCCTGAAAGTCGGTGACGTCGTTGCCCGTCGCGATAGCGGTTCGGCTGCTGCCGCCGTTCTCGAAAAGGAGTAATTCGATATGGCTGCTAAGAAAAAAGCGACCGTACGCGTTACCCAGACGGGTTCGCCGATCGGACGTCCGGCTGATCAGCGCCAGACCCTTGTGGGTCTTGGCCTGAACAAACTGCACCGGACTCGTGAGCTGGAAGATACCCCAGCTGTTCGCGGTATGATCGCAAAGGTCAAACACCTCGTCCGTGTGGACGAGGCTTGATTGACCCCAGATCGAAAAGGTGTTGAACGATGAAACTCAACGAACTTGCCGATAACCCGGGTGCCCGCAAGGCGCGCACCCGCGTCGGTCGCGGCATCGGTTCGGGCAAAGGCAAAACTTCTGGCGCAGGTCAGAAGGGTCAGAAGTCCCGTTCAGGTGTAGCCATTAATGGCTTCGAAGGCGGGCAGATGCCGGTCTATCGCCGTCTTCCGAAACGCGGCTTCAAAAACCCGTTCAAGAAACAGTTCGGTGTTGTGAACCTTGGTACCCTTCAGACCGCCGTTGATAACGGTGTTCTTGAAGAAGGTGCAAATGTCACCATCGCTGTTCTGGCGGAAAAAGGTCTTGCCCGTCCGCAGAAAGACGGTCTGCGCCTTCTGGCTAAAGGCGAACTGAAAGCGAAACTGAACATCGAAATCTCCGGTGCTTCCAAAGCAGCTGTTGAAGCTGTCGAGAAAGTTGGTGGTTCGGTCAAGGTTCTTGCTCCGGTCGCTGCAGAAAAAGCAGAATAAGCCTAGAATGACTTCGTGAGGGTCCGGTTCCAGTAATTTGCGGGACCGGACCCTCCAGTTTATGTGTATTGGGAGATGAGTGCATGGCATCGGCCGCCGAGCAGCTTGCCGCGAACCTGAATTGGTCGTCTTTTTCTAAGTCGACCGAGCTTAAAAAGCGTATCTGGTTCACTTTGGGAGCGCTTATTGTATACCGTCTGGGGACCTATATTCCGGTTCCTGGTGTTGACCCGTCCATTCTTGCTGACATTTTCCGTCAGAATGCGGGCGGCGTTCTGGGCATGTTCGACATGTTCGCCGGTGGTGCGCTGGGTCGTATGACGATCTTTGCGCTGAATATCATGCCGTATATCTCGGCCTCCATTATCATTCAGCTGATGACAACTGTTTCACCGTCTCTTGAGGCTCTCAAGAAAGAAGGTGAACAGGGTCGTAAGAAAATTAATCAATATACCCGCTACCTGACGGTGCTGATTGCGACGGTTCAGGCGTGGGGCATTGCTGTTGGTCTGGAAAGCATGACCGGTTCGACCGGTGCTGCTGTTCATGACCCGGGCATGTTCTTCCGCTTTACCGCTGTTGTGACGCTTGTTGGTGGTACCATGTTCCTGATGTGGCTTGGTGAACAGATCACCCAGCGTGGCATCGGTAACGGCATTTCGCTGATCATCTTCACCGGTATTGTTGCCGGTCTTCCGAGCGCGATTGCCGGTACTCTGGAACTTGGCCGTACCGGTGCGATTTCTGCACTGGTTATCGTCGCGATCATCGTTCTGGCGATTGCGGTTATCGCATTCATCGTCTTTGTTGAGCGTGCACAGCGCCGCGTTCTGATCCAGTACCCGAAACGCCAGGTCGGCATGAAGGTCATGGAAGGTCAGAGCTCGCACCTGCCGCTCAAGATCAACACTGCCGGTGTTATTCCGCCGATCTTTGCAAGCTCGCTTCTGCTGATGCCGCTTTCGGTTGCTCAGTTCACTGCGGGTGGCAATGCGCCGGAATGGCTGACAACGGCGACCGCACTGCTTGGTCGTGGCCAGCCGCTTTACATCGCGCTTTATATCGGCCTGATCGTCTTCTTTGCCTTCTTCTACACTGCGGTTGTTTTCAACCCGGAAGACACGGCAGACAACCTGAAGAAACACGGTGGCTTTATTCCGGGCATCCGTCCGGGCAAAAATACCGCGAATCATCTGGATTTCATTCTGACCCGCCTGACGGTTATCGGTGCAGCTTATCTCGCATTCGTCTGTATCCTGCCGGAACTGCTGATCGCGGAATGGTCTGTGCCCTTCTACTTTGGTGGGACTAGCCTCCTGATCGTAGTCACGGTAACCATGGATACCGTTGCGCAGATCCAGTCTCATATGCTGGCTCATCAGTATGAAGGCCTGATCAAGAAATCCAAACTGCGTGGTCGCCGCCGATAAAAACGACTGCGGAATTCAGGGGGAAGACGATGAATATTATCCTTCTTGGCCCTCCCGGTGCAGGGAAAGGCACTCAGGCCAAGCGTCTCGAAACGGGGCGCGGCATGATCCAGCTTTCGACTGGTGACATGCTTCGTGCAGCGGTTGCTGCCGGGACTGAGTTGGGGATGAAGGCAAAGGAAGTCATGGATGCAGGGCAGCTTGTATCCGACGATCTGATGATCGGTCTGATTTCCGAACGACTTGACCAGGATGATGCCAAGGGTGGTTTCATTCTGGACGGGTTCCCGCGCACGACGGCACAGGCAGAAGCCCTTGACGTCATGCTGGAAACCAAAGGTCTGGCACTTGATTATGTGATTGAACTGCGTGTCGATGACGCAGCGTTGGTTGCCCGCATTGTGGGCCGCTATACCTGTGCCAAATGCGGGCAGGGATATCATGACGAGTTCCAGAAACCCGCTGAAGAAGGTGTCTGCGACGTATGTGGCGGCACTGAATTCAAACGCCGTGCGGATGACAACGCCGAGACGGTCACCTCGCGACTGGACGCTTATCACAAGCAGACAGCACCGATCATTCCTTACTATGAAAAGGTCGGTAAGCTGAAAACAGTTGACGGGATGGCTGAAATCGACGAAGTTACGCGCGAGATTGAAGCCATCCTGGGGTAATTTCCCGGGCAGGGCGTTTTTTGCTTGCGGGTTAGCAGCGATGCTGGCCCGCTTTTGCAGCGTTCTACCCTACCGGATCTGCCCTTGGGTTTGTTAACAGGAAACAGGAGTTCACATAGTGGCTCGTATTGCTGGCGTAAACATCCCGACCGCGAAGCGCGTCGTGATTGCGCTTACCTACATCACCGGCATTGGCCCGGCGAAATCGAAAGAAATTTGCGAAAAGGTCGGAATCGAAGCAGCGACCCGCGTTCATCAGCTTTCTGATGACCAGGTTCTGAAGATTCGTGAAGTCATCGACGCTGATTACACCGTTGAAGGCGACCTTCGTCGTGAAACCGCAATGAACATTAAACGTCTGATGGATCTGGGCTGCTATCGCGGTCTCCGTCACCGTCGCGGTCTCCCGGTACGCGGTCAGCGTACTCACACCAACGCTCGCACCCGTAAGGGCCCGGCTAAGCCGATTGCTGGCAAGAAGAAGTAAGGTAGGGGAACGACAATGGCGAAAGCTCCTCAGACTCGCGTCCGTCGCCGCGAGCGTAAGAATATTACGAATGGTATCGCGCACGTAAACGCGACCTTCAACAACACCATGATCACCATCACCGACGTTCAGGGTAACACCATTTCCTGGTCGACCGCTGGTGGTATGGGTTTCCGCGGTTCGCGTAAATCGACTCCGTATGCTGCACAGATGGCTGCCGAAGACGCAGGTAAAAAAGCTGCTGAACACGGCATGAAAACTCTTGAAGTACAGGTTAAAGGCCCGGGTTCGGGACGTGAATCTGCACTGCGTGCGCTTCAGGCTGTCGGTTTCACCATTACGTCGATCAAAGACGTAACGCCGATTCCGCACAACGGTTGCCGTCCGCGTAAACGTCGTCGCGTCTAATCGCGTCGATCTTTGCGGACGACCCCGCGTTTGGGCCCGGATACGCCGGGCCCCTTCGCGTTTCTCGCGAGGGCAAATTTTTGTCCTCCTTACCATAGGCTCCAGTTGCGAAGGTGGGTCTCGTGATTCAAAAGAACTGGCAGGAACTGATTAAGCCGACGAAGCTTGATGTTACTCCGGGTACAGATGCCAGCCGCATCGGTACGATCGTGGCGGAACCGCTGGAGCGCGGTTTTGGTCAGACTCTGGGTAACGCGCTGCGTCGCATTCTGCTGTCGTCGCTCCAGGGTTCGGCGGTGACTGCGATCCAGATCGACGGTGTGTTGCACGAATTTTCGTCGATTCCGGGTGTGCGTGAAGATGTTACCGACATCATCCTGAACATCAAGACCATGGGCGTGCGTATGCATGCTGAAGGTCCGAAGAAAATGGTTCTGAAGGCGACCGGCCCCGGTGCCGTCACCGCAGGTCAGATCGAAACCGGCGCGGATATCGAAATCCTCAACCCGGATCTCGAGCTGTGCCATCTTGACGATGGTGCAACGCTGAACATCGAATTTACCGTTGATAACGGTAAAGGCTATGTCGCAGCAAGCTCGCACAGCTCTTCGGATGCACCGATCGGTCTTATTCCGATTGATGCGATCTTCAGCCCGATCCGTAAAGTGGCCTACAAGGTGGAAAACACCCGTGTTGGTCAGGATACCGATTTTGACAAGCTGTCGCTGACTGTTGAAACCAACGGCGCACTGACCCCGGAAGATTCGGTTGCACTTGCTGCCCGTATCCTTCAGGACCAGCTGTCCCTGTTCGTCAACTTCGAAGAGCCGGAAGCGGTTGTCGAAGAGAAGAAAGAAGACGAACTTCCGTTCAACCGTAACCTTCTTCGTAAGGTTGACGAGCTTGAACTGTCGGTACGCTCGGCAAACTGCCTGAAGAACGACAACATCATCTATATCGGTGATCTTGTTCAGAAGACCGAAGCAGAAATGCTCCGTACGCCGAACTTCGGCCGTAAGTCGCTGAACGAAATCAAAGACGTACTGGCTCAGATGGGCCTGCATCTCGGTATGGAAGTCGGCGGTTGGCCGCCGGAAAACATCGAAGAACTTGCTCGCAAGTTCGAAGATCCGTTCTAAGAACGGGTCTTCGGCCTTCGGGCCGTTTTCGGAGCAATTGTTGCTCCAAACCGGAAAGACCGAACTGTTTGGCATTTCCGGCGGGCTAGTTGCCCACACCGCACGTGCATGACCTGACTTTGCTCAGGGTGGCGGCGCGGTTTTACAATCGGTTTCGTGAGCGAAGCCAGGCTATTTAGGAGAGTTACCATGCGTCACGGTATGCAAGGCCGTAAGCTTAATCGTACT
Organism: Thalassospira sp. CH_XMU1448-2; assembly: GCF_037027285.1. Classification (NCBI taxonomy): domain Bacteria; kingdom Pseudomonadati; phylum Pseudomonadota; class Alphaproteobacteria; order Rhodospirillales; family Thalassospiraceae; genus Thalassospira; species Thalassospira sp. CH_XMU1448-2. The sequence goes on from NZ_JAYMEA010000002.1 coordinate 14,629, forward strand.
TCGTCCCATCGTAAGGCGATGTTTGCCAACATGGCAGTTTCGCTGCTCACCCACGAGCAGATCAAAACCACTCTTCCGAAGGCCAAGGATCTTCGCCCGTATGTCGAAAAACTGATTACGCTGGGCAAGCGGGGCGACCTGCATGCACGCCGTCAGGCTATTTCGATCCTGCGTGACGATAAAGTCGTTGCCAAGCTGTTCGGCGAAATCGCTGATCGCTACAAAGAGCGTGCTGGTGGTTACACCCGCGTTCTCAAGGCTGGCTTCCGTTACGGCGATGCGGCACCGGTGGCTGTGATCGAACTTGTTGATCGCAACGTCGATGCAAAAGGCGCGGCTGACCGCGCTCGCCTCGAAGCAGAGGGCGAAGGCGAAGAAGCAGCTGCTGAATAAGCATCGCTTCGGCCTTTAAGAAACAGAAACGGGCGATGCCATATGGTGTCGCCCGTTTTCTTTTATTCTGGTCCTTTTACCCTGACGTCACTTAAGGTGCCTGTCAGGAATTTTGTTCATATTTCCGCCAATGTTGCGCGGCAAATCTTGTTTTCCTAATTCATATGTCTGTGGATTGCCGGCAACACGATCCTTTATTCAGACACATCACATGGTTTGACAGCAGTGAGAGAGAACGACGTGCAGGTAAGATGGATTCCAGCCATTCTGACAATCGCAACGATTTCCATGGCCGCCCTTGTTGGCGTTGCGCCAGTCGGGGAAGCACAGGCCCAAACCCGGACAAATCATACTGATGATCGCCGACTGCCAACCAGTCAGGCCGAAGTCAAAATGTCTTTCTCGCCGCTGGTCAAACAGACCGCACCGGCTGTGGTCAATATCTATACCAAGAAGGTCGTCGCCGAGCGTCAGCGCACACCGTTCTTCAATGATCCGTTCTTCAAGCAATTCTTTGGGGAGCGGTTTGGAGGTGCATTTGGCGCGCCGCGCCAACGGGTGGAACGGTCTCTTGGCTCGGGTGTTATCGTTTCTGGCGACGGTACAGTTGTGACCAACCACCATGTGATTGATGGCGCAAGCGAGATCCGTGTGGTCCTGCATGACAACCGGGAATTTGATGCCGAGCTTGTCGGATCGGACGAACGTACCGATCTGGCCGTTCTCAAGTTGCGCGGTGTCGAAAGTGCCTTGCCCGCCATCTCGTTTGGCGATTCCGATGCGGTCGAGGTCGGTGATCTTGTTCTGGCCATCGGTAACCCGTTTGGCGTAGGGCAAACCGTCACGAGCGGGATTGTGTCGGCTCTGGCACGTGCCGGTGTTACCGGGCAGGATTATCAATCCTTCATCCAGACCGATGCGGCGATCAACCCGGGGAACTCGGGCGGGGCACTGATTGATATTGATGGCAAGCTGATTGGTGTCAACTCGGCGATCTTTACAAAGTCTGGTGGATCGAACGGCATCGGCTTTGCTGTTCCGGTCAATATGGTCAAGGTCGTGATGCGCGGTCTGATCAGTGGCGATTTACGCCGTCCATGGGTCGGGGCAAGTGGTCAGGCGGTGACGGCTGATCTGGCGGCCTCGCTTGAACTTGATCGTCCGCATGGTGTTCTGATCAGTGCTATTCGCGAAGGCAGCCCGGCCGACCGCGGGGGACTTCGGGCCGGCGATGTTGTCGTGGCGGTAAACGGCCTTCCGGTTGATAACCCCAATGAACTGAAATTCCGGATCGCGACCCTTGAACTGAACCACGATGCAGAACTTCTGGTTCTACGCCGTGGCAAGGAAACCGTGCTGTCGATGCCGCTTGAAGTCGCACCGGAAAAACCGGCTCGCGATGAAAGCGTGATTGATGGCAATAACCCGTTTAGCGGCACCAAGGTTTCAAACATGAACCCGGCACTGGCTGACGAGCTCGGGGTTGATACCCTGACCGAAGGTGTGGTCATCCTTGGGGTCGCACGCGACAGTCTTGCGCGTCGCGCACGTCTTCAGGCCGGTGACTATATTGTTGAAATCAATGGTCAGAAGATTGACTCGGTCGCGCGCCTGAAGGAAGTTGTCAAATCAGGCGAACGCAGCCGGGACTGGAAAATTGCGGTAAAACGTGATGGCAAGGTTTTGACAGGCGAGTTTACCCTGTAACGGCCACCCGTAACGAGAAGACCGCTTATGTCATCCCTGTTTGAAAGTCAGGTATCCCGGCCTTTGGCCGACAGACTTCGCCCCGCCAAACTCGACGAGGTGGTGGGGCAGGGGCATCTGTTTGGCGATGACGGTCCGATCACCCGCATGATCAAAACCGGGCGCGTGCCCTCGGTCATCCTCTGGGGGCCGCCCGGTTGTGGCAAAACCACATTGGCACGTCTGATGGCCGATGTGGCCGATATGGCTTTTGAACCGCTTTCGGCGATCTTTTCCGGAGTTGCTGATCTGCGCAAGGTGTTCGAACGCGCCCGCGGGCGCCGCGCCACCGGCGGGGCGACCTTGCTGTTCATCGATGAAATCCATCGTTTCAACAAGGCCCAGCAGGACAGCTTCCTGCCCTATGTCGAAGACGGGACGATTACGCTTATTGGTGCGACAACCGAAAACCCGTCTTTTGAGCTGAATGCAGCCCTTTTGTCGCGCTGTCAGGTGCTTGTTCTCAAGCGTCTGGATGATCAGGGACTTGAAGAACTTCTGGTTCGTGCGGAAAAGGAAATGGGCTTTGAGCTTCCGCTGACTTCCGAAGCGCGTGAAACCCTGCGTGCGATGGCTGACGGCGACGGGCGTTATTTGCTCAATCTTGCCGAAGAACTGTTTTCAATGCCGCCCAGTGACGATGGCCCGCTTGGCGTTGCCGAGCTTGCGCGTACAGTGCAAAAGCGGATGCCGATCTATGACAAGGGTGATGACAGCCATTACAACCTGATCAGTGCGCTACATAAATCCATTCGTGGCTCTGACCCGGATGCGGCCCTTTACTGGTTTAACCGCATGCTGGCCGGGGGAGAGGATCCCAAATTCGTTGCGCGCCGTCTGACCCGTATGGCGGTTGAGGATATTGGGCTGGCCGATCCGCAAGCCCAGCAATTCTGCATTGGTGCCTGGGAATCCTATGAGCGGCTTGGCAGCCCCGAGGGCGAGCTTGCCCTGGCCCAGGCTGTGATTTACCTCGCCCTGGCGCCCAAATCGAATGCCGGTTATTCGGCTTATAAGAAGTCGCTCAAAATCGCGCGTGAAACCGGCTCCCTGATGCCACCGGCCCACATCCTTAATGCGCCGACCAAGCTGATGAAAGATATCGGTTATGGTACCGGTTATGCCTATGACCATGATCAGGAAGATGGTTTTTCCGGTCAGAATTACTTCCCCGATGGCATGCGTCGGCAGAATTTCTATGAGCCGGTCGAGCGCGGATTTGAACGCGATCTGAAAAAGCGGGTCGAATATTTCGACCGTCTGCGTCAGGATCAGCAACAAAAGCGGCCTAAAGATTAACTGACGGTTGGTTAGTTATCATTTTGGAAACAATCTGGTGAACAGTCTTGGGATAAACAGGAACGGCAGAGAAGAGTAGTTTCAGGTCAACAAACGAACACGTTTCTGGAGACCTCAAATGACCAATATTCTGCATGTGAACGCATCTGTGAACGGTGAGAATTCCAACTCCCGTCAGATCGCTTCCAAACTGATCGAGCGCATCGTTGCTGCCGATCCGTCCGCCAAAGTCGTTGAGCGTGATGCCAATGATAAAGCAATTTCCGCACTGACCGGTGAAACTGTTGGAGCCTTCTACACCCCGGAAGAATCCCGTACCGACGCACAGAAAGAAGTAATTGCTGTCTCGGACAAGATGGTTGCCGAACTTCAGGCGGCTGATGTCCTTGTCATTGGTGCGCCGATGTATAACTTCAGCGTTCCTTCGACCCTCAAAGCCTGGGTTGACCTGATTGCCCGTGTTGGTGTGACCTTCAAATACACCGAAAACGGCGCGGTTGGCCTGCTCGGCGGCAAAAAAGCCTATGTTGTTGTTGCGACTGGCGGCGTGCCGGTCAACAGCCCTGCGGATTTTGCGACCCCGTATTTGAAACAGGTGCTTGGTTTCGTCGGGATTTCGGAAGTTGAAATCATTGACGCATCCGGCTTTGCGGTAAATGCCGAAGAAGCCATGCAGCGCGCCATCGCCAATGTCGAAGCAGTTGCATTGCCTTCTGTCGCCTGATCGAACAACCTTGACTGCGAATGCAGTGCGAATTTGCTGATCAACGAAACCAATTTCCCCCCCCGTTCGTTGATTGCTGTATTTCGCATCTCCCGGTGCCCGACTGTTCCCCAGTCGGGCATTTTGATTCCGGCCCAATTCGTATTATTGTAATCGCCGTGTCGGCGTGTGCCAGATGGGCTGGCTTGCGTGCAAACAGACAGGTGGTGCGATTGAGACGACTGGTAATGTTTGCAATATGGGGCTTGGTAGTACTCGCAGGGATATTTGTGGTCGTTCGCTTTACCGGGTTGATCGACCATATGTTACCGGCAGGAGAACCGCCCAAATTCACCTTCGCACCTGATACGCCGGTGCCGCAAACACGCAACTTCTTCGTTGCCTGCCCGGATGATCTGCTGCCCAAAACAGACCGGTCAATGCAAAGCCCGCATTTTAATGCGGCGGCATCGACACTGGCCGATGTCATGATCGAAACGGCTCCCGCACACGGCATGACAGCCAAAACCGGTGTCAGCGGAGCGGAGCCCGGACGCCTGTACTTCCTTGCACGCAGCCCGATTTTCCATTTTCCCGACTGGGTCGAGGTCGAGCTTGTCCTGCCCGAAAAGGGCGGTGATATTTCGTTTTGCCTGTTTGCCCAGTCGGTCTATGGCCTTGACGATATCCAGCAAAACGAAAAACGCACCCGGGCCTGGATTGCCGATATAGTCACAAGAATGGGACCGGCGGGTTAATCCAAACTTAGATCATTGAAATTAAAAGTACACTGAGGTCAGATAGCAGACCTGATCTGCGATCTGGTCGTAAGCGTGCCGGGGTTCTGATATTGCCTTGGGCCCATGCGGTTTTCACGCGTGACTTTTGGTGTTTGAAAGAATAGGTTCCGCGCCATGCAATTTTCACCGTTGTTTATCGCTTCCATTGCCTTGGGTGGCGCCGTTGGTGCGATCGCACGTCACAGTGTTTCTGTGATGATGGGCTCGCTTCTGGGTAATGGATTTCCCTGGGGAACGCTTACGGTCAATATCGTCGGTTCGTTTCTGATGGGCGTGCTGATCGAACTTTCGGCCCTTAAACTTTCGATGGGGCCGGAAATGCGCGCACTGCTTGTGACCGGTTTTCTTGGGGCATTTACAACCTTTTCGACTTTTTCGCTGGATGTGGCGACCCTATATGAACGAAGCAATCTTGGCCTGTCGGCCCTGTATGTGATTGTTTCTGTCGTGGTTGGTATTTCCGCACTGTTTGGCGCGATGGCGCTGGTAAGGGGTATTCTGCAATGAGTGGTGTCACTCTGCGCAAGGTCAAAGCTGACGAAGCCGATTTGCGGCTTGATCGCTGGTTCAAGCGCAATTGCCCGGAATTTACATTCGGTCAGGTTCAAAAGTTTCTGCGTGGCGGTCAGATCCGCGTCGACGGCAAACGTGCCAAGGCCAATCAGCGCGTCGAGCCGGGACAGGAAATCCGTGTCCCGCCCGTACCGGTCATGTCCGGTGGCGGGGCTGAACCATGGGCGCAGGACGGGGCCTATAACCCCGCCGAAGTCCAGCAGCGCAAACAGGCCGGACCGTCCAAGTCCGATGCCAGCGAGGCAGATCTTCAGGCCCTGCGCGATTCCGTGATTTTCTATGACGAAGTGGTTCTCGCGATCAACAAGCCTGCCGGTCTTGCCGTACAGGGCGGAACCAACACGTCGCTTCATGTTGACGGCATGCTTGATGCCCTCAAACTCGATAGCAAGGAACGTCCGAAGCTGGTTCACCGTCTTGATAAGGACACCAGCGGCGTTTTGCTGCTGGCCCGTTCGGCATCAGCAGCCCATGCCCTGACCAAGGCATTCAAGGACAAATCAACCCGCAAGCTGTATTGGGCGATTGTTGCTGGTGCACCGGCCGAACGCGAAGGTCTGATTGATGCGCCGCTTGCCAAACTCGCAGGCAAGGGCGGGGAAAAGATGGTCATCGACGAAAAGCTTGGCAAATCGGCACAAAGCGTGTTCCGTCAGCTTCATCGCGCCGGACGCAAGGCCGCTTGGCTTGCGCTGTCGCCACTGACCGGGCGGACGCACCAGCTGCGCGTTCATTGCGAGGCCATTGAATGCCCGATCCTTGGGGATGGTAAATATGGCGGGGCCAAAGCATTCCTTGATGGTTTGTCCAACCAGATGCATCTGCATGCACGTGCGATTGATTTCCCGCATCCTGTGACCGGGCATCGCGTGATCATCGAGGCACCAGTGCCGCCGCACTTTGCCGAGACCTTGAAGGCGCTCAACTTTGATCCGAAAACGCCGACCAAATTCCTGACGCCGGAAATTCACCGCGAAAAGGAAGAAAAACCAAAACCCAAGGCGAAACCGTCCCGGTCGCGCAAGAAATAACGCCGGTCTTTTGATCTGGCCTGAAACCGCGAAAAGCCGACGCAGTGCGTCGGCTTTTTCGTCCCTGTCAGAGGTCAAAACCAAAAGGCGTTGAATGACATTCGAGCTTTATCAGCGGTAAGTTAGTGTTTTCCGAAACGTTTGATGAAGGCATCATGCACCCGGTTCAGATATTGGGCATGAACCGTATTTCCCATGCGTTCACACATTTCGGCCTGACCCTTGATCATGCACGCAATACGTTTGCGACCATGTGCAGTGTGTACCATGCTTTCGCCTTCCTCCAAGGCCGATACAAGCGGGATATGCTCACACTCGGCAATCGCGAGTATTTCTTCCTCCTTCAGATCACTGAAATCGATGCAGTCACGTAGCGTGAGCACGGGTTGCCTCCGCCGTTACAAGGTCAGAAGATCATAATATCGCGTCTTTGAGGTGATCAAAAGAAGATCAAATTTTACCTGTGGTTTCCAATGCTTCGCGGGTGACTAAAAATGGTTCTGCATTGCGTTGGTCAGGGACTCGATCTTTGGTTCCGTTTGCATTAGGTTCTGGCTTTCTGAAATTCAGGATGAAAGACCACGCATGACCACCGACCCGCTCAGACTTGTTGTATTTGATTGTGACGGCACCCTTGTTGACAGCCAGCACGCGATTGCGCACTGCATGGATCATGCGTTTGCACAACATGGTCTGGATTGCCCGGGGCTTGAAAATACCCGTACGATCATCGGTCTGAGCCTGCCCGAAGCCATCACGAAGCTGGCTGCCCCCAATCGCATTGACAATGCCCTGATTGAAGCGGTGACTGCGGCTTATAAAACGGCTTTCTTTACCCTGCGCCAGACGCCTGATTTCTACGAGCCGCTTTTCCCCGGTGTGCGTGAACTTCTGGCCGAGCTTGATCGTCGTCAGTGGCTGAGCGGTGTCGCAACCGGCAAGGCGCGCCGAGGTCTTGACGCGGTACTTGCGCGCAATGAACTTGAAGGCCGGTTTGTGACTTTGCAGACCTGCGACAACCATCCGTCAAAACCCAATCCGGCGATGCTCATGGCAGCTCTTGATGAAACCGGTGTCGATGCGCCCAATGCTGTTATTGTCGGGGATACCAGCTATGATATCGAGATGGGCCGTGCTGCCGGAATGATTGCGATTGGCGTTGACTGGGGCTATCACGATGTCGAAACGCTTCACGCGTCCGGCGCACATGCCGTGATCAGCCATTTTGACGATCTGCCTGATATACTCGACAAGATCTGGGAAGACGATCGTGACGCCGCTTAAAAACCCGGAACTGGCCCCGATCAGCTTCGAGCTGGTGGTGGCGATTGACCCGCAAGACGCCTTTGATGCCTTTACCAAGGGCTTTGGCAGCTGGTGGCCAACCGACAGCCATTCGATTTCCAAAAAGGATTGTCTTGCGGTTGAGCTTGATCCCGTTGCGGGCGGCAAGATTATCGAGCGGGTAAAAGGCAAGAAAGACATCGTCTGGGGCCGGATTGAAAACTGGCAACCGGGTGAAGCCCTGTCCTTTACCTGGCACCCGGGGTGGGATGTCGGGGACTTTACCCTGATTGATGTCAGGTTTGATCTGAATGATTTCGGGCGCTGTGTGATCCGCCTTGAACACAAGGCGTGGGAAAATGTCGGTGATATCGCTCCGGCCCTGCGTGAAGGATATCTGTCGGGCTGGGAATATGTCTTCGGGGAATGCTTTGGCAATTATCTGCGCAATGGTCGCCGATAATCCCGATATCTGACCGGATCAAAATAAAGGGCACCGTTCGGGTGCCCTTTGTCATTTGTGGCGGACCATTGTTAAAACAGGCGATCTTCGATCATTTCGCGCTGCAACTTGACCGGATCGCGGAACCAGTGCGTCATGAAGCCCATTTCGCGTGCCTGCTGGATGTTCTTTTCGCTATCATCGATAAACAGTGTTTCGCGCGGATTGAGCTTGAAGCGCGCGCAGACAAGATCAAAAATCTGCGGATCTGGCTTGGCGAGTTTTTCCTGACCAGAAACCAGAATGCCTTCGAAGTGATTGAGGAACTCGAACCGTTCAAGCGCATGGGGCCAGGTTTCTGCCGACCAGTTGGTAAGGGCAAACAGACGGACCTTGTTTCTGGCCTTCAGGTCTTCGAGGATGCCGACTGTGCGTTCAATCGGGCCTTTCATCATTTCCGGCCAGCGATCATTCCATGCCGCGATCTGATCGTGGTAATGCGGATAGCGATGCTGCAAATCCGGGATGGAATTGGCAAAGCTGAGCGCACCCTTGTCATGCAAAAAATTCCAGTGCGGATGGCAGACTTCGGACAGGAACTTTTCCATTTCCGCAGGGTCGGTAAAAATCTTGCGATACAGATGGCGCGGATCCCAGTCGACAAGAACCCCACCAAGATCAAACAGGACGGTTTCGATATCGCGCATGATGTCTCCCTGCGGCAATGGCGTGTAACGGGATGGTTAAACCAGCTGTGAGGTGCAATCGCAAGCTGCAGTTTGCCAAAGTTTGGCGTGCCGACATGATCTTGTGCAGTGATGCGACCGTATTAAAGGCACCGGGCAGAATAATCTGATGTTCGGGGTTATGGCGTGGCCAGGGCGATGACATGATTGTCATTTGCCAAGACCCCGCCTTTTCGCAAAAGATGGAAATTCCACAAAACAAGAATCAGAGGAGGCTTGAACATGTGTACCCTTGATGGATGTGGTTCCCACGAAGATCTTGGTCCGCCACCCAAGGCGACAGATGAGGACCGTCGACTGTTTCTGAAGGGCGCTATTGCGCTGCCGCTTGCTGTTATTCTTGCCGACCCGATGCTGGCCCATGCCGCCGGGTCGATGCTTGAAAAAGTGACGATCACGACCCCCGAAGGCGATCAGATGGCAGCCGAGATTGCCATGCCCGCAACATTGCCTGCGCCGACTGTGATCCTGATCCACGAATGGTGGGGGCTTAATGATCAGATCCGTGCCGTTGCTGCCGAATATGCCAAACAGGGCTATATTGCGCTTGCGGTTGATCTCTATGGCAAGCCGCCAGCAACCACGCCCGATGGTGCAAAGGCGCTGATGGCGGGGCTTGATCCGGTTGTGGCGACCCGCAAATTGCAGTCATCGGTCGAATTCCTGCGCAATCACAAGGATTCAACGGGCAAGGTTGGCTCTGTTGGCTGGTGCTTTGGGGGTGGCTGGTCGCTCAATACGGCGCTTGCCACCGATATTGATGCGGCTGTGATCTATTACGGCAATGTCAAAAAGACCCCGGAACAGGTCGCAACCCTCAATGCGCCGCTTCTGGGGCATTTCGGAACCCTTGATAAAAGCATCAACAAGGCAATGGTCGACGGGTTCGAACAGTCCCTTCGAATCGCGGGTAAATCGGATTATCAGTTCTACTGGTACGAAGCCGACCATGCCTTTGCCAATCCAAGTGGTGCCCGCTATGACAGCGAAGATGCGATGCTGGCCTGGGAGCGCACCATGGCATTCTTTGGTGATCATCTGGCCTAGCCCAAAGCCACGACTTGCTATTGTATGACCAAAAAAGGCCGGGAAAATCCCGGCCTTTTTATTTGTCTGATGAATGCGATCAGATGTTCTGATTGCCGCGATTGGCCCATTTGGTCGAACGGCGCTCGATCACGTTGAATATCTCGTACATCGCAATCCCCATCACCGCGATCACCAGAAGACCGGCAAAGACCAGCGGCATGTTGAATTTCGATGACGCCGAAAGCATCAGATACCCGACCCCGACATTCGATGCCACGGTTTCAGAAATTACCGATCCGACAAAGGCCAGCGTGATCGCAACCTTAAGCGATGCAAAGAAATAGGGCATGGCACGCGGGAAGCCGACCTTGACCAGAATATCGCGACGGGTCGCGCCAAGCGAACGCAACACATCGCGCAATTCCGGCTCAAGGGTCGCCAGACCCGTCGCCACGTTGACCACAATCGGGAAGAACGAGATCAGAAATGCGGTGATGATTGCCGGAACTGTCCCGATGCCAAACCACATGACCAAAACCGGGACAAGGGCAACCTTCGGGACCGAGTTAAAGCCGACCAGAAGCGGGTTTGCCGCATCATATATCGCCCGGCTTGAGCCGACCAGCGCCCCAAGCACAACGCCAAACACAACCGCAATGGCAAAGCCGGCAAGCGTCGTATAAAGCGTGTGAACTGCATGCATCCAGATCGCTTCATGGAACTGCCAGCCGACAATGATGCTTTCGGACGGGGTTGGCAGGACATAGGGCGGAATGTTGAAGATACGGACAATCAGTTCCCACAGAACAAAAAGACCAATTGCGCTAAGCCACGGGGCTGCTTTGGAAAGGTTGAGTTTCTTTTTCATGATATCTGCCCGCCCCCTCAGGATTCTCGCACGTCACGGATGTGACTGCGCAGTTCATGGACAAGGTCGGTGAATGGCTGGGTAAAGGTGGTTTCCTGATCGCGCGGGCGGGGCAGGGTGTTTTCACGTGCCACCAGAATTTTGCCCGGACGCTTGGACATTACATAAATGGTATCAGCCAGATAGGCTGCCTCGCGCAGATCATGGGTCACCAGAATGACGGTGAAGGGACGCACCATCCAAAGGTTCTGCAAGATGTCCCACAATTCTTCGCGGGTGAAGGCATCAAGTGCCCCGAACGGTTCATCAAGCATCAAAAGATCAGGTTCATGGATCAGTGAGCGGCAAAGTGATGCACGTTGCTGCATTCCGCCCGACAGTTCCCACGGATATTTGTCTTCATGTCCCTGAAGGCCGACACTGGCCAGAAGTTTGCGCGCGCGTTCTTCATATTCGGCGCGATGCTTGCGCAGTCGGTTACGATGCGGTTTAACGATTTCCATTGGCAACAGCACGTTATCGAGCGTGGTCCGCCAGGGCAAAAGGGTCGGGTTCTGGAAAGCCATGCCAACGATCTTGAGCGGGCCACTGACTTCCTTGTTGTCGACAATGACATTGCCCTCGGATGGGGGCATCAGACCGGAAACAAGTTTAAGCAAGGAAGACTTGCCGCAGCCTGACGGGCCGACAACAGCAATAAATTCCCCCTTGTCAATTTTCATATTGGTGGTTTCAAGCGCCAGCTCGTCGCCTTCACTATAGCGCAGCCTGACATTGTTGAGTTCGACAAAGCTCTTCGACACTGCAGTCATTCCCCCTGCTTGTCTCGGTCGTTCTTATTATGGATTGGTGGTCATCAATAGAAAACCGGGGCGGATGATCGACCGCCCCGGAATGTCACGTGACTTACTTGATTTTACGGTCTTCTGCGCCCGGCATGAAAACGTCGGTGAAGACGTCACCAACGGTCGGCTTGTTTTCAAAGCCGAATGCGAGTGCGACCTGATCGATTGCCTTGGCCATACGGTCGGTTTTGACCATGCCCATGCCATTTTCAAGGGTGTCCGGGGTGACGACGTTTTCATCAATCGCCATCTGAAGGCGTTGCAGCTCCAGGGCCGGGTCGATCAGCGGATCGACTTCCTTAAGGGCCTCGATTGCCGATGCCGGGTCGGCAATTGCCGCACGCCAGCCTTTGACAACACCGCGCAGGAAACCGCGCAGTTCTTCGGCATGGTTTTCCATCATGTCAGGCGATGCAAGAAGGCCATTGCCATAGAAGTCCATACCGAAATCCTTGTATTGGAAAACGGTCAGGTCATCCTTGGTAACGCCCTGTGCCTGAAGGTTGAGGATCGAGGTGAAATAGTGGCCGGAAATCGCATCGACATCGCCACGTACCAGCATCGGTTCACGCAGCGGCGGATCCATGCTTTCCCAGGTTACGGCATCAAGTTCAAGGCCGGTTGCCGAAGCAAATGCAGGATAAAGCTTGCGCGATGCATCAAAGACCGGGGCGCCGAGTTTTTTACCAATCAGGTCTTCCGGCTTGGTGATGCCCGATTTCTTGAGCATGAACAGCGAGAAGGGCGGGCGGTCATAGACCATGAAGATCGACTTCATGGCACGATCCGGGTTCGATGCATTGAATTCAACCAGCGAGTTGATATCAGCAAGCGACACATCATAGGCACCGCTGGCAACACGGGTGATCGCACCGACCGAGCCGTTGCCCGAGTCAATGGTCACATCCAGACCTTCTTCATCGAAATAGCCATTTTTCTTGGCCAGAAGATACGGTGCTGCCGGACCTTCGAATTTCCAGTCGAGCGAGAATTTGATCGCCATTTCAGCCATGGCTGAATGTGCGCCAAGTGCAACCGCAGCACCGAGTGCTGCACCCAAGAGCCGGTTTGTAAAAGTCGTCATTTGTTAAGAAGCCTCCTGTTTTGGGTCGATTATGCCGACCCTGCAACCGAATAATCCCCTGATGACACAGCAATTCGTATGCCATGTCGCGAATGCGCCCGCTTTGTTGCGGATTTGTAATCTTCATCAAGCAGAGTAGAGTTGTTTATTATTTGGTCAATGGGGTAAATTGATCAAAAATTATACAGAAATTATTGATAATCGCCCAAACTGCAATCTGATGCGGTGAAAAGCCCTTGCACAGCGCGCTGCTTTTAGGCATATGGCGATCATGCTTACAAAAACGATCAATCGCTTCTATAAAAAAGCCGAAGCTGCTGCCGATGACAGCGGTTCGGGATGGCGCGTGCATCTTGATGGTCGCGCGGTAAAGTCACCTGCAAAGGCAGAATTCCTGCTGCCTTCTGAAATTCTGGCGCGCGAAATTGCTGCTGAATGGGATGCGCAGGGGGAAAAAGTTCAACCGGCGACCATGCCGATCATGCAACTGGCTGCAACCGCCATTGACCGGGTGCGTCCGCACCGCGATGCGGTTATCGCTGAACTTACCGGCTATGGCCGGTCTGACCTGTTATGCTATCGGGCATCATTTCCCAAGGACCTGATCGAACGTCAGGCCAGGGCATGGCAACCGCTTCTTGACTGGGCAAAGTCCGATCTTGATGTTGCGCTTGCCGTGACTGAAGGCGTAATGCCGATCAGTCAGGATGATCAATCGCTTTTGCGTTTGCAGGACCATGTAAAAAGCTTTGATGACTATCATCTGACCGCCTTGCACAGTCTGACCACGGTATCGGGTTCCGTGGTCATTGGTCTTGCCGTGATGAAGCGCGAGATCGATGCGCAGCACGCCTTTGAATGCGCGATGCTTGACGAAGAATACGCGATAGAGCAGTGGGGCGATGATGCCGAGGCCGTGGCACGATGTGAGCGCCACAAGGCAGAATTGCTGGCAACCGGCCGATATCTGGAGTTGCTGTCTGGCAGCTGACACCGGCCGAAACATTTCAGAGATTTCACAAGAAAAGGGGCAGGAAACTGCCCCTTTTCTTGTTTTGGTGTTTCGGCGCTTTTTTACACGCGTGGTTATGCTGGAAATCAATTGGTGTGCACTCTCCAATGGTATAAGTGATGGAAGTGTATTATATACCGTAGTATTAGTTTCTTTGTTCTGTCGCATGTGTGGTGGAACGTGGGTGAGGAATGAAAACAGGCCGATCAAAGCTGGTCTGGACTGATTTGAAGGCAACGATCCGAATGACGCCTGCTGCAAATATGAAAGCACAACAGAGCCAGTTACGCGGTGAAGATTCATCGCGCGATGCCGAGCGACGCTACAAGCGCCTTCTTGAAGCATTGGCCGAAGGTGTGGTTGTTCATGATGCTTCGGGCGCAATTGTCGAATTTAACCATGCGGCCCTTTCGATCCTTGGCCTCACGGCGGACGAGTTAACCGGGGTCACGCCGATTGATCCGCGATGGAATTGTGTGCATGTCGACGGATCTCCTTTTCCGGGCGAAGATCATCCGGCGGCAAAGGTTATGGCGACCCACAAAAGTCAGGCCGATATCGTGATGGGGGTTAATCAGCCAGATGGCTCGTTTTCCTGGATACGGATCAATGCCGAACCGTTATTTAGCGAAGACAACAAAAGCTTTGATGGCGTCATCGTATCCTTTGCCGATATCAACGCGGTGAAAAAGGCCGAAGTGGCCATTCAGGAACGCGAACGGCTCTATCGCCAGATGTTCAAGAATACGACAGCGGTCAATTTGCTGATTGATCCCGCTGACGGGCGTATTGTTGATGCCAGTAATGCGGCCAAGGCATTCTACGGGTTTGAGGATGACGGTCTGATCGGACGTACCATTCTTGATCTTAATGTGAATGGTAGCGGTGAAGTCAGAAAACATATTATCGATGTTCTGGAAAAGGGAGCGGCAAGTTTTGATGTGCAGCATCGGCTGGCCAACGGATCCTTGCGTGACATCCAGATCCATGCCGGCCTGATCGAACTTGACGAGCGCCAGTTTATCCATTCAACAAATTTCGATGTGACTGATCGTAAAAACTATGAGCAACAGCTGGTTGATGTGAACCATGCCCTGTCAAGCGAACGTCAACGCCTTGATGAAATCATTTGGGGGACCAATGTCGGGACCTGGGAATGGCACGTCCAGACCGGGGATGTTCGTTTTAACGAAAGATGGGCCGATATCATTGGCTATCGTCTTGAAGAGCTTGGCAATACCAGCATCGAAACATGGATTACCTATTGTCATCCGGACGATCTTGAACAGTCCAATACGCGGCTTGAACGGGTTTTTGCCAGACAGGACGAGTATTACGAATGTGAATGCCGGATGCGCCACAAGGACGGACACTGGGTCTGGGTTCTTGACCGTGGCAAGGTTGTGGAATGGGATGATGCGGGCAAGCCGCTTCGTATGTCGGGCACGCATACCGACATCACGCCGTCCAAAGCGGTTGAGGAAGAAATCAGACGTCTTGCCCAAACCGATCAGTTGACCGGTCTGGCCAACCGCTATCAGTTCAATACAATGCTTTCGCAGATTGTGCAGCTAAACCGCCGTTATAAAAAGAACGTGGTTTTGATGTTGCTCGATCTTGATTACTTCAAGGCCGTTAATGACACATACGGTCATCCGATGGGCGACAAGCTTCTGATCAGGGTTGGCGAAATCATCAAGACCCATTCGCGTGGCGCGGATGTTGTCGCCCGGCTTGGCGGGGATGAATTCGCGATTATCCTGCCGCTGATTGAAAAAGTGACCGATGCCGCAATACCGGCCAGCCGGATCATCGAGGAAATTTCAAAGCCCCATATCATTGACGGTCAGACAATCCATGTGGGCGCAAGCATCGGCATAACAACCTGTCATGATGGCGAAAGCAATCCGGAGTTGATTTACAACGATGCTGATCGGGCGCTTTATCGTGCCAAGGAATGCGGGCGGAATAAATATTGCTTCCACAAGACGGGCGTCGCGGAAAGCTGCGAAGAATGTGATAAGCTCTTGTGCGGCGACAGTTTGTCATCACTCATTCATGAGATGGCGGCAAAGCGCGAAGCATATTGATCGGGGCTGAAGAAGTTGTGCTGCCCCGGATTGTTGATGAGGGGCGGTTGCTTTTGGCGCTGCTGAACGGGTAAATCGCGGTTTCTGATGAAGCTTGCTTGCGCCCACCTCTAGACTTTAGTCCAGCTTCTTCTCACATATCACAATGACGTTAGGGAAATCAGGCCTTTGCGGTCGATTTTGGCATGAGACCAAACTGTCAAAAATAATTGGCATTCCAGTACCGAATAATGCTATTTCATTCTCAGGACGCGCACATTGGGCGAAATGTGCAAAACGCCCGTTCACAGCAAGGAAAACGCAAGATGCAAGAAATCATCGCCAAGCTCGAAGCGAAACGCGCCGAAGCCGCCATGGGTGGTGGCCAGCGACGCATTGATAATCAGCACGCCAAAGGCAAGCTCACTGCACGTGAACGTCTTGATGTGTTGCTTGATGAGGGTTCCTTCGAAGAATGGGATATGTTTGTCGAACATGATTGTGTGGATTTCGGCATGACCGAAAACCGCATCCCGGGCGATGGTGTTGTCACCGGTCACGGTACGATCAATGGTCGGCTTGTTTTTGTGTTTTCGCAGGACTTCACCGTGTTTGGCGGTGCACTTTCCGGGGCGCACGCGCGCAAGATCGGAAAGATCATGGATCAGGCGATGAAGGTCGGTGCTCCGGTCATCGGTCTGAATGATTCGGGCGGTGCCCGTATTCAGGAAGGTGTCGAAAGTCTTGCCGGTTATGCCGATGTGTTCCAGCGCAATGTCGAGGCATCGGGCGTTATTCCGCAGATTTCCCTGATCATGGGGCCCTGTGCCGGTGGCGCTGTTTACAGCCCGGCCATGACCGACTTCATCTTCATGGTCAAGGACAGCTCCTATATGTTCGTGACGGGTCCCGATGTGGTCAAGACCGTGACCCACGAGGAAGTCACCCACGAACAGCTTGGTGGTGCGTCAACGCATACATCGGTTTCGGGCGTTGCCGATCTGGCCTTTGACAATGACGTTGATCTGTTGCTGCAGACCCGTCGTTTCATGGACTTCCTGCCGCTGTGTAACAAGGAAGACCCACCCGCCCATCTGTGCGAAGACCCGATCACGCGTGATGACTTCTCGCTTGATACGCTGGTGCCTGAAAACCCCAACATGCCCTATGACATGAAGGAGCTGATTGCAAAGATCGTCGATGAGGGCGATTTCTTTGAAATTCAGCCTGACTACGCCAAAAACATCATCATTGGCATGGCGCGTATGGATGGCCGTACCGTCGGTGTTGTCGCCAACCAGCCGATGGTTCTGGCCGGTTGCCTTGATATCGACAGTTCCAAAAAGGCCGCGCGTTTTGTGCGGTTCTGCGATGCCTATAACATTCCGATTGTCACTCTTGTTGATGTGCCGGGCTTCATGCCGGGCACCGCACAGGAATATGGCGGGATCATCAAACATGGTGCCAAGCTTCTTTATGCCTATGCCGAGGCAACGGTGCCAAAAGTCACCGTAATCACGCGCAAGGCCTATGGCGGCGCCTATGACGTTATGGCGTCCAAACATCTGCGCGGTGATGTCAACTATGCCTGGCCGACCGCGGAAATTGCGGTGATGGGGCCAAAGGGGGCTGTGGAAATTATCTTCCGGTCTGACATGAATGATCCGGCCAAGATCGAAGCCCGCACCGAGGAATATCGCGAAAAATTCGCCAACCCGTTTGTCGCGGGCCGCAAGGGCTTTATCGATGATGTCATTATGCCGCACGGTACACGCCGCCGCATTTGCAAGGCGCTTGGCATGCTGCGCAACAAAGACATCAAGAACCCGGAAAAGAAACACGGCAACATTCCGTTGTAATCCGCCAAGACATATTGGGAGACATCCATGTTTTCGAAAATCCTGATTGCCAACCGCGGTGAAATTGCCTGCCGTGTGATCAAATCAGCCCGCAAGATGGGCATCAAAACCGTCGCGGTTTATTCCGATGCGGATAAAGCTGCCCTGCATGTGCAGATGGCTGACGAGGCCGTCCATATCGGTCCGGCCCCGACCAACCAGTCCTATCTGATCATCGACAAGATCATCGAAGCCTGTAAGGCAACCGGTGCCGAGGCCGTGCATCCGGGCTATGGTTTCCTGTCGGAAAATCAGGCCTTCGCCAAGGCCCTTGATGCCGCCAATATCGCCTTTATCGGCCCGCCGAATGGTGCGATTGCCGCCATGGGTGACAAGATTACATCCAAGAAAATCGCCGCGGATGCCGGGGTTTCCACGGTTCCGGGCTATATGGGCGTGATCAAGGATACCGACGAGGCCATCAAGATCGCCAACGAAATCGGCTATCCGGTGATGCTGAAAGCATCCGCGGGCGGTGGTGGCAAGGGTATGCGTATCGCGCGCAATGACGCCGAATGCCGCGAAGGGTTCGAACGTGCGACGTCGGAAGCGGCAAGCTCGTTTGGTGATGACCGTGTCTTTGTCGAAAAATTCGTTGAAGAACCGCGCCATATTGAAATTCAGGTGCTGGCCGACAAGCACGGCAATGCGATCTATCTCGGCGAGCGTGAATGTTCCATTCAGCGCCGCCACCAAAAGGTCGTTGAAGAAGCCCCGTCACCCTTTATCGATCCGGCAACCCGCAAGGCCATGGGCGAACAGGCCGTGGCACTGGCGCGTGCGGTGGATTACTGCTCGGCCGGGACCGTGGAATTCATCGTCGACAAGGACAAGAATTTCTACTTCCTTGAAATGAACACCCGTCTTCAGGTCGAACATCCGGTGACCGAACTTGTCACCGGGCAGGACCTTGTCGAATGGATGATCAGGATCGCCGACGGGCAGGAACTGACCCTTAAACAGGATGACGTAACCATGACCGGCTGGGCGATGGAAACCCGCGTCTATGCCGAAGACCCGTTCCGCGAATTCCTGCCATCTACCGGGCGTCTGGTGAAATATCAACCGCCCGCAGAAAGTGCGACGGTGCGCGTTGATACCGGCGTCTATGAAGGCGGCGAGATTTCGATGTATTACGATCCGATGGTCGCAAAACTGATCACCTATGGGGAAACCCGTGATCAGGCGATTGCCGAAATGCGTAGCGCCCTTGATGCCTATTACATCCGTGGGATTTCCCACAACATCCCGTTCCTGGCCGCTGTCATGGCCAATAAACGGTTCCAGGATGGCAATATCACCACCAACTTCATTGCCGAAGAATATCCCGACGGTTTCTCGTCTGATGATCTTCCCGATGAAGATCCTTCGACCCTGATTGTTGTCGCCGCCTACCTTAATCAGCGTTATGCCGAACGCAATTCCGGTATCACCGGGCAGGTCAGCGACCACCCGATCAAGGTTTCCGAAAGCTGGGTTGCGGTCAGCGGCGATGAGCATACCCCGTTTGATATCGAGTTTGATGGTGTTAACGGCGATTACATTGTGGCCATCGGTGATCGCAGCTATGGCGTGGTGTCGGACTGGAAAATCGGTGATCCGATGTTTGTCGGTGAAATCGATGGTGAATTGGTCTGCGTTCAGATCGATATCGAAGGTATTGGCTTCCGCCTGTCGTCAAACGGTGTTCAGCGCAGCTTCAAGGTACTTCTGCCCCGCGTGGCAGAGCTTCAGAAACTGATGCCGTTCAAGGCGCCGCCAGACATGTCTAACTTCCTGCAATCGCCGATGCCGGGTCTTTTGGTCAAGGTATCCGTGACCGAAGGCCAGACGGTTCAGCCAGGACAGGAACTTTGTATCCTCGAAGCCATGAAGATGGAAAACGTGCTGAAGGCCGAAAGCAAGGGCGTGGTCAAAAAGATCCATGCCGAGCAGGGTGCAAACCTGTCGGTCGATGCAATTATCATCGAGTTCGAAAAAGACGAATAAAAGTTAACTCCAATGTGTGACTCTAACACCTCAAGCAGCCTATGCTGCTTGAGGTGTTTTGCATTATGGATAAATCATGTTACGCTATGATTTGTTCTTGTTTTGTTCGAGATAATTATGCGATCATATTATAAGTTAGTGTTCGTTTTCTCATCTTATGCGCCCTTGTTTCTTATAGCTGGGGGGAAGTGCCTCTTTACAAAGGGAATTGATCCCATTTGGGGAACTGCTTTGTTAGGGCTAGGAGGGCTTGGATTTATTGTTGGTGGTGGACTGCTGCTATACGCATCGAAACCAAAAGAACGCTATGTTCAGTTGGAGGACATTGAGGCGGCTGATAGCGAAGTTTTAATTTATGTGCTTGGTTACCTGCCAATAATAGTCACAGCTGGATTGGATCAAGCGGATCAGGTTTTCTCAGTTTTGGCAACTTACATTGTCGTGTTTTCAATCTACATTCTGATGGATAAAGTCTACGTAAATCCTCTTTTTCTGGCCGTTGACTTTCATCTTTATCGAGCCTTTGAGACAAGAGGTCAGAACAAACGACCTGTTGTCCTTATTTCGGCATCTAAGAATATTAGTGGAAATAGAAATTTAAGGTTGAAAGAGGTTAGTGCAGTTGGGGTATACTATTACGGTAGTTAGCGCGCACAACATCTAAGGTGAATTGAATGCCCGACTTGCAAGTAGGAAAAACTCACTTTCGTGACCTGCAAAACTTGATTGAAGAAATTGCCGGTGATGTTGTCCCGCTAGTATGCACGCACTCACGGATTAAAGGTGATCTCCACGATGGGTGGAGGAGGGCTGTGCTGGAAGACGAGCTCTCCGAAAAGTTCCGGGATGAGGCTATAGAAGTGCTTCGGGGCGATGATGTGTTGGACCAAATTGAAGAATACACGTTCGACAACATGGTTGAAGGACAGATCGGATTCTGGAGTGCAGAAGATTCTGATGAAGTTGCAGCGTTCATTGATGGAATTGTGAACTCTGAAGATGCGGGGGTGCTTGATCCAAGGGATCATGCGTATTCTGAAAATCTTGATATGTTCACAATTAATGTCAATCTTGCTGGTGAGACAGTTTATTTTGTCACACGATCTTTGTCCTCTACAATCGTGAGGAAAAAGGGTTTGTCGGTTGCTTGGAATGCAGACAATCGACTGGAAGAATTCCAGGGGGATGTCTTCCACTTTATCATTCAACCTTGTGTAATCGTGTGGAGGAATTCTGTTTACATCTTCAACCGTTCAAAGTTTGAAATGATGACAGGATTGAGGGCGGCAACGATCCAGAAGTCTGTTGATGCGTTTAACTATATTACTGATGAACTGAATATAGTAATTCCAGCAAATGAAGATTTGTTGGGAGTTATCAAAGGGAAGCCTCTACTTTATCGTCGTTTGGCCTCTGCGAGTGCTAAAGGAGTTCTTGTTCGTTTGTCTAGCGCGCGAATGGTCGAGAGAATTGAAGCACTGAGTTTACCCATAGCGTATGCTCAAAACGATGATGATTTTCAGTTCAATGTCGATCACGAGGATACTAATCAAGTTAAAGAGTTTGTTTATCTGATGACCGACTATTATCTGCACTCCCCGGTAACAGACTTAGAACATCGAGCTCCTAGCACGCATGTAAATGTTAGGTAGTGAGAGTTCACAATCGTTTCTCAAAATAGCCGTCCGAGAGCAATCTCAGGCGGCTTTTCTTTTAGCCTGTGCAAACACTTCCGTTTTCAACCCCTTTCACTGTGCATTTGCGAATATTAAATACAGATAACGGGGCTTTACTGCGGGTTTGCACTGCCATATGGTCGCAAATCGAGGCTGTAATTCCCGATGAACACGGCCATCCAATAACAAGAAACGAGGCGAAAGAATGTATAAACTGATTGCTTTTGATGGCGATGATACCCTGTGGCACAACGAGCCACTTTTCCGCGAAGCGCACATTCAGTTGCGTGAAATGCTGGGCCATTATGTTGCCCCCGAACAGGTCGATGACCGCCTGTATCAGGCCGAACTGGCAAACCTGTCGATCTATGGCTACGGGATCACCGGCTTTACCCTGTCGATGATTGAAACCGCGATCGAGCTTTCTGATCGCAAGATCAGTGCAGAAGATATTCACAAACTGGCCGAGATCGGCAAATCCATGCTGCGCGCCCCGACCCGTATCATTGATGGTGCGGTCGAAGTTCTGCGCCGTTATGCGGAAAATCCACGCTACAAGGTCGTTCTGATCACCAAGGGTGATCTGATCGCACAGCAGCTTAAAATCGACCGTTCCGGGTTCGAAGACCTGTTTGACGGGATCGAGATTGTCTCGGAAAAGGATCCGCTGACCTATCGCAACATCTTTGGGCGCTATGGTGTCGAGCCCGAAGACGCGATCATGATCGGCAATTCGATGAAATCCGATATCCTGCCGGTCCTTGCGTGCGGCGGGACTGCGATCCACATTCCCTATGAAATAACCTGGGTTCATGAAATGGTCGACCAGACCGAGATTGAAAACCAGAATGTCGTGACCGCTGAAAGCATCGCTGACGTTCCGGCCATGATTGAACAACTTGAACAACACCGCACTGCTGGGAGTATGGAGCATGTCTGATTGCGCCGGTTCTGAAATGTCAACCGAGGCCGTTCTGGCCAATGGTCCGGCCGCCGACCTTGATCCGCAAACCAAGCTGGAACTCGAAGCTGCGGCCTTTCGCGGTCTTGTCCTGCATCTTCAGGACCGCAAGGATGTTCAGAATATTGATCTGATGAACCTTGCCGGTTTCTGCCGCAACTGCCTTGCCAAATGGTATCTGGCTGCTGCACGCGACCATGGCGTTGCGATGGATTATGACGGGGCGCGCGAAGTTGTCTATGGCATGACCTATGACGCATGGAAGGACAACCATCAGGCCCCGGCATCGGAAGAGCAGAAACAGAAATTCGTTGATACTGCCCATCTGCATGCAAAAATTCCGGGCGCCAAGTAACCCGGAAACGCCAAGGCGAGGGAGGTTTTCATGACCGACACACGCCCCGATCCACAGACCGGATCTGGCAACATATCTGTTCATGCCCGGATCGAGGGCAGGGTACAGGGTGTATGGTATCGCGCATGGACCGTCGAGGAAGCCCGCAAGCGCGATCTCACCGGCTGGGTGCGCAATCGCACCGATGGCACGGTAGAGGCGGTGTTTTGCGGTCCGGTCGATGTGGTGCAATCGATGATTACGGCCTGTTACGACGGGCCTCCCCATGCGCGCGTCGACAAAATTCACGAAGAACCCGCACTGGAAGACGGCTTTGACATATTTGAAAAGCGTCCCACGGCCTGAGTGAATTCCAAATATAATCACCGGTTTGGCGTTATTTTCAAACCGCTGGCAAAAGCCTTTTTCCGGCAAGAACTGGAAAAAGGCTTTTTATTTGTCGCAGTGCAGTGGCATGCTGTTGAAATCCTGTCTGCATGGTCAGCATCCATCGGGTCGGGAAATCAACAGGGAGAATATAAAATGACCTTTATCGCAAAATCATTTGGTGTGGCCGCCATTGTGGCGACCAGCGCCCTTTGTGCTTTTGGTGCACAGGCGCAGGAACCTGCACAGAATGACGGTTTGAACGGCACCCTTTGGCTTCAGACCTCGGTCGAATATAAAACGACCGCCATTTCGGTCTATGCCGGTGCGACCCGTCTGCTTGATGCGGCCATTGGCGATCACAGCTGGACCGCAGCACTTGAGCAGGACGGCAACTATATGTCCAAGCCGCCGGCAGTTATTCTGGACGTTGATGAGACGGTTCTGGACAACTCGAAATATCAGGCATGGGTTGTAACCGAGAGCACGCATTACAGCTCCAAAACCTGGGCGAAATTCGTTCATGACATGGTGTCGACCCCGACCCCGGGCGCGCTTGAATTCACCAAGGCTGCTGCGGCCAAGGGTGTGGAAGTCTTCTATGTGTCAAACCGCAAGGCACCGGAAGAAACACCGACCATCGAAAACCTGAAAAAATACGGTTTCCCCTATGCTGACGAAAAACACGTCATGTTGCGTGGTGAAGTCGAAGCATGGGGATCGAACAAAACGCCGCGTCGCAAGGCGGTTGCGGATGATTACCGTGTGATCATGCAATTTGGTGACAATTTCGGCGACTTCACCGACGAGATTGATGGTTCGATCGCAGAACGCCTTGAAGTCATGGACAAATACGCGACCTATTGGGGCGAGCGCTGGTTCATGCTGCCAAACCCGAGCTACGGCTCGTGGGAAGAAGCTGCATTTGGTGGCGATTGGAAAAAGTCGTCTGAGGTCCGTCGTCAGGACAAGCTCAATGCCATGGATCCATGGGCCGGTCCGGGCGAATAAGCCTGCGACTTTGACCATGAAACTGAAAAGGGCGTCCCGCGGGGCGCCCTTTTTGCATTCGATTTATTTCAGGACCCAGCGGAAGGCACGGTTAAGCTCTGCAACTGCATTGGTGTCGTACCAGCGCCCATGGGCAAGAATGACGCGCTTCGGGTTCCAGCCGATCATGGTTTCAACGCATTTGCGCACATGACCACGATGGCCGATAAAGGTTGCCCGCATGTCACGCGGGGCGGATCCATCCGGATCCATGGTTCCGAACAGACGCAGCATGAACCGCCAGAACGGGCTTTTGACCTTTTGCGGTTCGAAATTCTCGATCAGATCGGTCAGGATCAGGGTTTCGGAAGCGCTGTGGAAAAAGACTGCTTCGTTCAGATAGCCGCCCCGAACCAGCACCTGTTTGATGTCATCGGCCCAGTCGGGCTCGGCACTGTTAGCCAGTTCACCGTCAAAGCGTACTGATATGCCAACCGATTTGGCACGCTTGATCACGCCGGGCGCACAAAATGCCAGTGCATCCGGATAGGCCTTTTGCCAGTCAGGCAGACCGGCATAATGGATGGTGTTGGGCGCAATCAGATAGGCAACCTCACCCAGCGCATCGACCTCGGCCCGAAGCGTTTCATTGAGCCGGATTGGCGAATGGGCAAACAGTTTCCCGCTTTGAAGTCGAATGATTGTCATCCGGGTCGGGAAGGGCAGTTTAAGCCCGGCATATTGAAACCTGATCACCGGGCCATCAACAATCCAGACGCCCGGTGCAATCTGTTTGGGCGTATCAAGGGGCGCATAGGGATCGACATTGAACACAGAGAAACTTTCAGTTTAAGGTGCAATGCTTACATATCAATAGGCGCGCAAAGGAAAAACTTAGATGAGTGTATTGTATTCTCTGATTAATAAATGCCAAATTTATATCAACTTCGCTTATTTAATTTTTCCGATTTTGCTCTGTATGGCATTTAATAAGATTCAGTTGGTGTGATGGTTACTTTGTAATTTCCCATTTTATCTGACTGTCCTTTAATAGTTAGAGTTTTTCCTTTAAATGAATAATTTTGGTATGTGGGTGTGAAGTCTAGATGGTAATTGTCGCTTGTGATTTTTTTTGTTTCAACCAATGAAATGTTCCCGTGCTCCATTGTGGTGACAGACATCCATCCGTACGTATTGTCAGTTTCAAATCCATGTTTTGATTCGTATGCTACGATACATTTGAAACGTGGAGCATTGTTATTTATTCCATCCATTTTGAATAGAAATTCTTTGAAAGCATCTGCCGACATTGATTTGGCTCCGTCGCGTTGAGTTTGAGAATTTATTTTGAGTGTATTTATCTGATAAAATCAAGCAAAAGTTGCAATAGTCTGTCGCGACATAACTGAAGAGAATTAAGTGACCCTGCAAGAGCTCGAATAGATGGACGAGTTGTGTCGAAATGAGGCAGGTTTTGTTAGGTAATTACAATATCTTGCCCGGATTAAGCCTGCCATCTGGATCAATTGCCGCCTTGATCGCGTGCAGCAATTTCAGTTTTTCCACACTGGCATAATGCGCAAGCTCTTCGCGCTTAAGCTGTCCGATGCCGTGTTCGGCACTGATCGATCCGCCAAGCTCGGTGACAATATCGTGAATGACACTGTTCAGGCTTTCCCACTGCGCAAGATAGGCTTGCTTGTCCATGGTGGCGGGCTGGGTAAAGTTGAAATGGATATTGCCGTCACCCACATGGCCAAACGGGCAGGGGCGAATGCCGGGTATCAGCGCATCCGCGCTCGCCATGCCGCGTTTCAAAAGCTCGGCAACCTTTGAAACCGGCACCGATACGTCATGCTTGATTGATCCGCCTTCATAGCCTTGCGCCTCGGGGATGCCTTCGCGGATCGCCCACAGGTTTTTGCGCTGTGCTTCGGACTGCGCAAGGGTCGCATCCGTCGCAAGCCCGATCTCCACCGCCTGCGCCAACAGATCGACCAGAAGTGTTTCCAGATCATCCTTCGGGCGCGACGATGTCAGCTCGATCAAGACATGCCAGTTCGTCTTGGTCGCAAGCGGCCGCGTCAGGCCCTTAAGATAGGTCACCGACAGATCATGGGCAAAGCTGCTGATCAACTCAAACGCCGCAATCGCATCGCCGGTATGGCGGCGGGCAAGGGCCAGCAGATCAATCGCGCATTCCGGCGATGGCACGGCAAGCCATGCGGTGGCGACATGCTGGGGACGGGCAAACAGTTTAAGCGTCGCCTTGGTGATGATGCCAAGTGTACCTTCGGCGCCGATAAACAGATCGCGAAGATCATACCCGCTATTGTCCTTGCGCAGTTTGGAAAGCCCGTTCCAGATGCTGCCATCAGGCAGGACGACCTCAAGGCCAAGGCACAAATCCCGCGCATTGCCATAACGAATGACGTTCAAGCCACCGGCATTGGTCGCAAGATTGCCACCGATCTGACAGCTGCCCTCGGCCCCGAGTGATAACGGGAAAAGAAGATCATGCCTGGCACAGGCTTCCTGAATGGTTTGCAGGATCGCACCGGCTTCGACGGTCGCGGTAAAATCGCGCTCGTCAATTTCAATAATCGCGTTCATGCGCTTCAGGTTCAAAAGAACCTGTTTGGAACCGGCAACTGCCCCGCCGCATCGTCCGGTATTGCCGCCTTGCGGAACAATGGCAATGTCATGGGCGGCACAGATCGCAACCGCCTTGGCGACTTCTTCGGTACTGGCCGGAAACAGGACGATTTCCGCCTGACCTTTGAACTTGCCACGGGCCTCGGCATTATGCGGTGCCAGAACGTCAAGATCGGTGCTCCAGCCCTTGGGGCCAAGCAGGTCTTTGAGATCATTGATCGCGCCGTCTGGCAAAAAGGGCATGGCGATATCCGTGTCAGGGCGATGGATGCGGTGCGCGCGGGGCTGCGGCACGTTTCATGCGGTCATTGATCGCAAGTCCAAGTCCGCTATCGGGGATTGGCGCAATCGCAATGCCGTCAAAACGTTTCTGGTCGGCTTCATGAAGTTTGGCAAACAGATTGGCAGCCGCTTCGCGGTCATCGCCGGTTCTGGATAACCAAAGAACCGCGTCAAATCCCCTGGTGTTGCAATCGCCAAAGGCCAGAAGGATTTCATTACCATATTTGGCACTATCAGCGGTTTTTGCATCAAGGCGCACCGGCAGACCCGGCGCATAATGGCTGGTCAGCATGCCGGGGCTTTTGGGTGCGGTATCGTCGGTTTCGGCCATGATGACCGCACAGCCAAGAACCTCTGCAACCTGTTCCATGGTAATCCCGCCGGGACGCAGCATCACCACCCGATCCGTGGTCAGGTCAATGACCGTACTTTCAAGCCCGACACCACAAGGACCACCATCAAGGATCATGCTGATCGCATCGCCAAGGGAATGGGCAACATGGCCTGCTGTGGTCGGGCTGATGCGCCCGGAACGGTTCGCAGACGGGGCAGCAATCGGCCGACCGACCGCGCGCAACAATTCACGCGCCATCGGATGGGCCGGAACACGTACGGCAATGCTTGGAAGACCTGCGGTGACCAGTTCGCAGACATTACTGTCTTTTTGACGGGGCAGAACCAGTGTCAGCGCACCGGGCCAGAATGCCCCGGCCAGTTTGTCGGCGCGGGCATCAAAGACCGCATGCTTTGCCGCCGCGTCGCGGTCGGGAAAATGGCTGATCAGCGGGTTGAAGCTTGGCCGCTGCTTTGCGGCATAGATACCGGCAACCGCATCGGCATTGGTGGCATCCGCACCCAGTCCATAGACCGTCTCGGTCGGAAAGGCCACAAGTTCACCGGCGCGCAGTTTTGCTGCGGCCTGGCTAAGGGCACCTTCGGAATAGGGTCGAATGGTCAGTGCGGGTGACATGCAAGTATCCGTGAAAAGACAAGCTACTCAGATACCTAGCGACGATGCGCGCCCATGACAAGGAAGAACGCCGCACGGTTACGTGATGGCAGCCAAAAAAGAATGACATATCTGGAAGGAGTTTGGGCCCGAACAGCGCAGAGCCGCCATAAAATGGCGGCTCCAATTTACGCTCTAGCCCGATTTCGCCCCGCGGTGGTGAAACTGGACCGCGTCGCCGTTATTCCGGCGGCTATTTACGTCACCTACACTCAGTGTGGCGATACATTCTGTATATTTCAAAACACGCGAAAAGTCAATGAAACTGCGGTTTTTACGGTGGTTTTTCTGCGCCAATACAAAAGCGGCCTGTCATATGTGCGATGCACAAGGGACAAGCCGCTGATGATGCTGATGAATTCGTCCAGGTCTTTGCGTAGCGGTAAATCAGGCTTGATATTTCACCGGTACGGACGGGCTGCGCGCGATGAAGAACGGATTGCGAAAATCGTCTTTTCCATAAAGGAATCGCGATCCGTCCATATTTTCAACAACACCGCCTGCGGCTGCCAGAACGGCATGACCAGCCCCGATATCCCATTCCATGGTCGGACCCAGACGCGGGTAAAGATCGGCTTCGCCTGCGGCGACAAGGCAAAGCTTAAGCGAGCTGCCCGCCGGGCGCAGTTCCTTGACCGGAAGATCACCAAGAAAGGCCTTCATGGCTTCGGGATCGCCATGCGAACGCGACCCGACAACAACAACGCCGTCTTCTGGCATATCGCGCACGGTGATGTTGGTGATGGTCGGGTTAACATCGTCCTCGATCAGTTTCGCGCCATCCGGGCCGCCGTAGTAAAGCTTTTCAATGGCCGGGGCATAGACCACGCCCAGAATCGGCTGACCCTTGGCAATCAGGGCAATGTTGACGGTGAATTCGCCATTGCGCTTGATGAATTCCTTGGTGCCGTCCAGCGGATCAACCAGCCAGAAAAATTCCGTTTCACCATTCACATCTGGCACATCACCCTTGGCTGCTGATTCCTCGGACACGATTTTGACATCCGGGGTCAGCGCGCGCAGACCCGGAAGGATCACGGCCTCGGCGGCTTCGTCGGCCTCGGTGACCGGACTTGCATCATCCTTGGAACGGACTTCAAAATCGGTTTTGTAGATTTCCATCATGGCCGCACCGGCCTTGCGGGCAATTTCGATCAGTCCGTTTTCAAGGGCGTCGGCTTTGGCTGGCAGGGCAATGGTCATCGCGGTCTCGTGCGTTTGCGTGAATATGTTGATTGATGGGGATAGGGAATTTTCGACCCAAGGTCCAGCCTGCACATGCAAATAATTCCGGTTTCAGGATTTCCTGCCGAACTGAACCGTCATCGCGGCCTTAAGTGCGCCAAGCAAATCGGCACTCAATTTATCGGGCCAGATCAAAACCGGCCCCAGTGCCGGTGTCGGGCAAATGCCCGCCATGATGTTTTGGGACTGCCAGTCAGGTATCAGATGCTCAATCACATCAACCAGTGTGATCGCACCGGCAACATGGTTGGTCCGAATGCTGGCCCCCCAGCGTTGCGCGGCATCGCGGGTGGCGAAAAGCGGGCAAAACAGTTTGCTCTCATCACATCGATGCAGAAGCCATCCGTTATGATAAAGCCCCCAGACACCTTCCCATTCACCAACGGCAGTGATGAAATCCTGATATCGGGTATCGGTTTGCTGATCTCGCACGGTGATGACTTTTATCCCTTGTCTGGATGGGGCGATGATTGGATTTTGCATCTAGGCTGATTGGCGAAGCTTGAACCGGTTGCGATAGCTGGCAGGCGGGGTTCCGGTAATATCGCGAAAGGCAATCCTGAATGTTTCAAGCGATTGGAACCCGCACTGTTCGGCAATATCGACCAGCGCGAGGTCGGTTTCCTCCAGCAGCTTCATTGACCGGTTAATGCGTTCACGACGAAGCCATTTAAGCGGTGACAGCCCGGTGCCGTCGCGAAAACGGCGCAGGAACGTTCGCTGGCTCAATCCCGATTGACGGGCAAGGTCGCCGATTTCAATCGGCTCTGCAAGGTTTTCGCGTGCCCAGTCCAGCACAACGGCAATCGATTTTCCCGGGCGTTCCTGTATCGGGGCTTCGATGTATTGTGCCTGGCCGCCATCGCGGTGGGGTGGCATGACAAGGCGTCTTGCCACCGTATTGGCGACCTGTGCGCCGTGATCTGATCGGATGACATGCAGGCAGGCATCAATACCCGCACTGCTGCCTGCCGACGTGACAATACGATCATGATCGACATACAGCACATCATCGACAATTTCAGTATCGGCGAACATCGCCCGGAATTTATCGACATAGCGCCAATGCGTCGTCGCGCGTCCGTTTTGCAATATCCCGGCATGGGCCAGAACAAAAACGCCCGAACAGATCGTCACGATCCTGCAACCGCGGGCATGTGCCCTTTGAATGGCTGAAATCAGAACCGGGTCGGGTATCGCATCCGCACCGCGCCAACCGGGAATGATGATGGTGTCGGCCTTCTCCAGAAGCTCGATCCCGGCATCGACCGCGACTGAAAATCCGCCCATTGCCCGGATATGCGGATCAATCCCGGCAATGGAACAGCGATACCAGGGAAAGTCAAATTCCGGACGGGGCAGGGCAAATGCCTCCAACGCGATGCCGAACTCGAATGTGCAAAGCCCGTCATAGGCCAGAACCACAACATGATGGCGGTCATCCGGGGCGGGATTGTCTGGATGTTGGGGGCTTTGTGTCATCTGTGATTACTTTGGCGCAAAATTACTGAACAATGTCATTTTGGTCACTGTTGCAAAAGCTGGCAAGGTCTAAAATCCGGCTCATCAATTTAACGGAGCATCGAACATGACCAGCCTGATCAACGAAGTCCCGCCAGCCCCATCGCATATTGCCCGTGCGCATTTTGATGCGCTGCTGGCATTTGAAACCGATTGTTGGGATACGCATGCGTCCCTGCAATCGGGGGCGGACGATTTCATCCTTCTCGATGTGCGTTCGTCAGCCCTTTATGAAGAAGGCCATATCGAAGGCGCATTGAACCTGCCGCATGGCAAAATGACGGAACGCCGAATGGCGGAATATCCGACCGGCAAAACTTTTGTCGTTTACTGTGCGGGCCCGCACTGCAACGGTGCAAACAAGGCCGCCTGCCGGCTTTCGGCGCTGGGGCTTCCGGTCAAGCTTATGATTGGCGGAATCACCGGCTGGCTGGACGAAGGTTTTACGCTTGTGACCGGCAAGGAATAAGGATCATTTCCCCACCGGTCGCGACATCGGTGGGGTATCTTCGATGCCATGAAATGCAGGCGGTACCCATGAGTGAACCGATCCTTATCCGGCGCGTGCAGCCGGGTGATCTGAATGCGCTGATTTCGCTAGTGTCCGATCATGTATCGTTTGAAAAGGCGCGTCTTGATCGCGAAATGCTATCGGATCGCCTCCCGACATTCATTTTTGGTGACGCGCCGCGTGCGATTGTTTTCGTTGCGCTTTGCGGCGACGCAATCGTTGGTTATTTGTCGGCCAGTGCCGAATTCTCAACATGGAATGCATGTGAATATCTGCATATGGATTGCCTTTACCTGACCGCTGCCTGTCGTGGTCGTGGTACCGGGCGCTTGTTGATGGCAGCTGCGGCGCAATATGCCAATGCAAATAAGCTTGGCTGGATGGAATGGCAAACACCTGATTGGAACAATGACGCCATCCGGTTCTATGAACGGCAGGGGGCATTGGGCAAATCAAAGGTCCGGTTTTCGATCAGAACAGAACAGCTATCAACGGGCCTGCCAGAACCCGTTGGCTGAGACGCTGATGCTTGAAACGCCACGGGTGATGAACCGCTGGGCTTGCAGGCTGCCCGACCAGTAATCCATCGGCAATCCGGCCTTGCGTTTCAGGTGAGCTACAAAATCCTTGGGATCGGGCAACTGATCCCAAACCTGTGGCAGGAACAAGCCCCGCCGGTTGCCATCCGACAGGATGATGCCGTCTTCAAACGGCGTCAGTCTGGCAATCAGATCAGCCTCGTCTTTAAACGGGAACGGATGGGGCGGCGACAGGACCGAGATCGACAGTTCAAGATCATCACTGATTTCATCACGTGAAAGCCCGGCAAAGCGCGGATCGCGGAATGCGGCCTTGAACGCGTTCTCACAAAGATCGGTGGCAAGATCGGCGTGCGCAATGATTGATCCGATGCAACCGCGCAATTGCCCGGATTTTTTAAGCGTCACAAAGCAGGCCCCCGGTGCGGCAAGGGTCGGGGGGACTTCGCTGGTGGAGACATGCAATGGCGCACCGGTATCAAGCCCGTGCAGGATTGATTTGCGGCACAGATCAAGCATGGCCGGGCCATAAGCCTTGATCAAATCCTCGGTCGCCTTGGCGAAATTGTCTTCTGTGGCGTCCGGTCTCGTATCGGGCAACTCGTCACTTTGATAAAGCGCCCATGCGCCATAGCCGACCACACGCGACTTGTCGCCGGTGACATCACCGGAATTACGCATGCCCAATGTTTCGATCCGCATATTGCGGCTTCGTGCCGACAGCAACATGCCCGCCACCGGAAGCGCGCCACAGGCGTCATCACTTCCGATATTTTCCGCATCGAAATTCTCGATCATTTTGCGGGTATTGGCATCCATGCGTTTGGCGGTGTCATAATCATGGAAGTGCGACAGGTCTGATGAAATGACAATCAGGGTTTCCGGACCACCCCACAGCTTTTCAATGACCTCACTGACCTGACGCGGGCTGCATCGACTGACCAGAAGCGGCACAATGCCGATATCGGCCGTTTCGCCAAACAGGCGCTGAATAAATGGCAACTCGATCTCAAGCCCGTGTTCAAGCCTGTGCGCATCATCAAGAATTTGAACCTGCGGCAGGGCTAACGCAGCTTGAAGTGCCGGAAGGTCACAGCGCATGGAGCCAAGTGGGGTTGCAAATCCATCGGCCTTGGCCAATGCAATGCCCTGAAATGCCATGCGGTGCGCCGGGCCAATGATCAGGATGCGCTTTATCTGCCCCTTAAGGGCGCGCACCGTGGCAAAGCCAAGGGCGGCAAGGCTTCCTGAAAACATCAAACCGGCATGGGGAACAATGATTGCCTTGGGGATGGCTTTGTTTTGCGTGACATCGGCATGCAAGGCAGCATCAATCAACCCGTCAATCTCGCTGCGCAGGATATCAGCATCAGCAGGATAGAAGGTTCCGGCAACGGCAGGGGGGCGGATAATGCTCATTCATGTTCCAATCGCATGACTTCCTTTGAAAAAGATAGCGATCAGGACTAGATTTTCAAAGAGGAAGCTTTGCCAAAAGAAAGCCCGCGCCATGAATATGACCACCCCGCAGGTCGATACGGTCCCCGCCCGTTACTGGCACCATCTGGATGATGGGCGCATTCAGTGCGATGTCTGCCCGCGCTTTTGCAAGCTCAATGACGGGCAGCGGGGGCTTTGTTTTGTCCGGGCTCGCGAAGGCGATCAGATGGTTCTGACCACCTGGGGGCGGTCATCGGGCTTTTGCATTGATCCGATCGAGAAAAAGCCGCTCAATCATTTCCTGCCCGGAACGCCGGTCCTGTCATTTGGCACAGCGGGCTGTAATCTGACCTGCAAGTTCTGCCAGAATTACGAGATTTCCAAGGCGCGCCAGATGGACAAGCTTTCATCGCTGGCCACACCGGAAATGATCGCCCAGACCGCCAAGGCGCATGGCTGTTCCTCGGTGGCCTTTACCTATAACGATCCGGTGATTTTCCTTGAATATGCGGTGGATGTGGCACAGGCCTGTCGTGAGTTGGGATTGCGCACGGTGGCGGTTACGGCGGGCTATATCGGGGAGGCCGCGCGCGAGGAATTTTTCCGCCATATGGATGCGGCCAATGTGGATTTAAAAGGCTTCACCGACCGCTTTTATCATCAGCTTTGTTCGGCCCATCTTGAGGATGTGCTTGAAACGCTTAGATACCTCAAACACGAAACCGGGGTGTGGTTTGAACTGACCAATCTGGTCATTCCCGGCGAGAATGACGGGGACGGGGAATTTGATGAAATGACCGGCTGGGTGCAGTCCGAACTTGGTCCGGATGTGCCGATGCATTTCAGTGCCTTTCACCCGGACTGGAAAATGATGGATACGCCGCCAACACCGCCCGCGACCCTGATGCGGGCGCGGGACATCGCGATCAAAAACGGCATTCGCTATGCCTATGTCGGCAATGTCCATGACAAGGCGGGATCAAGCACCTATTGCCATGGCTGTGGCGGTATCCTGATCGGGCGGGACTGGTATCAGCTATCGGACTGGAACCTTGATGCCCATGGGGCCTGCAAGAATTGCGGCACTCATTGTGGCGGGGTGTTTCAGGCAAACCCCGGAACATGGGGGCCAAAGCGCCAGCCGGTGAAACTGATTTCAAAAACATAATTACAGGAAGGCAGGGACGTCATGGATATCAAACGCGCCGGATCGCAAGCCTCAACCATCGGGTCACCGGAATATTTCACCGGACGGGTGCGGATCGATCCGATCATCAGTGCCGCCGACCCGGCACGGGTTGCCGCAGCCAATGTGACCTTTGAGCCGGGCGCACGCACCACATGGCACACCCATCCGCTGGGCCAGACGATTATTGTCACCGCCGGGGTGGGGCGTGCTCAGCGCGAAGGCGGCCCGGTCGAGGAAATCCGTCCGGGCGATATCGTCTGGTTCGAACCGGGCGAAAAACACTGGCACGGGGCCGGTCCCGAAACTGCCATGACCCATATTGCCATTCAGGAAAAACTCAATGGCTCGCCAGTCGATTGGTTGGAGCCCGTGACGGATGCGGATTATCTCGGTAAATAAACCGCTGGTCTGACAATCCGGCCCACGCCGTCATTCCGGGCGGAGCAAAGCGCAGACCCGGAATCCATCGCTCTGAGGTCATGGTGGTGCCCGACTGGATCCCCGCCTTCGCGGGGATGACGGCGGTGGAGGCATTACTTAACACCTGACGATTTCGCTGGCACTCTCGCGTCATATCGCTAAATTGCCGCACAGTTTGACGCGGTAGGAAAGAAAGCACACGCAGTGGCCGGGATGAAAATTCGCAAAGCCCGTTTGGGCGATGTCGGGGCAATTTTTGCCATTCGAAGCCGCGTGCGTGAAAACCACCTTTCCGCCTCCGAACTGGCCGAACGCGGCATCACCAAGGCGGCCTTTGGTAAATGGCTGGAACAGGGATATGGCATCTGGCTTGCCGATCTGGACGGATCGGCGGCGGGCTTTGCCATCGCCATCCCGAGTGAAGCCACCCTTTGGGCGCTGTTTGTCGATCCCGATTTTGAAGGGCGCGGTGTCGGTGCGGCCTTGCTGCGCACGGCCGAGGAATGGCTGTTTGCCCAAGGATGTAATGACATTTCGCTCACCACCGGTGCAGATCCGAAAAACCGTGCCCATGGCTTTTACGAAATGCATGGCTGGCACAGCACCGGAGATGTCGAAAACGACGATGTCGAATATATCAAATCCAACCCGTCGCTTTCGCTGTTTGATTTCTAGAGCACGAAGGACCTAGCGCACCGGAATGCCGCGTGTTTTCTTTTGCGACGGGCCCAACAGAACCGGGCCATAGCCAATCAGAAATGCCAGCCAGCCGCCCAGCCACATCAGGGTCGCAATCGCAAGGATCGTGACATAGTGTTCATTGCTTTGCCCGGCGATGATCCGAAAGGCGGTTGAAAGCCAGATCAGGCCAAAGGCAGCATTAAGCATCCCGCTTGCGCGCAATTCGCGCCCGGTATGGCCAAGGGCCGCCCGCCCGGAAATCGCAATGATCATACAGGCCATCGCCCCGCCGGTCAGCGCATGCAGCGCATCGCGACTGCCAATCGTATCGGGCCAGATATGTGATGCCCCCAAAAGAGCAAGCCCCACCGGCACCCAGAAATAGCCAAGATGAAGCATGGCAACAATCGGCTCGCGCCAGCTGTAAATCCCGCGCCAGCGGATCAGGCGCACGGCATGCAGCACGGCTGCAACCAGAAGCACACCGCCAGACAATGGCGTGCCAAGTGCGGTAATCGTACTCAGGATGGCGACAACAATGCTGGCCATACAGGCCATGTCAAACCGGCCAAACATGGCGGGCATCGGCGCATTGATCTGTTCGCGCTGCATCCAGTTGCGCGTAAAGGCCGGGATCACCCGCCCGCCAATGAGGCTGATCAGCAAAATGATCGTCAGGATCGCGGTTTGATAAAGAATGGCCGGATCAAGGGCGATGACATTCAGGCAGGATGCAATAAACAGCCCGTCAAACAGCGCGATGACGCCAATCACGGCCAGAACCCGCATATTCTTGAAATTGCGCGCCGCAATCAGTTCGCGTGCGCCCAGCGCAATCAGAAAGGCGAAATAGGCAAGATCGCCAAGGATCACCAGAACCGGTGGCAGGCTGTCGGCAAAACCGACTGAAATCCGCCCCAAAAGCCACGTTGATGTAAGGCCCATTAACATCGGCCCGGCAATGGCCGGTCGTCCGGTCCAGTTGGCAATTGCCGTTAACAGAAACCCGCCAATCGCCGCCCCGCCAAAACCGAATATCATTTCATGGGCATGCCAGTATGACGGCGTGCCAAGGCTTGGCACGACAATTCCGTGGGCAAATCCCGCAACCCACCAGACCACAGCCACAATCGCCAAAAGACCGGCAAGCAGGAAAAGCGGGCGGAATGCACCACTCCAGAATGGATGGGGAGATTTTGGCGGCTCGGTAATGGTAATCGGTGCCGGCTTGGCGCACATGACGGGGCTCCTGCATAGGGGAATGGGCCATCATAGCGGGTTTTGACCATCCGGACTTGATATTGGGCAATTTGGATCGAAGCCAATTCGCAACGCTAACACATTGCTGTTAAGTGAAATCCCGGAGTTTTTTCGATGATAAGCCTTTTCAAGCGCATTTATCGCGCTAGATTAGGGGCAGTATTGTTCAGACACAGTGTTCAAGCTGTGCGCCCCGAAACATGACAGGAGTCCTGTTCACCATGAAGATCACGTTTTCCGATCTCGCCATTCCGTCCAGCGGTGCCGTTATTGCCTTTGCGACCGAGGGTGCCGATCTGATGCCAAGTGCCGTCGCACTGGACGAAGCAACCGGTGGATCGATCACCAGGGCGATCAAATCCTCGACCTTCAAGGGCAAGGCAGGGCAAAGCCTTCAGGTTCTGGCGCCGGCCAATGTTGATCTGTCGCGCGTGATCATTTTCGGGATTGGCAAGGAAGCCGAATTTGACGTGATCGCCGCCCAGAAGCTTGGCGGTTCTGTGACCGTACGCGCGCTGTCAACCGGCGAGAAAGAGGTCTCTGTCCTGTTTGATATGGAAAACCTTGCCTGTGATTTCGCAACCGGTGCGATGCTGCGCGACTATCGTTTTGATAAATACCGCACCACCGAAACCAAGGAAGACAAGCCGGTTCTGAAATCCCTTGATGTCGCGACCCGCGATCACAAGGAAGCCAAGAAACAGTTCGATACCGCCAAAAAGGTCGTCGAAGGTGTGTTCTTCACCCGTGATCTTGTCTCCGAACCGGCCAATGTCCTGTATCCGGAAACCTTCACCAAGGAAGTCATGGCGCTTGAAAAGCTCGGTGTCGAGATTGACGTCCTTGATGAAAAGGAAATGAAAAAGCTCGGCATGGGCGCGCTTCTGGGCGTTGCCATGGGCTCGGCCAAGAAACCGGCCATGGTTGTCATGCGCTGGAATGGTGGCAAGAAAAAAGACGCCCCGATTGCCTTTGTCGGCAAGGGCGTGACCTTTGACACCGGCGGTATTTCGATCAAACCGGCCGCTGGCATGGAAGACATGAAATGGGACATGGGCGGTGCCGGTGTTGTTTCCGGTCTGATGAAGGCACTGGCGGGCCGCAAGGCGAAATGCAACGTGGTTGCAGTTCTTGGCCTTGTTGAAAACATGCCGTCTTCGACAGCCCAACGTCCGGGTGACGTTGTGACCTCGATGTCGGGCCAGACGATTGAAGTCATCAATACCGATGCCGAAGGCCGTCTGGTTCTGTGTGATGCCCTGACTTATGTGCAGGAAAAATACGATCCACGTCTGATCGTTGATCTGGCAACCCTGACCGGTGCGGTCATCATTGCCCTTGGTCATGAAAATGCCGGTCTGTTTTCCAATAATGACGATCTGGCTGCCCAGATTTCAACAGCCGGTCTTGCGGTTGACGAAGGTGTCTGGCGCTTGCCGCTGTCGCCTGCCTATGACAAGCAGCTTAAATCCGACATTGCCGATATGAAAAACGTTGGCGGTCGTCCGGCCGGTTCGATCACCGCGGCCCAGTTCCTCAAACGCTTTATCACCAAGGATCGCCCCTGGGCGCATCTTGATATCGCGGCCATGGCATGGTCGACCGCCGATAAGGAAGTCGTGCCAAAAGGCGGTACGGGCTTTGGCGTGCGTCTGCTTGATCGCTTTGTTGCCGACAACTACGAAAACTGATTTCGGTTTTCATCGGCCGTAATTTGCGGGGCAGGGTGTGGATCACCTTGCCCCGTTTTCATGTTCGGGCTAGAAACGCTGTATGGCTGACATCTGGTTCTATCATCTCACCAGCTTGCCGCTGGAACGCGCACTTCCCACCCTGCTCTCCAAAACGCTGGAGCGGGAAAAACGTGCTGTGGTGATGACCGGTAATGATCAGCGCATTGATGCGATCAACACGCTTCTCTGGACCTATGATCCGGCAAGCTGGTTGCCCCATGGTTCTGCCGCTGATGGTGATCCGGAAATGCAGCCCGTCTGGCTGACATCCGAGGATGAAAACCCCAATGGCGCACAATTCCTGTTTCTGACCGACCGTGCGATGAGCGACAAGGTCGCGGATTACGAACGCGTCATCATGCTGTTTGATGATCGCGACCATGATGCGGTGGCCGAGGCCCGCACGCGCTGGAAAGACTGGAAAGACGCCGGTCACAAGCTGTCCTACTGGCAGCAATCCCCGCAAGGTGCGTGGGAGAAAAAGGCCGAAAGCTGATCGCTTCCGGCCTTTGTTGTTTCACGGTTCTTTTCAGATTTCCTTGATCAATAACACCCAGTTCTGACCACGATTTTCCCAACCCTCCTTGACCATCGGGCATTGGGCACAGGCCACAAAGCCTTGGCGTTGGTAAAGGCGAATTGCGTCGGGATTGCCATCCGATGCAATCAGGCTGACGGTCTTTTTACCGGCATGTCGGGCATTGGCTTCTGCCCGTGCAAGCAATGCCGATCCAATCCCCTGATCGCGGTGGGGCGGAAAGACGGCAAGAACATTGATGTACCAGCTGCCCGGTGCAAGATTTTCAAGTTCAAGGATTGGTACGAATATCGCCGGGATAACCGCCGGGTCAAAGGGCTCTGGCTGATCGGGCTGGGCATAATCGACAAGTGCCGCAACGGTTTCACCATGATGGACCGCAAGGGTGGTGTTGCGATATGAAAAACCGCCTTCTTCACGTTGTGCTCGTCTGCGACCGACATCAAAGGCCGTCTCGCTGCCTTCTGCCATGTCTTGCCACAAATAGACCGGCAAACCTTCACCGGCGATATTGATCAGCTGGGCCATCGCATCGGCATCCGATTTTGTCGCCCTGACAAAGCTCGTGACCGGGTGCGGATGGCGCGGGTGGCGCGGACGGGCGGCACCATTATGTGCCGCCCGTTCCAGTACGGGGTCTGCAATCATTGCTCGTATCCTGTTCTTTTTGGGTTTTCGTGTTTGGTTCTTATGCGCCCGTGGCCAAAAGGCGCGGCAGGGCATGTTTGGTCATGGCCGCAACATGGCGATGGTCTGTGCCGCAACAGCCGCCAATCACCGCCAGATTTGGCAGCAGATCAGCCAGATCGTGATAAAGCTGGCCCAGTTCTTCCGGATCGCCATCATCAAGATGCGTGCTGGCATCAAGTTCGGCGTGGCTTTGGCGCGATGCATTGGCCCGCAGACCACAAATGCGCGTTTTCCAGTTGCCGTTTTCGTGCAATCGGTCGCGGAAATGATCCGGGTGGGCACAGTTGATCATGTAATAGGCCGGATAGGTCCCGGTTTCGGTATCAACCATGGCAATCGCATCACGGATCGTCTCGCCGCTGGGAAGGTTGCCATCGGTTTCAACAGTGAACGAAATGACGCAAGGAATATCAACATCCCGGCACGCAAGGGCGATGCCGATGGCTTCCTCTGGATAGTTGATGGTGACGACTGAAACCATGTCGACCCCCGCCTTGGCAAAAGTCACAATCTGCGGGGCGTGATAGGCGCGCGCCTGATTGATCGTCATCCGGTCCGATAGCACATACCCATCGCCACGCGGTCCGATATTGCCACTGATCAGGCACGGTGTTGCATCAGAATGATAACGATCGCGAAGCTCCGCCATCAGGCCAATGGCCTTGCGGTTGATATCGGCCAGGTCATCCTCGTCATAGCCGATCCTGGCCCCCCAGTCGCGATTGGCGCGCCATGTCGGGCTTTCAAGGATAAATCCGGCTTGGGCCTGCTTGGCCAGATCAAGATAACGTTCGTAATAGGCGGTGATACGCGCGCAGCCCGCATCCGTTTTCAGAAGGTCAAAGGATGCAAAATGCGGCAGGTCGATCCCGTCATGAAAGATCAGGGTGGTCTCAAGACCGCCATCGGTGATGAATTTTGCCTTTCCGTGCGGCGGAAGGTGCAGATTGCCTGTGCTCATGGGTCCAAATTTCAGTTTTGGGTTTCAAAATTTCTACCGCGGGGGTATGTAATCGCGGATCGGAAATCTCGCCCTGATTGAGTTTTGCTTCTAGTAGGCACACGGTCAGGTTTTTCAGATTTTCAAAAATATATTCAAAACAGATGCTTATGATTTATCCGGTGTTTTTCGGCGCGGCCATGGCGGCCTTTGACGACGAAAAACTGTACCGGCGGTAGGGTAAGCGGGGGGTGAGATGGAAAAACTGACAATCACCGACACGTTCGGTGGCCCGAAACGCAAGGGCGAACGCACGCGCGAACGCATTCTGGAAATCGCATCACAGGCAGTTCTGGAAAAGGGCTTCGGAGCGACCTCGATCGAGGAAATCATTGCCGAAGCCGGACTGACAAAAAGCGGGTTTTTCTATCATTTCTCCGATAAGAACGAACTCGCCCGCGCACTTTTGCAACGCTATATCGAACAGGATGACGAAATCCTCGATCAGGTGTTTGATCGCGCCCGCGAACTGGTCGACGATCCGCTGCATCAATTGCTGGCAGCGCTTAAAATGCTGGCCGAGGTGCTCGAAGATCTGCCCAACGGTCATCCGGGCTGCATCGTTGCGGTCTATTGCTATCAGGAACGGCTGTTTGACAAGGAAGTCCGTGATCTCAACCGTCACGCCGTTCTGGCCTGGCGCACCCGTTTCCGCGCGATCCTTGACGATATCGCAGGCCAGTACCAGACGACCGAGCCGGTCGACCTCGAACAGGTCGCCGACATGATTTCAACCGTGCTCGAAGGCGGGATTGTCATGTCAAAGGCACTCAACGAGCCCCGCAAACTCGCCGATCAGGTCATGCTGCTGCGCAGTTTTTTAAAGCTGCTTTTTACCCAGCGATAGAATGTGCATTCATGGGACCCTTGCCGCTAAGGTTTGGGTTGTGTGGTGCCAGGGCCCGGAAGGAATTCGGCAAACAGGATTTCCACCAGTGCCTTTGTTACGTCTTGCTCGGTCAGTTTTCCCGCAGCCATTTCATTGATTGCCGGGAAACTGTCGGATGCCAGGTCAAACAGCTTTGACTGAATTTCGGATGCACGTACAGGCCAGTCGGGATCAATTTGTGCAAGTCCCAACAGCATGCTCCGCGCCATCTGATCGGCATCACCGCTTTTGATAGCATCCTGAACCTGCGGGATTTGCTTGGCCTCCGATACTGCAACATCAAGTGTCGCCAACAAATCGGCAAGTTCCTTTGCCTGTTTCTGAATATCTGTAACCGGATAGTTTTGTTCGATCTCGCGCAACGGCGCGACAGCGGCTGACGTACCATAACTTCCCAGATAGGATATCGCCCCGCCAAGCTGCCAGTTTTCCCATTTTTTCCACACCCCGGCCTTGAGGTCGTCAATCATCGGGGCCGCAATCGTGCCACTATATCGACGGAAAATCTGATCAACCGTGTAAGGGGCGGGGCGATTTGAAATGCGGTCTTCCATCGAGCTGGCAAGACTGGAAATATCTTTGAGGGCCTGTTGATAGTCACTTTGTGCACTCATCGGGAAACTCCCTTTTCATGTGCGATGATATCAGGCATCGACCGCCGTCCACCAGTTTGCATAGCGCGCATTGCCAAAGGCCGTCTGGCCGTCATAGGGGGCGCGAAGTTCATTTGTGCCGCAGTGAATCTCGCCATGCGCGACATGGTAGTCGTCCCAATCATCAATAAAGACGCATTCCGGACCGTTCTGAATTGCCGCGATCTTCTGTCTGATATCGTCCTCAAACAGATCATGACCGTTATTGGGCATCGTGTTGTCGACAATCCAGGGACCAAAAGGCTTGGGAATCATGAGTTTGTCGTTCCCGACGAACATATTGACCATATCCCCGGTCATGGCGCCACTGCGGAAACCGCATTCTCGACTAGGATAAATATTGAAGCCGTTATCTGCGCCAATTGTCCAGAAGCTGATCTTGTCAGAAATTGTGAAGTTACCATTGATCTGATGCACGGGAATGAAGATTACGGGCACCTTGATGATATCATTGTCCGTCAGATCGAACGCTGCCTTTAATCGACGGATGTTCTGATTGATCAGATTTTCAATACCATAGATATTCCAGTCTCTGAGTTGTTTGTATGTGTAGTTTTGCAGGTTTCCGGTATTGATATCCTGCCAGCTTGTTGGGGCCTGCCCGTTGCCCAGGAAGTCGGTGATTGTGCCGGTCGCATCTATGGCGTTGCCGATGCTAAGCCCTGCAAAGTTTGGGGTCGCATTGCCCGGCGAATGTGGTGGGCGCGCAATAAGTGGCGCGTTGCCATGTGCATTGCGGTTATTGCGCAGAATGCCATAGGCCGTTGCCGGACTTGCGATCAGCAGTTTCCATTTCTTGAAGGCATTGGCCGGGTTGTCGTCCGGAACGAATGTCATCATCTCGTCCACATGACCAACCGCCAACCAGTCAGTGTTCAGTGTGATTGGCGGCTGCATGTTCTGCGCATCAAAGAAGTCTCTGCTGCTTTGATCCACGGTGCTCTGGACATTGTTGCCGAAATAGATCCGTCCATATCGGTAATAGGTTGTCGCGCCGTTCACCGTTTTCTGCACGGGGGGCGTAACGGCAATATTACCCCCGGAATTGCCATCATTAATGCCATCAGCACTCCCGGCCGCAGGGTAATACAGCCCTACATTCTGGCTGATCAGCGTTTGGTAAATCCAGTTCTGTAATGACCGCCAGCGATGAGCTTTCATGAAGGTGTCCTTGCTTTGAACACCTGCTCCGTTTCCTGGCCAGACACTGTGACCTGAGACAATGGTATCGCGCATCCAGCGATCCCTGCTGATGCCGGGCCTCGCGATTCTTCCCGCAGCAATGAAATTCTGCCAGGCATTGCCGTTCAGATAGGGAACGTGTGTGAGTGCGGACGTGCCCGGTGTGGCCAATGTCAGGGCATAGGGCGGGTTTTCGTTGGCGACGGGAACGCCAAGGGCCGCTTGAAAGTTGGCATTATTGGCATCGACAACATAAATCTGCGAAACAGTTTGACGATGATGATTGCCGATCCAGCGCGCAACGACAACCCGGTCTGCAAAGAGATAGGTGGGATTGCCATTCCCTGTGACTTCCTGCTGGATCACGTTCAGGGCGATGCGGATTTGCCCGGATGTAAATCCGGTGCCCGCAAACCGGACGGCTTCAACTGCATAGAGTTTGGACGCACCGACAGTGACGGTGGTGATCGGGACGCTGTGGGTCGTTTCGGGGCCAATGATTTCGGCGCTGTTATTCAGGATGCCGTCGAAAATCCGCAAATGCTGTTGGGCAGGGTTTTCGCCAAGAGTTCCGATCACGCTTAACAGCAAGCTCCAGCCCACCGGAATAGCCGGGGCACCTGCATTCGGGCCAAGGGCATTTCGCCGGATTTCAAGGCGGGATGTGCCGGTGACAAGGTCATTGTTGCCATTGACCCGCTGATCCTGATTATCTGTGTATCCAGCAGCGGTATTGTTGCCGTCACGATTGCAGTTGACCGGAATGATCGCGCCCACGCCGGCGGTGCCATAGGTGATTGCCCCCGGTGTTACCTGATTAAGGAGACCGGCATCATCCAGATTGCCATCGCGATTGCGATCAGTATGAAGCGTATACCAGACAACATCGAGATTCTTCGCATTGACGGCATCGCCATTCACAACAATGTTCTGTTCGTTGACAGGCACGAAACCGGCACCGGAAATCTCAAGATCCCATGTGCCGTTTGCGATGTTAAATACACGCGAAACCGCGACATTCGGCGTAAGGACGACATTCTGGATTTGTTGTGGCTGGCCCACGCAAGTAAGTGAAACACGTACTGTGTTAAACGGGTAAACTCCGGCGGGGGCGGTCAGCTGGACGGTGTAATTTGCCATGGCGTCCTCAGCGGCTGCTAGGTTCGTGGGATGGGGGTTCGTGCAACGCA
Source organism: Thalassospira sp. CH_XMU1448-2 (assembly GCF_037027285.1). NCBI lineage: Bacteria > Pseudomonadati > Pseudomonadota > Alphaproteobacteria > Rhodospirillales > Thalassospiraceae > Thalassospira > Thalassospira sp. CH_XMU1448-2. Next base: position 59,415 of record NZ_JAYMEA010000002.1, read on the forward strand.
TCGGCAATCAGTTGCCGTGCCTGAAGTGCGTTGTTTAAAACCGCAATCCGGTCATCAATGGTGCCAAGACCGGTATCTTTCAGGATCGCGCTGGCCCAAGGCTGGCTGAAGACGTCCGGACCACCTGTGAATTGCGCCGTCGCATAATCAGTGATCCCGTCGGGGGTTTTCGCGCCAAGCTTGATCGCGGCATCCCCGGCGGCTTTGCTGGCGTTCGCCAGACTGTCGGCGTCGTAGCCCGCGACCGCGTCGGGAATGGTGATCTGCAAGTATCCGGGCAGGGATGCGACGACATCCTGCAAGGAGGGCACGGGCGAGGGGGCCGGTGCTGGCGTCGGAGTTGGCGTTGGGGTCGGAACTGGTGTCGGAACTGGCGTCGGGACCGGTGTTGGTTGCGGCTGAGGCTGAGGTTGTGGCTTGGGATCGGGTTTGATGCCGCTGCCACCTTGCAGGGTACCAACCGCCTGGGACTCTTGGGTCAGAAGTTTTGCAATTTCATCAGCAAAGCGTTTCTCGGCCTGATAGCGTGTTGCGGCACTGGCATCGAATTTCTGTTTGCTAAAGATGCTCATGGATTTCAGGCGTTCGGCGTCCTGCGCGCGAAAGGCCGACAGGGTCGCCGATATCTGACCGGCACCGGAGGACAGTCGGGATGCAAGATTTGCGGCATCCGGGCATTTGCCACTGGCAATCGCCACATCGCCTTCGGCGGCTAGCTTTTCAAGCGTCGCCGTTTCCGATGACAGGGTGGAAAGCTGTGTCTTGGTACGGACATCCACCTTGTTGCCCGTGACCGTCACGACGGTCGGGTACTGGGCCAGTGTTCTGGCAAGGTCATTGATCCGGTCGGCATAGGCCATCTGTCCAATCCCGCTTTGATATTGACCATCCCTAGACGGGACAGCAGCGGGTTTGTGAATGCCGACTGGTGGGGTCTTTTGAACAAAATATTTGTGTTGTATATTTCAACTTCATGAAAGCTATGCGTAAAATGCATGATCATTGCCATTGATGAACGGCGTCCAGTCAGGTACACAAGAGCAATCGAACGCGCCGATTTGCTCCTCAGCTTGCGGGCGCGATAAAAATGCGGCTAAAGCGAGAGGGCGTATATGCTCCGTATGTACGACCGCCTCGGTTAAGCCGCGGCGGTTTTTTTGTATCTACGGAAAGGTTGGGGTCCATGATCAGGCTCTCGAACGTCCAGAAGACTTATGCTGCCCGGCGTGGCAGTGAAGAACATACAGCGCTGCGCGGTATCGATCTTGATATTGCAGCAGGCGAGATTGTTGGTGTCATTGGCCGTTCCGGTGCCGGTAAATCTACCCTGATCCGTTGTATCAATCTGCTTGAAACGCCGACCTCGGGCTCCGTGGTTGTGGATGGTACGGACGTGACCAAGCTTTCCAAGCGTGATCTTCCGTTGTTCCGTCGCCAGCTTGGCATGGTGTTTCAGCATTTCAATCTGCTGTCGTCGCGCACGGTCTATGACAATATCGCGCTTCCGCTTGAACTGGCCGGTGCCAGCAAGGCCGAAATCGCCGAGGCGGTAAATCCGCTTTTGCCGCTGGTCGGACTGGAAGAAAAGCGCGATCGCTATCCGGCGGAATTGTCCGGTGGTCAGAAACAGCGTGTCGGTATTGCGCGCGCCCTGTCATCGAGCCCCAAGGTTCTTTTGTGTGACGAGGTGACCTCGGCCCTTGATCCGGAAACCACCCGCCAGATCCTTAATCTGCTTAAAGACATCAATAAACGTCTTGGTCTGACCATGGTGGTGATCACCCATGAAATGGCGGTGGTCAAGGCGCTGTGTGATCGTGTTGCAGTCATGGATGGTGGTGTGATTGTCGAAGAAGGGCTGGTTGACGGCATTTTCGCCAATCCGGTTCACGACACCACCAAATCGCTTCTGGCCGATGAATTCGTCGAATTCCGCGCCGGCCAGTCCAGTAACCAGTCCAGCAACCAGTCCAGCAACCAATCTAACGGGCAGGAGGGTTAATTCATGTTTTCGACACTCGCACCGATCTTGCTTCAGGCGACCGGGGAAACCCTTTACATGGTTGCTGCTGCTTTGACGCTGGGCACCTCGATGGGCCTGCCGCTTGGTGTGCTTCTGGCCACATCCGGACGTGGCGAACTGTTTGAAGCGCTTTGGTTCCAGCGTATCTTTGGCCCGATTGTCAATGCGACCCGTTCGGTTCCCTTTATCATTCTGGCCGTGGCGATCATTCCGTTCACCCGCCTGATTGTCGGAACGTCAATTGGTACGTCCGCGGCGATTGTGCCGCTGACCGTGGCGGCGATCCCGTTCATTGCGCGCATCATCGAAGGGGCCATTCGTGAAGTCGATAGCGGCCTGATCGAAGCCGCCCAAGCCATGGGCGCACGCCCGGTTCAGGTCGTGACCAAGGTTCTGCTGCCCGAGGCATTGCCCGGCATCATTCATGGCCTGACCCTGACCGCGGTGACCCTGATCGGCTATTCGGCCATGGTCGGTGCGGTTGGTGCCGGTGGGCTGGGTGATCTTGGTATTCGCTATGGCTATCAGCGGTTCCGCCCCGACGTGATGGCGGCCGTTGTGATCACCCTGATTGTTGTGGTGCAGGCTGTTCAAAGCTCTGGCGACTGGATGGCGCGCAAGGCTGATAAACGTAATATATGAGCAATCCTCATATTTTGAAATTCCCGCAAAGAACCAGCTAAAACAAGGAGTTTTACAATGCGGTTTCTGCTTAAACTGACGGCTGCGGCCGTTCTGGCATCGGCCCTGACCGGTCAGGCACTTGCCAACGAAAAAATCAAAATCGGCGTCACCCCGGGTGCGCATGAAGAGGTCATGGAAGAAGTCGTCAAGGTTGCGGCGACCAAGGGTCTTGATATCGAAATCGTCAGCTTCTCGGATTATGTCATTCCGAACCAGGCGCTTGATGATGGCGATCTGCAGGCCAACAGCTTCCAGCACAAGCCGTATCTTGATAACCAGATCAAGGATCGTGGTTATGATCTGGCAGTTGTCGGTTACAACATCCTGACCCCAATGGGCATCTATTCCGACAAGATCAAAAGCCTCGACGAGCTTAAAGACGGTGCGGAAATCGGCATTCCGAACGATCCGACCAATGGTGGTCGTGCGCTTCTGGTGCTGCAGGCACAGGGCCTGATCAAGGTTGATCCGGCAGCCGGTCTGGTTGTCAGCCCGCTTGATATCATCGAAAACCCGAAAAACATCAGCTTTGTCGAGCTTGATGCTGCACAGCTGCCGCGTTCGCTGGCTGATCTTGATGCCTCGGCAATCAACACCAACTATGCGCTTGAAGCCGGTCTGAACCCGATCAAGGATTCAATTGCGATTGAAGGCAATGACAGCCCCTATGCCAACGTGATCGTCACCCGCACCCAGGACAAGGATGCGGCCTGGGTCAAGACGCTGGTTGAGGCCTATCACGATGACAAAATCCGCGAGTTCATCGAAACCAAATACGAAGGTTCGGTTCTTCCGGTCTTTAAAATTTCTGAATAATCAGCCTGATTATTCAATTTAAGTTAATCGCCCGCGTGCCTTCCGGTCCGCGGGCGATTTTCATTTCGGGTTCCTGATTGTCGGGGATCGAGCTTGGCCTCAATCCGCAACTCGTAACCCTCAACGTAGAGTCATCAATCAAGTGTGACCATGCCGTGCCATGCGGTCAGAAGGGCAACCCCGATAAACAGCAATCCTGCCGCCCGCCCGATAAAGATGGTGGCGACCGGGTTGCCCGTGATCAGATTGCGGCTGGTTCCGGCAGCAAGGGCAAGCGCGCCATAGACGGCAAGCTGAACCGCAGCCGTCATGATCCCCATCACCAGCGCCTGTGACCAAAGCGGGCCATATTGCGGGCGGATGAATTGCGGATAGACAGCAAAGATAAACAGATAGGCCTTGGGGTTGAGCATGCAGGTGATCATGCCCTGACGAAAGGCGATCCACAGTGATGATGGTTTTGCCGCCCGGATTGCGCCAACGGTGATCGCACTTCGGATCAGGGTAACCCCGATCCAGACCATATAGGCCGCCCCGGCAAACAGCATCACATTCAAAAGCCAGGGAGCAATGGCCAGAAGGGCGCTGATGCCGATTGCGCCAAGCAGGGTGTGATACACCCCGCCAAGCATGATACCGACCGTTGCCGAAAGACCGGCACGCCGCCCGCCGGTCAGGGCATTGGCGATGACAAAAAACATATCCATTCCGGGCACGATAATGATGCCCGAAAGCAGAACAAAAAATAACCAGAGATTTTCAACATAGGTCATGGCACGCCTTGCATCGGGGTTCGTAAAAGTTTGTCACCCGGAAGCTAGCAGGGCGCTCCTGACAGGATCATGTCAGGAATGTCGGTCGCATGATGGTCCTTCTGGCGGGAATAATCTGGAACCATTGTAATGTAGGGTTGCTTATATTAGATGTTCAACCAAAAGAACATTTCACGGGGCGGGACAATTTGTGTGCGAAAGTCTGTTCTTCGGGTATTATTTGCAGGTGTCATACTTGAGAATAGGGTGCCTTGGGTGAGGGCAGGCTTTGGCGGCTTGCGCAATGTGCGACTGACAGAAGCAGGAAGGCGATGATCAAACTGGGCCATGTGAAGTCATTTATGGTGTGTTTCGCACCGCTGTCCGCCGTCTTTCTGAGCATTGTCGGATTTCTGGCATGGGAGGGAAGCTCTGTCCGGGAAAAGGCCATTGCCGATGACCAGCGCTATGCCCTTGAAAAGTCGATCTCGGTCCTGCGGGAACGTATTGAAATTGTTATTTCCGATCTTTTGATCCTGTCTGAAAGCAAGCAGATTGACGCGGTTGTTGCGGGCACATCAAACCTGACGGAACTTGCGGACGAGTTTGCGGTTTTTTCCCTGCGCCGCGGTCTCTATGACCAGATCCGCCTGCTTGATAATGACGGTATTGAAGTTGTGCGCGTCAATTATGGCAGCGGCATCCCGTTTTCCGTGCCGGTGCGTGAGCTTCAGGATAAAAGCAACCGCTCCTATTTCCGGATGGCAAGAAATGCACCGCGCGGGACAATCTATATTTCGGGCGTTGATCTGAACGAGGAATTCGGACAGATCGAAAAACCGATCAAGCCTGTGGTCCGGTTGTCTGCACCGGTGTTTGACAAGTTTGGCGAGCGCCACGGTGTCATGGTTCTGAACCTGCGTGCGGCTCCGATCTTTAACGAGGTCGTCGATGCCTTGCGCCTTGATGGCGCAGAGCCCTTTGTCCTTGATGATGATGGTGGCTGGATGCTTGGCGGCGAGGAGGGGGAAAACTGGTCCGAGGAACTGACCGGCAAACCATCAAGCATCGGCGACCGTTATCCGAAGGCGTGGGAGAACATGCAGCTTGGCCTGCAAAGTTTCCGGGTTGATAGCGGATTTTATTCGGTCCAGCGTCTTGATGTTTCCGACCTGTTTCTGGCACGCAATTCCCTGCGTTCGCTGGCGGTTATTTTTGGCAGTGACGACGAAAAAAGCAGCCGTTTGAACCTTTATGTCGGTGCCCGGCTGCCCACCGATACGTTAAACCAGCTTCTTTCGCCCGAGCGCGACACACTGATCATCGTTTCAGCAGCCTTTCTTTTGCTGATTGCGGTGGGCAGTGCCGCCTATGCCTGGACCCGCCAGAACCAGATTATTGCCAGCTTCGATGCCCGCCTGTCCGAACAGGTGCTGCGTGCGTCAAAGAACAGTGTGGTCGTCGCCGATGAGAATGGCATCATTCTTAAGGTCAATCCGGGCTTTACGGCAATGACGGGTTATTTGCCCAACGAGGCGGTCGGCAAGCCGCTTTCCTTCCTGCGTGCCCAGCGCGAAAATGCCGAAGCGCTTGACGATATCCTGATGTCGGCGCGCGCCAATGGCATCTGGGAAGGCGAAGTGCGCAACCGTCGCAAGGGCGGGGATTTCTTCTATTCAAATGTGGTGGTCAGCGCGATTACCGATCCCACAACATCGGATGTCAATTTTGTCGAGATGGGACTTGATATCTCGCGCCATATGGAAAATGCCCAGGAATTGTGGCGTCAGGCCAATCATGACGCGCTGACCGGGCTTCCGAACCGGCTTTTGTTCGAGGACCGTCTTGAAGTCTCGTGCGGTCATTCCGAGAATGAAGGGCATTCGGTCGGGCTTCTCTATATCGATCTTGATGGCTTCAAGCCGGTCAATGATCGTTATGGCCATGAAATCGGCGATCAGGTCCTGCGCAAGGTTGGCGAGCGGATCAAGAATACAATCCGTCAGGGCGATACGGTCGCACGTCTTGGCGGGGATGAGTTCGCGGTGATTGCCGATGACGTGAACGGGCGCGAAGAAGCCGAATGGGTCGCCCAGAAAATTGCAGCATCGATCCAGCGCCCGATCGAGATTGATGCGCTGAGCATTACCGTTGGTGCAAGTGTCGGGATCGCGATTTTCCCGACAGATTGCAAGGAAACGGTCGCGCTGCTGGGACTGGCAGATGAAAAAATGTACCAGAACAAGCGGATCAGAAAATCCAAGAGTGGTGATCTCGCCAGTGCCCTGAAGTAACACAAAAAGCCAACCCCAAACGCCCAGTCTTGTAACCATGACTGGGCGTTTTTTTGTGCCCTTAACCGGAGCAGGTCAGGACGCAGGAACAGGGGCGCCGCGAGGGCAACACGCATGCGCCAGCCACCGGAAAAGTCATAGCAATCGCACCGGGTCCGGCTGAGACCGCGTTCCTGCGCGAACGCATGTTGCGGTCACCCGAGCAAGAGGCCGCGGTGAAACAGCAGGAAATCGAGATGATCCCGCTTGGACGGCGCGGTGTGCCAAACGACATCGCCCGATCCGTCATCCATCTGCTTGACCCGGCAAATGACTGGATCACCGGGCAGGTGATCGGCGTCGATGGCGGGCCTGTGTTCGTGTCAGGTTCTGACCCTTACGAAATTGCTGTCCTTAAGCGGTAACAGGGTGGATGTGCTCGATCCGTTCTCGACGGTCCGGAATATCACGAGCCTTCCAAAGATCGTTTCGCGTCAGGGTGTTCATTCAGAATTCGGCGCAGTGAGGAAAAGCGCGGGCAAGGATAGGGGCGGTATCAACGGTGATCCGGTCGGGAGAGAATGCCGTCGGGTACGCTGGGACCAATGATTTGGGACGCTGGATCAAAACGGATGCAGAGGGTTTGTGTATCCTGACGGACAAAAGTCTGTGCCATTTGGGAAAGCGAATGATCAAGGGATATTTATCGCGGGATGTCCGTGTTCACGGAAAGCGGGTTTGCAAAGCCGGACTTATGGTCGGCGTGTCAGCCTGTTCCATTCTACTGACATGCACCACCCCGACACTGGCGGGCGGCAATGGTGGAAATGGCGGGAACGGGTATTCCCATCCGGGCTCGGGTGGTCGCGGTGCCGATGGCACGGCCACCAATAGCAATGGCGCATCGGGCGGATCTTACGGAGGTGATCTCGGTGTCAGTGGGGGAACGCCGGGGAATGATGGTGCCTCCGGGTTTGGTGAGGATAGGTATGGCGCCAGCGCGGGCGGCGGCGGTGGTGGTGGAAATGTCCCTGGGGGGGCAACCGCAGGAAACATGGGTTTGGGTTCCCGTTCGGGCGGAAATGGGGGTAACATCGGCAATAATGGTGCTGACGGGCAAAACGGCAACGAATTTGCATCCGGTGGTGGCGGCGGTGGCGGGGGAGACGGTGCTTTTTACGGGTCAACGGACAGCCAAACGTTGTCATCTTCCACCACCGGTGGTTCGGGCGGTAACGGTGGGAGCAAGGCTGGAGCTGTTGAGTCGGGTTACTACGCCGCAGGTGGCGGCGGCGGCGGCGGTGGGGCGGGCATCGTATCGGATGGTGCGGCACTTGTTTTCAATTCGGGGGCTGATGTTACTGGCGGTTCTGGCGGGAACGGCGGTTCCAGCAACGACGGCTGGGCCGGTGGCGGTGGCGGCGGCGGGGTTGGCATCGCATCGGATGGTGGTAACCTCAGCTTCGTTGCCGGGGTAACTGTTTCGGGTGGCAGCGGCGGGGCAGGCGGTGGGGCATCGACGTCGGATACCACACCGAATGGCGGGTATGGCGGCAATGGTGGGAACGGGATCCGCGGTACCGGGATTACCATACAGAATTTTGGCACCATTTCTGGCGGCAATGGTGGCAATGGCGGTAATAGTGCTGACTGGAGAGCAGGGAATGGTGGCAGTGGTGGGACAGGGGTCTCTGGAACGGACCTGATCATCATCAATGCCGGAACGATAGCTGGCGGCACAGGTGCGGCTGCTGGATCGGGGGGTTATGCGGGAACGGCCGGTTCAGATGGCAACGCCATTACCTTTGACGGGGGTACCAATACCCTCGAACTGCATGCTGGCAGCACCATCACCGGTGCTGTCCGGGCCAATGGCACAAGCGACACATTCACACTTGGCGGTGACAGCGATGCCAGCTTTGATATCAGTCAGGTCGGGGGGCAATATCAAGGCTTTGAAACCTTCACCAAGACTGACGGGTCAAGCTGGACCCTGACAGGCACCGGTAATCAGGACTGGACCGTTTTTAATGGTCGCCTGATCGGCGATACGGCCTCTTTACAGGGCAATGTTGACAACCGTCACACCGTCAATTTCAACCAGTCGGCGGACGGGAGTTATAACGGAGTGATGTCAGGCAGCGGCATAATGAACAAATACGGTGCCGGTACCCTGACCCTGACCGGTACACATACCTATACCGGCGCGACCACCGTTTCGGCGGGGAAGCTGGCGGTGAATGGATCGATTGCCGGTTCGAGCGTGCATGTCGAGTCTGATGCCACCCTTGCCGGTACTGGCAGCGTGGGGCGAACAACCATTGCACCGGGCGGAATCCACGCGCCGGGTAATTCGATTGGCACACAGACAGTTTCGGGCAATTACACGCTGTCGAGTAACGCGATCCTGCTGATCGAGGTCGATAGTGCGGGTAATGCCGATCAGGTCATTGTCAATGGCACGGTCGACATTACCGGCAGTAAGCTGCGCGTTACCCATGTTTCCGACACAGCTTTCAGAGGCAGTTACACTTACGATTATGTCATCATAAATAATGACGGGGCCGATGCGGTCACCGGCGATTTCGCTGATATTGACAATAAACTGGCCTTCTATGACATCACCAGTAGCACCACCGGGGGCGATGGCAATGATGTGACGCTCCGGCTAACGCGTAACTATACGTCCTTTGAGGATCATGCGGCATCAGGCAACCAGTCGGCGGTGGCTGTTATCCTGAATTCTTTGCCTGGCACGGGCGGCGAGACCATCCGAAATGCCATTTTGGGCTTGTCGACAGGCGACGCACAAAAGGCATATCAGCAGCTTTCTGGCGATGTTCATGCCAGCAGCACGGCTGTCAACACCCAGATAAACGGTCAGGCAGCAGGGCAGATCGGCGGACGTTTGGCCGCACTTCGCAGCGGCGGATCCGGTGCGGGGACACTGGTAGCAAGCAGCACCCTGTCCCCCGCCGCCATGGCGGGGTTTGCGTCTGTCGGGCCGATGGCAAGTGATCACGGCCCTGATGACAGCGACGCGCCGATGCTGGCCCTTGGCAATGATATCCTGTTTCAGGCCGGTTCGGCGATCTGGTTTCAGGCGATTGGTGGCATCGGGCGCATTGACGGCGATGACAATATTGATGACACCGATTACAAATGGACGGGCATGATCGGCGGTTATGATACCACCCTGTCCGAACACACACAGGTCGGGGCTTATTTCGGCTATGCCGATGGCAAAAGCCGCCAAAGCAGTCGCGATGCCACGATTGATACCGGGAACTATATGTTCGGGATCTATGGGGATCATGATCTTGGCAATGACTGGCGCGTCTCCGGTCAGGCGGGATGGACCCGGATCGTTACCGGCAGCCGCCGCAATCTTGATTTCGGCGGGATTAACCGCACGGCAACTGCCGATTACACCGACAATGCGTTCAATGCCGATATCGAACTGGCAAAGGGATTTGACCTTGTACGCAACTGGCGGATCGAACCCTATGGCATGGTCGGGATTCTGTGGAACCATTATGACAGCTTTGATGAAAGCGGGGCCGGGTCTGCCAACCTGTCACGCGAAGCTGACAGCGCACTGACCGGTACTGCCGGTCTGGGACTGCGCCTTGCCGGGATGATCAATGTCGGGGATGACAAGACCCTGATCCCGCAATTTCGTCTGGGCTGGGACCGCCATATCGGCCCGACCACCAGCAGCACCACGCTTGCCTTTGCCGGCACGTCTGCCTTTACCGTGTCGGGCAGCGAGACCGACCGCAATACTCTGCGCGGCAATCTCGGCTTTTCCCTTGCCGATGAGGATGGCTGGAGCCTTTATGCCGATTACCAGCCGTCTGTGTCGGAGAGTGCCCGTGAACACGCCTTTGGCGCAGGGTTCAGGATGACGTTCTAGGAGCGAGGGTCTTGTATTCGATTGATCCGACGCCCCGCTGTTAAAGCTGCCGCACCCAGTACGGCAACCCTGCGGCATAGCTTGTTGATGACGGGGGTGTGTCCCCGTCACGCAAAAGAGCATTGAGGGCTTCGGCGCGGACCTGACTTGGTGTTGCGTTGAATTTAGCCCGGAAGGTCCGGCTGAAATGGGATTCACTGTTAAAGCCGCATTCAAAGGCGATGGTGCCAATATTCTTGTGGCTGAAGCGGTGCTGTGACAGCAATTGCAGGCTGCGCTGCAGGCGGCAGTCCCACAAATAAGTCGCCACGCCGCCATGGGGGGCGAAGATGCGGTAAATCTGTGACCGTGACATTCGAAAGGTCTGGGCGAGCAATGCCGGGGTGATGTTTTCGGACAGGTTGTTTTCGATATAGCGATAGATGATCCGGGTTAAAGCCACAGAAGTCGGCAAATCATATTCATCGGGGAAAAGCCCCTTGCGCAGCAGGCATCCCTGCATCAGATCAAGGGTACCCTGCATCGCGCTGTCCGCCTGACTGATTGTCATGCCGGGAATGCTTTGCCACAGATTTAAAAGACCGCTTCCAATAAAGCTGATCAGCGGATTTTCCGATGATAGCCTCCTGCCATGCAAAGCCGACAAGCGATCGGATATTTCCGGTCGCTTGTCCCGTGGGAGGACAAGGGTCAGGTTTTCAAAATCGCTGTTGGTCATGTCATGGGGCTGATCAAGATCAATGATCAGCATGTCGCCTGCAACGATATGCTCGTTGTCTTTGGTAACACCGCTGCCCTTGAGGAAAAGCTGAACCAGAATGTGATCCATGTCATCCTGTATCACCCGGCGGGTATTGCGCGTGAATCGCTGGGCTTGTGATCTGGTTACACCAAAAACGGCGTCGCCGAGATTGCAGACATCGATTTTTGCATGAACATTCGTTGACTGCTTCCCGCCATCGGGCATGGCAAGATCGAAAAAGACGCCGATATTTTCTTGCCAGGCATCAAAGCGATGATCTGGCTCGATACTGGCCGTGTCAAAATGCGATATCGGAACCTGTGCCGTTTCGGACAATCTGAACATTCTTTCACATTGCGGGTAAGGCAAGCAGGTGGGCCAAAACGATGTCCCTCACCCGTTTTTAAATTAACCGAAGGTTGATGATTGCAGCTAATTTATATTTCGTCACATCGCTTTAGACAAGCGCCATTAGAAGCTTTCTAAGGGTGGTGTGGGCCCAATATCCTAGTGGTTCTGCCTTTTTCAGGCCACCATCGCCTCATACTCTTCCTGCTTGTCGAGCCATTTCTGTTCGACCATGGCAAGCTCGTTTTCGATCTGGCCGAGTTCCTTTTGGATGTCGGCCAGTTTTTGCGCGTTGGCGTCTTCGTAAAGGGTCGGGTCAGCCATTTTTTCTTCGATGCCGGCTTTGCGTTCGGAAAGCTTTTCCATCTGCTTTTCAAGCTTTTCGACTTCGCGCTTTATGGGGGCGGCTACTTTACGCTTTTCGGCGGCCTGTTGGCGTTCTGCCTTGCGGTCGCGTTTGGCGGGTTTGCCATTGCCGTTTCCGTCTTCGCCGCCGTTCTTGTTGGCACGGCGTTCCATGCGCGCACGATCGAGAAGATACTGGCGGTATTCGGCAACGTCGCCGTCAAACGATGTGACCGTGCCGTCCGCTACCAGAACCAGACGATCCGCACAGGCCTCGATCAGGTAGGGATCGTGGCTGATGATGATGACCGCACCTTCATAGGCATTGAGCGCATGGTTGAGCGCATCGCGGCTGTCGATATCAAGATGGTTGGTTGGTTCGTCAAGGATCAGCATATGCGGGGCATCAAGCGTCATCAGGGCAAACAGCAGACGCGCCTTTTCACCACCCGAAAGGTCCTTGACCTTGGTGTCGCCCTTCGCGCCTTCGAAGGCAAAGCGGCCGAGCTGGGCGCGGACCTTGCTTTCGATCACATCGGGCATCAGGGATGCCATATGCTGATAAGGCGTTTCATCGCCGCGGAGCTCGTCTGTCTGGTGCTGGGCGAAATACCCGATGCGCAGTTTGTTCGAGGATGTCTTTTCGCCGTCGGTCAGTTCAAGCCGGTCCGACAGCAGTTTGGCCAGTGTTGATTTACCATTGCCATTGGCGCCAAGAAGGGCGATGCGGTCATCCATATCAATGCGCAGGCTGATATTGCGCAGAACCGGTTTGCCCGCCTCATAGCCGACTTCACCATTATGGATATTGATCAGGGGCGGCGGCAGTTCCTTGGGGCTCGGGAAGTCAAAGCTAATGCCGCGATCCTCGACCACCGGAATGGCCGGACCCATTTTTTCAAGCATTTTGACACGGCTTTGCGCCTGTTTGGCCTTGCTGGCCTTGGCGCGGAAGCGGTCGATGAAGGATTGCAGATGCTTTTGCTGGGCGATCTGTTTTTCATAATGCTTGGAGGCCAGTTCCATCTGTTCGCGGCGCGTCTTGGCGAATTTGTCGTAATTGCCGCCATAGAGCGTCACCGTGCCATCATGCAGATGGGCAATGGTTTTGACCACGCGGTTCAAAAGATCGCGATCATGACTGATCAGGATGATCGTGCCGGGATAGTTGATCAGATAGTTTTCAAGCCAGATGGTGGCTTCGAGATCAAGGTGGTTGGTCGGCTCGTCAAGCAGCAGCAGATCAGGACGCAGGAACAGGGTCGCCGCCAGGGCAACACGCATCCGCCAGCCACCGGAAAAGTCATCACAGGCGCGTTGCTGAGCCTCGGCGTCAAAGCCGAGGCCCGAAAGGATCGATGCAGCACGCGCTTCGGCGGTGTGGGCATCAATATCGGCAAGGCGGGTGTGGATTTCAGCAATGCGATGGGGATCGGTGGCTGTTTCGGCCTCGTCAAGCAGGCTTGCGCGTTCGGTATCCGCGGCAAGAACAGTATCAAGAAGGGACCGGCTGCCAGCAGGAGCTTCCTGTGAAACCACGCCCATGCGGGCACGCTTTGACAGGACAATGTCGCCACCATCGGTTGCCAGTTCGCCCGAGATCAGCTTGAGCAGGGTGGATTTGCCAGCACCATTGCGGCCAATCAGGCCGACTTTATGGCCATCGGGAATGGTCAGGGAAACCTGGTCAAGAATGACGCGGCCACCAATACGATAGGTGAGATCGGTAATTTGCAGCATTTTATCGGTCGTTCTCTTGATCGTGTAATCCGGTTTTCCCGAGCATTCCCGCCAGTGGTCGGGGGAATCGCAAGGATTTCTGTGCTTTCAATAGGGCAGAGTGCCGTTTGAAGCAAGGTTTCTTGAAACTGTAACCCGTGGAAAATCACCGGAAACAGCAGGGTTGTAACCATCGGAAGAATCGCAGTTTTATGCGTTTTTGCGCATTTTCGTGATGGTTTTGAGGTCAATGCAGCTACTGCAGGTCTGTATTGCGCGGGCAGAACTATCTGTTGCGTTGCGCTTCAAGCCCGTTTATATAGCGCCAACCTTTGGGTCTGTGGATGATAAGGGAGCTCTAATCTATGGCTCCTTTATGTTCCGCAGGCCCTTTTGGAAGCCCTCTTGGGGGGTAACGAAATTTTAAAAAGCTAGGTGAAACCAATGGCTGTCGAACGCACTCTTTCGATCATCAAGCCGGACGCAACGCGCCGCAACCTGACTGGCAAAATCAATGCCGTCATCGAAGAAGCTGGCCTGCGCATTGTCGCACAGAAGCGCGTCGCACTGACCCGCGCTCAGGCTGAAGGTTTCTATGCAGTTCACAAAGAACGTTCGTTCTTCGGTGAGCTCGTAGACTTCATGGTCTCCGGCCCGGTCGTCGTCCAGGTTCTGGAAGGCGAAAACGCTGTCGCGACCTACCGCGAAGTTATGGGTGCAACCAACCCGGCAAACGCCGAAGAGGGCACCATCCGTAAGCAGTTTGCAGAATCCATCGAAGCGAACTCGGTCCATGGTTCGGACTCGCTCGAAAACGCTGCAATCGAAATTGCTTACTTCTTCGCTCAGACCGAGATCGTCGGCTAAGCTTGGAATACAGAATTCCGGTTCATCCGGTAAAGAAAACGCCCCGCAGATTGCGGGGCGTTTTTTTTTGTGCCTGCGTTCTGGAATGAGAGATCAATCTATCAGGAAAGCCGCCATCAAAAGCAGCAAAACAGCAATGGAGATAATGCTCCAGAGAACGAACTTGGTCCAGTTGTGCCAGCCCGTTTCGTGGACCTTGACCAGTTCGACGTCGTAGTCGCTTCCTTGCATTGTTTCCTCCCCAATTTCTGGGCCCAATTGCTGGGTCCGATTGTTTCGGATTTCGGGGGTACCCCGGCTATCAATCAAGACAACAGACAAATCTTAGCGATATTTAACCTGAGGGTGAATATCTTTTGTTCACGGATCGTTTTGTGCGCCGCAACGTTGTGGACAAGGCAGGGTCCCCATGCAATGATGCCGGTATGGAAAATGTTGTAACCAATGCATCTGCACGAATTTTTACCGTCATTCACAGGATGGCGGGGTAGCGACGTTTTGACCAAATGAAACCCACCCGCCGGCGAGGCGGGTTTTTTGTGGCTGTCTCCCGGTATTTTTTGAACAAGGGAGATTTAAATGCAGCCTGCGCCATCGCATCAAGATCGACGTCAATCAGCCGAGCCAGCCGAACCAGCCCAAGCGGCCCCCGTGCTGCATATGTTATGCGGAAAGATCGCCGCCGGAAAATCCACGCTTGCCGCAGAACTGGCGCGAAAACCCCGAACAGTTCTGATTGCCGAGGATGAATGGCTTTCGGTCTTGTTTGGCGATCAGATGACCTCTGTTGCCGATTATATCCGTGTTTCAGGGAAACTTCGCACCGTCATGGGCCCGCATATCAGCATGTTGCTGATGTCGGGGATTTCCGTGGTGCTTGATTTTCCTGCCAATACCGTGACCTTGCGCGGCTGGATGCGGCAGATATACGAAGATGCCGGTGCCGGTCACACGTTGCATTTTCTTGATCTGGGTGAAGATGTCTGCAAGCAGCGCCTGCGGGCACGCAACCGGACGGGAACGCATCAGTTTGCGGCCAGTGACACCCAGTTCCACCAGATTTGTGCGGCTTTTCAACCACCAGCCATTCACGAGGGCTTTGATGTCGTCACTTATGTGACAGATACGATCTGAAAACAAAAAAAGCTGCCAGAGAATGGCAGCTTTTTAAATTCCGGCTTGATGCAATCAGATCAATGCCAAAGGCAGATCACAGCAGGAAAATGGCCATCAGGACCAGAATGGCGATAACCGAAATGGTCGACCATTTCACGAAGCTGGTGAAACCGTCATAAATCGCGACATGGGTGTCGGTAAGTTCGTAGTCGTTACCCTGCAAGATTGCCTCCTAGGTTTGAATTTTTCAAATTTATATCTGCTGGGTTGAGGTGAGGCAAGCCCAAGATTAACCATAAATATCATCCCTTTGACCAAGGTCACACTGGCTCATTGACCATCGTTGCGACAACCATAGGGCAGGAAGGTACCGGTGAGCCCGTGGCTCATCATCGCAAGTGACATCTCGTTGGCGTAGTCGAGCTCTGTCTTGGATTTCGGGCAGGCATAGGCTCGCCCGGCACAGCCATTCTCGATATAGTCTTCTTCGGCCTTGGCAAATTCGGGGCTGAGTGCGCCGCGCGGAATTTCATCAAGCATTTCATCCCGGGTTTCCTGATAGACAGCGCATTTTTGTGCCCGCCAGGATTTTTCACCCGTTTGCATATCGGCCTTGTAGGAGTCCAGATCTGGATCGGAATCGGCCATCGCAGGACTGGTGAGCATGGCCAAAAGGGCGAAGGGGATGATCAGTCCGGAGAGCTTGCGCATCATGGTATCGGTTTTCCGTGGCGGTGGTGGTATTCGTTGATCCCATAACAGCATCAGAATGCGCAAAGATTATGACCCCGGTTTGCGGATCTGGCAGCAGGCCAAGAAAAAGGCGGGACATATGGTATGTCCCGCCTTTTATGCGTTCAGAAACCTGCGCAGCCAGCGCCAAAGGTTCTTTCATCCGGGTTCAAGCGCCGGGTTGATTTCAGCAAAATCGGCCTGCGGGGCGTCGGCAACCGTCACGATGCCCTTGTCATTGACCGAGACGCGGCCTTCGGCGATCCAGCGGATGACCTGCGGGTAGATGCGGTGTTCCTGTTTAAGGATGCGCTGGGCGAGTTTGCCCGCATCATCGCCTGGAAGAACAGAGACGACTGCCTGGGCGATGATCGGGCCGCTATCGACTTCGGGGACAACATAATGCACGGTGCATCCGGCAAATTTGACCCCGGCATCAAGGGCAGCCTGATGAACATGCAGGCCCTTGAAGCTTGGCAGAAGCGACGGGTGAATATTGATCAGCCTGTCTTTCCAGCGGGTGACAAAGCTTTCACTGACCAGTCGCAGATATCCGGCAAGCACCACAAGATCCGCACCGCTTTCCTCGATCAGGGTGCTGACCGCCGCGTCATAGGCTTCGCGCCCGCCGGGATAGCCCTTGTGCGGGATGGCTTCGGCACGGATGCCTGCCTTGCGGCCGCGTTCAAGCCCGCCTGCGTCAAGCTGGTTTGAGAAAACCAGAACGATTTCGGCAGGGTAGTCAGCTGCATTGCAGGCATCAATGATGGCCTGCAAATTGGACCCGCCGCCTGAAATCAGAACGGCGAGTTTAAGCTTGCTTACTTTTCCCATGCGGGGCCCATGTTCTTGATAACGACCTGCGGGCCGTCACCGGCACGCGGGCCGATCACACCGATCTGGCTGACGGTTTCGCCATGTTCACGCAGGATGGCTTCGGCCTCGTCTGCCTTGTCAGCCGGAACCACAACGCACATGCCAATGCCGCAGTTAAAGGTGCGTGCCATCTCGACGGCGGGAATGCCGCCTTCTTTGGCGAGCCATTTGAAGATCGGAAGGAATTCCCAGGTGCTGGCATCAAAGACAGCCGTCAGGTTTTCCGGCAGAACGCGCGGAACGTTTTCCGTCAGGCCGCCACCGGTGATGTGGGCAAGGGCCTTGACCAGACCGGCCTTGTGGGCTGCCAGACAGCTTTTGACGTAAATTTTGGTCGGTTCAAGAAGGGCCTCGCCAACGGTTTTGCCCGGTGCGAACGGGGCTTCGTCGCTGTAACCAAGGCCTGCCTTGTCGACAACCTTGCGGACCAGCGAATAACCGTTCGAGTGAACGCCACTCGATGCCAGACCAAGGATCACGTCACCTTCGGCAACGTTGCTGCCATCAAGAAGTGCACCGCGTTCGGCGGCACCCACGGCAAAACCGGCCAGATCATATTCGCCATCCGAATACATGCCCGGCATTTCAGCGGTTTCACCACCAATCAGTGCACAGCCAGCCTGTTTGCAGCCCTCGGCGATGCCCGCAACCACGTCGGCGGCATTATCGACCGACAGTTTGCCGGTTGCGAAGTAATCAAGGAATAGAAGCGGTTCAGCGCCCTGAACGACAAGGTCATTGACGCTCATGGCGACAAGATCGATACCGACGGTGTCGTGCTTGTCGGCAAGGAAGGCGACCTTGAGCTTGGTGCCGACACCGTCGGTGCAGGAAACCAGAACCGGGTCGTTGTAACCGGCAGCCTTCAGGTCAAAAAGTGCACCGAAACCGCCAAGCCCGCCGGAAACACCGGAGCGCGAGGTGGCCTTGGCCAACGGTTTGATTCGATCGACAAGGGCATTACCGGCATCGATATCGACACCGGAGTCCTTATAGGTAAGGCCTTTGGAGGCGGTCATTTTGGTGATCCTTGGCATCAAGCATGCATGAAAAAAGGGCGGCATAACCCGCGTTTTTCATCAATACGTACCGACTTCCAATCGACGTTCACCGGGCATTTGCGGGCCGGGTCGCAGCGGATATGCTGCTGTTTGACCAATCCGCCTTACTGACGCCTTTAATCAGATGCAGGAATATTCGTCAGTCCTACTGATAAAAAACGCGGGCTTGATAATTTCCGCTGGGCCGAAAATACTCAAACGCGGACAATATGCAATGATCACCTGCGCATGACAGAGTTTTCTTTGCAGAATGCGTGCAACATGCCACAAAGAGCATTGCACAAGAATTCGACAAGACACGATTAGGGCAACGAGGCATACGTGCTTACTTCATTGAAAAACATCAAGATGTTGGCTGGCGCCGTTACCGTTTCTGCGCTGATGGCATTTCCGGCTTTCGCACAGGACATTTTCACCGTAACGGGCGTTCATGTCGATGAAAGTGCGGAAACCGCCGCAGCTGCGCGCGAAAAGGCACTGGAAATCGGACAGCGCAAAGCATTCGAAGAAGTGGTTGCGCGCCTGACGCTGCCCGAAGACCGCGCCGGATTGCAGATTCCTGCGACCTCGGAAATCACCAATATGGTGCGCGATTTCGGTCTGTCGAACGAAAAAACTTCGTCGGTACGATACATCGCGGACATGACCGTGCGCTTCAAGGATGATGAATTGCGCCGTTTCTTGCGGTTCCGGGATATCTCCTTTGCCGAGCTGCAATCAAAACCGGTGATGATCGTCCCGGTCTATCGCACATCGGGCTATGTCAGCCTGTGGGATGATCCCAATCCCTGGCGCGATGTCTGGTCACGCAATATCGCGACATCGGGACTTGTTCCGGTCAAGGCACCGATTGGTGATCTGACCGATATTGGCACCATTTCAGCCGAACAGGCGGAAAATGGGTCGATGGAACGTCTTACGACACTGGCAAATCGCTATGGGGCGGGGGTCGCCGTGGTGGCAAGTGCAGATGTTGCCGGACCGACCGGCGGGGAAAGTGTCAATGTGACCGTGACCCGCTATGATCCCAACAGCGGCCCGCAGGTGTTTGGTGTTCAGGAAAATACGCTTCCTGGTGAAACGCTGAACGAGACGCTGGTGCGTGCCGCGAAGTCGGTACAGGATCAGCTTGCCGATGGCTGGAAGCGTGCGAACCTGATCAATTACAGCACGGGCGGCAGCCTGATGGTGTTTATCCCGATTACCGGTTTGCAGGACTGGGCCAAGATCGAGGACAAGCTGATCGGTCTTCCGGTTGTGCGTAACTCGCGCGTGGTGGCGATGTCACGCCGCGAAGTTCAGCTGTCGCTGGATTTCGTCGGTTCGACCAGTCAGCTGCAGACGGCCCTTAACCAGCAGAACCTTAATCTGAGTCGCATGGGCGAGCTCTGGTTCATCCAGCCGACCGGTTCGGACCGTTTGCAGGGCCTGTCGATTGGCGGATAAGCCAAGCGGCGCGCCATAAAGCCTAACAGGGGTGCGGTTAACGCCCCCTGAGTTTTCGCCACAGGTTTCGGGCGTCTGGCAAAAAGGGGTACCCAGACATGACGTTACGGCAAAAGGCACGTTTCTGGCTTTTATTCACTGTCGCCTTCTTCTTTCTGGTCTGGCTGTTTTCGGGCATCCTGTTGCCGTTTGTTGCCGGGATGGCGATTGCCTATTTCCTTGACCCGCTGGCAGACAAGCTTGAAGCGCGCGGCGCCAGCCGAACCATCGCGACAAGCATCATTACGGTGTTGTTCTTCCTTGTCTTTATTTTGGTCCTGCTTTTGATCGTCCCAATGATCGGAAGCCAGCTTGCCGGGTTCCTTGAACGGTTGCCGGGCTATGTCGATGCGTTGCGCACCAATGTTGCACCGTATTTGCAGCATATCCTTGACCGCGTTGCGCCCGAGACCCTGCAAAGTGTTTCCGATGCTGTTAAGGGCCAAAGTGCCAATGCGCTCAAGTGGGTTGGCAATGTTCTGACCAATGTGCTTTCCGGTGGTCTGGCGCTTCTGAACTTCCTGAGTTTGCTGTTTATTACCCCGGTTGTGTCGTTCTATCTGTTGCGCGACTGGGACAAGATTGTTGCCAAGATCGATAGCTATCTGCCGCGTCGTTCGGCCGAGGATATCCGCCAATGTGCCAGCGAGATCGATGAAACCCTTGCCGGGTTCGTGCGCGGGCAGGCGACCGTTTGCGTCTTGCTTGGCCTGTTTTACGGATTGGGCCTGACGCTTGCCGGACTTGAATTCGGCTTTGTGATCGGGCTTATGACCGGCTTGGTATCCTTTGTGCCGTATTTTGGCATGATCGCAGGCTTTGCAGTCGGGATGGGGGTTGCGATTGCGCAGTTCGGATTTGGTATTGATCTTGGTCTTGTCGCGCTGGTGTTCGGGATCGGACAGATTTTGGAAGGCAACTTCCTGACCCCCAAGCTGGTTGGCGACAAAGTCGGTCTTCATGCGGTCTGGGTGATGTTTGCCTTGCTTGCCGGTGGTGCGGTGTTCGGTTTGCTTGGGGTGATGCTGGCGGTTCCGGTTGCGGCGGTGATCGGCGTACTTGTGCGTTACGGTTTAAGGCAGTATCTCAGTAGTCATCTATATGACCACGGACCGGATCATCCACGCGGTGATGCGGTTACAGACGGCGAGAATTGAGACCATCGTGACCCGGGCAACAAACAATCCGGCCAATGAAACAGACAATCCGGTGGCGGATGTGCAGGATGACCGCGCGGCAATCACGCCCGAAGTCGCCCCGCAACAATTGCCACTGGCTCTTGAATTGCGTCCGGCTCTTGGACGTGATGATTTCATGGTTGCCCAATGTAACCGCGAAGCGGTGGCCTGGATTGACCAGTGGCCGAACTGGCCGGTGCCGGCTTTGTGTCTTTATGGGCCCAAGGGATGTGGCAAAAGCCATCTGGCCGAAGTGTGGCGGGCGCGGTCCGCAGCCCTTAGCGTTGCTGCAGGCGATCTTGGCGGTGTTGATCCCGACGCGCTTCTTGGTGATGCGCAGGGGCTTGTCATCGAGGACGCCGATGGCGGTCTCGACGAGACGGTCTGTTTTCATCTTTACAATATGCTCAAGGAACGGGGCGGGCATTTGCTTTTGACGGCAACCTTGCCGCCTGCGCGCTGGAAAGTGACCTTGCCCGATTTGAAATCGCGTCTTGGGGCGGCACTGGTCTGCGAGATTTCGCCGCCCGATGATGACCTTATGGTCGGATTGCTGCTTAAGCTTTTTGCGGATCGGCAAATTCAGGCAGGCCCGCAAACCATCAGCTATATCCTGCCCCGGATCGAACGGTCCTTTGTGGCACTGACCGATCTGGTGGCGGCAATTGATCGCCGTGCGCTTGCTGAAAAGCGCGCCGTAACCTTGCCGCTGGTGCGCAGCGTGATGGAAGATATCCAGATGGCCATAGGGCACGGTAATCGCGCGGACTAAATCGTCCGGATGCGTTAAATCCGTATGCCATTCAGCCATTTGCAGTCTATATTCAAGGCATTATCAATTACCGGACTGTGCATGTGAGCCCGCAACGCCTTAAAGCAAAACCGTCATTGAAATCCCAGACCGAAGCCCTGATTGCTGATGGACATGTTCTGGGCTGGCGGGAATGGATCGGACTCCCCGACCTTAATGTTCCGCAGATCAAGGCCAAGGTCGATACAGGGGCAAGGACGTCGTCGCTGCACGCGCTTAATCCCAAACAGATTACCCTGGACGGACGCGATTATGTTCAGTTCGTCTTGCCCCATTATCGCGGTGATGGTCACGGGCGCATCCAGTGTTGTGCCCCGCTGGTCGAGCTTCGCGAGATTCGTTCGTCGAACGGAAATGCCGAAGAACGGTTCATTGTGTCGACCCATATCGTCGTCGGGCATCACAAATTGAAAGTTGAAGTGTCGCTTGCCAACCGCTCAATCATGGGGTTTCCCATGCTTTTGGGGCGTACGGCGATGAAGGCAGGAAGATTTTTGGTGCTGCCATCGAAATCTTATCTTGCAGGGAAGCCCGAACAGAGTTAGATGCGCAGAAGAACGATCGTGTGACGGAACAAATTCCCGGCAGGATCGTTTTTTCTTTCTGACAGTATTTCAAAGCCCCGCAAACGACGTCTGGATCGTTCGCGCGCCTTTTGATGCCGACCACGGGAGTTCATTGTATGAAAATCGCGATGCTTGCGCGGAATCCGAATCTTTACTCCCACAAACGGTTGGTCGAGGCTGCCGAAGCGCGTGGGCATGAGATCGACATCATCAGCACCTTGCGTGTTTCGATGAATATTACGTCGATGAAACCCGAAATCTATTATGGCGGCAAAAAGCTTCTGGGGTACGAAGCTGTCATTCCGCGCATTGGCGTTTCGGTTACGTCCTTCGGTCTGGCTGTTCTTCGCCAGTTCGAGATGATGGGTGTTTATCCGCTCAATGAATCGGTTGCGATTGGCCGTTCGCGCGACAAGCTGCGGTCGCTGCAGATCCTTGCGCGCCGTGGTGTTGGTCTGCCGGTAACGGCCTTTGCCCATGATCCGAAGAAAACCGACGAGGTTCTGTCGATTGTTGGTGGTGCGCCGGTGGTGATCAAGCTGCTTGAAGGAACGCAAGGGATCGGCGTGGTTCTTGGCGAAACCGAAAAGTCGGCGAAATCGGTTATCGAGGCTTTCCGTGGTGCCAGCGTGGACATCATGGTTCAGGAATTCATCAAGGAAGCGGGCAATACTGACATCCGTTGCTTTGTGATTGGTGGCAAGGTCGTTGCCAGCATGGAACGCAAGGGGGCCGAGGGCGATTTCCGGTCGAACATCCATCGCGGTGGTTCGGCGCGCTCTGTCCGTATTACTCCGCAGGAGCGATCAACAGCAGTTGAAGCCGCCAAGGCAATGGGGCTAAATGTCTGTGGTGTCGATATTTTGCGTTCGAACCACGGGCCTGTCGTGATGGAAGTCAACTCGTCACCGGGCCTTGAGGGGATCGAAGGTGCTACCGGCAAGGATATTGCCAGCATGATTATCGAATTCCTTGAGAAAGATTACCGTCCGGGCAAGGTCCGGACCAAAGGCAAAGGATGACGGCATGAGCGAAACCGGAACGGCCAAGGGAAAAAACAAAACTCCCAAGACCCCTGATTTTGAAATTGGCGGGAAAAAGGTTGCTCCGGGGACACGCAAGATTGTCGATATTCCGATCTCGCTTCTTTCCAATCACACGCCGGTCAATCTGACGGTCAATGTCGTTCACGGGAAACGCCCCGGTCCTGTTCTGTTTGTCAGCGGGGCGGTGCATGGTGACGAGATTGTCGGCGTGGAAGTCATCCGCCGCGTTCTGAAATCAGCAGGACTGCGCGGGATGCGCGGGACCTTGCTTGCGGTGCCGCTGGTCAATGCCTTCGGTTTTTTGAACCATACGCGCTATTTGCCTGACCGCCGCGACCTTAACCGCAGTTTTCCGGGGCATGCGCGTGGATCGCTGGCCGCCCAGCTTGCCCATCTTTTCCTCCATGAAATTGTTGAAAGGTCGGACTTCGGAATTGATCTTCATTCCGCGGCTGTTAACCGCGTTAACTTGCCCCAGATCAGGGTCAATGAAGACGATCCTGACATCATGGAATATGCCGAGGCCTTTGGCGCGCCGATCATTCTGACCAGCCCGTTGCGCGAAGGATCGCTTCGTCAGGCCGCACGCGAGCTGGGGGTGCCGATCCTGCTTTATGAAGCAGGCGAGGGGCTTCGCTTTGATGAAATGTCGATCCGGGCAGGGGTGTCGGGTGTTTTGCGCGTGATGCGCAAACTGGGCATGATATCGCAACGGACCATACGCGAACCGCGCGTGAAGTCGTTCAAGTCATCGAACAGTCACTGGCTGCGCGCGCCTGTCGGCGGCATCTTGCGGACATTCAAGATTGCCGGCGAGTTTGTCCATGCAGGCGACGTGGTGGCCGCCGTGGCCGACCCGTTCGGGCAAACCGATGAAGAAGTCTTTGCGCGTGAGGACGGCCTGATTATCGGGCGTACCAACCTTCCGATTGTCAATCAGGGGGACGCGCTGTTTCATGTGGCCTCGATCAAGCGACCATCCGAAGTGCAGGAACGCATGGATGCCATCGAAACCCATCTGCAATCTGATCCGTTGCTGGATGAAGACGAGATTATCTGACGAGATTATCCGAGGGACTTGAGTGGGCTGCGGCGATGTCTGGGTATCTGCTGTTGTCTGAATATATTGATGATCAGACCTGCATCGAAGCTACTGGCGAATTGATCCGGGCAATGCTATAGCAATCCTCATGGAACCTATTACAACTACAGAAGAACTGCGCACACTGTGTGAAAGCTTGCGCAAGTTCGAATATGTCACTGTCGATACCGAATTCATGCGGGATTCGACCTATTGGCCGCAACTGTGTCTTGTGCAGCTTGCAAGCCCTGAACATTCCGACAACGGTGCGGCGGTCGATCCGCTTGCCGAGGGCATTGACCTGACTCCGCTGTTTGACCTGATGCAGGATGAAAGCGTGATCAAGGTGTTTCACGCCGCCCGTCAGGATATCGAAATCTTTGTTCATCTGTCTGGCAAGGTGCCCCATCCGGTGTTTGACACCCAGGTGGCTGCCATGGTGCTGGGCTATGGTGATCAGGTTGGATATGAAACGCTGGTCAACAAGGTGGCGCGCAAAAGCATTGATAAATCGATGCGCTTTACCGACTGGTCGCGCCGTCCGCTTTCATCGAAACAGATCAGCTACGCGCTTTCGGATGTCACCCATCTGCGGGTGATCTTTGAAGACTTCCATGATCGTCTTGAGGCCAATGGCCGTGCCGTATGGCTCAATGAGGAAATGGAACGTCTGACCGATCCGTCGATCTATTCGATTGATCCGGCGGAAGCATGGTTGCGTCTCAAGACACGGTCCAACAGCCCGAAGTTTCTGGCAGTTGCTCGTGCGCTTGGCGAATGGCGTGAAACCGAGGCCCAGCGCAAGAACCTTCCACGGAATCGCATTCTGCGCGATGACACGCTTCTTGATATCGCCGCGCGTCAGCCGATGAGTGAAGAAGATCTCGACAAGACCCGGGGTGTTGGCCGTAATTTCGGAAGCTCCAAACCCGGTCAGGCGATCATCGAGGCCATCAAGGCAGCCCTGGACAGTCCGCAGGACCTGTGGCCGAAGCCCAAGCAGCGCATCGAACTTCCGGCCGGGATTGGCCCGACGGTAGAACTGCTTAAGGTGCTGCTAAAGCTTTGCGCCGAGGAAAAGGGTGTTGCCCAGCGTCTGGTGGCATCTGGCGATGATCTTCAGAACATTGCGGCTGATGATAATGCCGATGTTCCGGCCATGCATGGCTGGCGTCGTGATCTTTTTGGTCAGTATGCCTTGCGCCTTAAACACGGGCAGCTTGGTCTGAAACTTCAGAATGGCGAAGTTGTTCTTGTTGATCTGAACGACTAGGTAAATCTGACGACCGGATATACAAAAACGGGGCCGTAACGGGCCCCGTTTTGTTTTGTGGGGGGGGGGGGGACCTAAGCGGGCAGGGCCGCGTCAAGCAATCCCTTGGCAATCGATTTTGCCGTTTGGGCGGCATCAGGAAGGCCGCGTACCTGAGCGGTCACAATTGCGCCTTCCTTGAGTAGGGCGAGTTGTTCGGCAAGTGTGACCGGATCCCTGGCACCTGCATCCGCGCAAAGGCCGGCGATGTAGTCGAGAACCGATTGTTTGTGTTCAGCTGCAAGGCGGTGGGCTGGATGATCGGATTGTGAAAACTCGCCCGATGCATTGATAAAGGCGCAGCCCGCAAAGCCGAGTCCCTTAAAGGCACGTCCCCGGAACCATTGTTCCAGGGCATCAAACATCGCAAGAAGCTGTTCGCGCGGGTGATCAGATGCCTTTGTCATCTCGCCGGCAAGCCATTCACGAAACTGTTCATCCCGGCGTTGCAGCGCGGCAAGGATCAATTCATCCTTGGATTTGAAGTGCTTGTACATGGTCATTTTGGCGACGCCGGACTCGGCCAGAATTTTGTCAATTCCAGTGGCGTTGAAGCCCTGTGTGTAGAACAGGCGCAAGGCAGTATCGACAAGATCGTCGCGTTTTGATCGCACTTTTATATCTCCAATAGTCAGACCGGTCTGTATTCTTTTGCCCTGAAAGTCGCAGAAAAGCAATAGTTTCAAAATTTCAGAATGATCGTTTTAAAAATATGTTTGACAAGTAGACAGACCTGTCTGTATTCATGTTGATACTTGAATACGAACATTTCGCTATTGAGGAGAAAACCCCATGACCAGAATTACACTTCCTGCGTCGATTGACGCCGCACCTGCAGCTGCCCAGCCGCTTCTTGAGGCCGTCAACAAACAGCTCGGTGTCGTGCCGAACCTTTTCCGTCTGACCGCAAACAGCCCGGCTGCCCTTGAAGGGTATCTTGGTTTGAATGGTGCCCTGGCAAAGGGCGCACTTGACGCCCAGACCCGCGAACGCATCGCGCTTGCTGTTGCCCAGATCAATGGTTGTGACTATTGCCTGTCAGCGCATAGCTATCTTGGTAAAAACCTTGCCAAGCTTGATGATGCCGAAATCGCAGCCAACCGTAATGGCAAGTCGAGCGATCAGAAGGCCAATGCTGCCGTGCGTTTCGCGGTTGCACTGGTTCACCAGCGCGGGCAGGTCAGCGAGGAAGACGTCAATGCCGTCAAGTCAGCTGGTTACAGCGAAGCCGAGCTTGTCGAAATTGTTGCGCATGTCGCGCTGAACACCCTCACCAATTACCTCAACGAGGCATTTGGCACCCCGATTGACTTCCCGGTAGTGCGCGCTGCGGCTGCGTAACATTCCGGTGCGCCCCGGTCGACGGTCCCCCCTCCGCATATCTGCCCGCGTCGACCGGGGTCTTTTTCCTGATGACAGTCCAAGGATGAAAACCATGTCACGTCCACCACTTCCGCCCTTTGATCTTGAAACCGCTACGCAAAAGGTTCGCTTGGCCGAAGACGGCTGGAACGGGCAAGACCCGAGTAAAGTTGCACTGGCCTATACCGAGGACAGCCGTTGGCGTAACCGCGCCGAGATCTTTGAAGGACGTGAAAACATCGTCGCCTTCCTGACCCGCAAGTGGGAGAAGGAGCGGGAATATCGTCTGATCAAGGAACTTTGGGCATTCCGTGAAAATCGAATTGCGGTGCGTTTTGCCTATGAATATCGCGATGACAGCGGCAACTGGTTTCGTGCCTATGGCAATGAAAACTGGGAATTTGATGAACATGGCCTGATGCGCCATCGCGTTGCCTCGATCAATGACAAGCCGATTACTGAACAGGAACGGCTGTTCCACTGGCCGCTTGGCCGCCGTCCCGATGATCATCCGGGATTGTCCGAACTCGGACTTTGAAACAACCCAAACCGATTACCCCGCCATGTTCCGGTGCCTTAAACGGATAGGAAAGTTCGGCGGAAGCAAGTTCTACCCGGCAGGCAAGGTGGTGCGTCCCCGGTGCCGACTTGCCTGCCTCCCCGCAAAGGAACCTGAACATGATTGTCAAATATGTCGTCTTTTCGATCACATCGACCGCCGTGCTTTTCGTTTCTTCCCTGCTGGCGTTTGCTCCGTAATGTCAGTTCCAGGATGTCTCCCTGTAAACTTGCCGGGGCCCGTTCGGGCCCCGTTTTCTTATCTAGACAAACAGCCGCCCGGAATGTCGGGCGGCTGTTTGTTTGTTGCGGTGCCAGTGGTCTAAAACATGGTGTTGTCGTGAGCCTGTTGGTCAGGAACAGGCTGGGAAACATCCCAATGCTCGACAATCTTGCCATCTGCATCAAGCCGGAAGATATCTATCACTGCACTTTCGCCCTGTGCGGACGTGGAGCGAACATGAAGTGTGACCAGATCATCCTGGGCAATTGTCCGGACGATGTCAGCATGGATCGAAGGATCGGCCTTCAGCCAGCCTGTGATGGCTGAGCGGAACCCTTCAATGCCGTCAGGCGCAAAGGGGTTATGCTGAATATATTCATCGCCCATAAACTTGGTAATCGCGCCATCGACATTATGCTGGTTAAAAACCATCTCATAGAATGCGACGGTATTGGCGGTATTGCGATCCTCTATCTCGCCTGCGTGAAGCGGGTGCGTGATAGTGAGCAAGGCCATGAGTAACGCTGACCGCAGAATGGATTTTGATCCGGTCATTTGAGCGCTCCGGCAATAAAGTCCTCAACAGATTGCGGTTTGCGTCCGACAAGTTTTTCGAAATCGTCACTGACGGTTTCGTAGTCACCTTTCTTGGCGCCAACATAAAGACCGGCAAGGGCTTCGACCAGATGACCCGGCAGCCCGATGCCATTGAGGATGCCGACATGGACATCAGCGGGCAGGTCGGCAAACTGAATATCCTTGCCGGTGGCCTTGGCGATGTAACCTGCGATCTCGGTATGGGTGACGGCCTTGCCGCCGGTCAGATCATAGATTTTGTTGATATGTGCGGTCGGATTGGCAAGCACGGTTGCTGCTGCTTCGGCCAGATCATTGCGCGGGATATAGGTGATTTTGGCATCCCCAGCCGGTGCGCCATAAGCGCCGGTTTCAAGAGCATGCGGCACACCGGCCAGCAGCAGGTCGGCATAGAAGCTGTTGCGCAGCAGGGTATAGTCCAGGCCGCTTGCCTTGATGTAATTCTCGGTATCAAGATGGATGGCCGAATAGGTGAAATCGGCATCCGCACGCGGATTGACAATGCTGGTATAGACCAGATGTCTAACCCCGGCAGCCTTGGCTGCATCAACTGCGGTGCGATGCTGTGCAATGCGCGTGGCGTTATCGGCCTCTGCCGAAATGATCAGGACGGTATCAATGCCCTTGAACGCGGTCGTCATCAAAGCAAGGTCGTCAAAATCGCCATGGCGCACATCAATGCCCTGGGTGGCAAGCTGATCGGCCTTTGCAGGTGTCCGAACGCTTACGGCGATCTGATTGGCGGGAAGGTGATCCAGAAGATGTTTTACAACGAGGCTTCCAAGTTGGCCGGTTGCGCCGGTAATCAGTGTTTTCATGTCAAATTCTCCGGATAAGGGGCAGGCGGCGCCTGTGAATAACACGGAGTTTGACGGCAATAAGTTATATGATCAATTCGATGAATATGATAATTAATATGCATGAATATCGATGAATTGGATCTTGATTATCGTTTGCTGCGTCTGTTTCTGACCATCTATGACGAAGGGTCGGTAACAGCTGCGGCCAATCGCCTTGGTGTCGGTCAGCCAACCGTCAGTCACGGGCTTGACCGGTTGCGCCAGATCGTTGGTGATCCGTTGTTTGTAAGATCGGGACGGTCGATCTCGCCAACCGCACATGCCGATGAAATTGCACCGCAAATTCGCGTGCTGTTGCAAGGCATGCGGGATCTGACCCGCGTGGTAACATTTAATCCCGATAATCCGGATCACTTCGCGCGCTTTACTCTTGGTGCCAATGACTATGAAGTCGCGGTGGTCCTGCCGGCCTTGATGCAACGTTTACAGGCGTGCAAGGCGGATATCCGGCTCAAGATTCTGTCGATTAGTGGCGAGGACCATTTTGTCAGCTTGCTCCGCAACGGCAAAATTGACCATGCCATAAGTATTCAGTCAGCGGGCAAACATGCTGATATCGCGATGCAGGCCCTGTTTCGCGAACGGATGCGTTGCTTTTATGATCCGGCTTTCCACGATGGGCCACCCGATACGTTGGATCGTTATTGCGCAGCAGATCATGCGCGCGTGATCATCGGGGCGAATGATGTGTCGGCGATTGATGATATGCTTCGTGCCGCTGGCCGATCTCGCCGCACGGCACTACAAGTTTCAACCTTTGCCAGTATTCCAAACCTGATCCGCGGGACCAAGATCATCGCGACATTACCGTCACGGCTGTCGGAAAACATGATGGGGGGCTTTGCGACCTGCGAGTTTCCGCTGGCGTTTCCCGGATATGGATTTGCTCAATACTGGCATGTCCGGAATGCGGCGAATGCTGCACATAAATGGCTCCGCAGCGAGATTTTCAGGATTGCACGCAACCTGATCTAGTTCTTCGAGATGCCGTTTCCGGCAATTTCAATTCCGCCGACCCATCGGGTGCCGGTGAAGGTTTTCAGGAAGTTGAGTTTTCCCGACAGGGTTTCGGTACCTTCCGGCGTCAGGGAGATGGTGCGGGTTGGCCAATCCTGATTGTTGTCACCTGACAGGGTGAAAGGTGGCGTCGTGGATTTCATCATTGTCTGAATTTCGGTCCAGAACATCAGGTCGCCAAGATAGGGAAGCGGGTCGTAACTTCGCATCAGATGACCAAAGACCTTCCCGACTGTCAGCGGCCCATGGTCGGCAATGATCTGAAGGATCAGTTTCTGGGTCAGGCCAAGCCCGGTTTGCGGATCGGGGCGTTCGGCGTGATGACGTTTCAATGCCGCAATCATATGGGGCAAGGACGTGTCGCCTTTTTCAATGACGGATTGCAGGGCATCAGGGCTGGATGATCGAACGGCCTGCCAAGCCGACTGTCCGGCATGCAGCATGGCTTCGGACACAGGTAGCCGATGGTTCTCCCAGCACCAGATCAGAAGTTCCGGGGAGAGCTGCCCCAGACCGATGAAGCGTTCAACGCCGGGGACCTGTCCAACCGATATCAGTTCAAGGCGTGTGTTCGGTCGGGTGGCGGCGATGAAATCCATCAGAAATGCCAAAATCAGCTGATCGTAACTGTCATGTTCGAACCAGAGAACAACATGTTCGTAGTCGCTCAGGGTTGTTAAAGCGCCATATTCCCGTTGGCATCGTGCAAGAGCGTCTTTGGGGATAATCTGATAGCTACTGGCAATGAAATCGGCCCTGACTGATACAAATTCATCAAGCGGCAGGTTTGGCACCGGTCCCTGACAGAACGGGTCGGCAAATTCCAGAAAGTCTCCCAGGAAACCGGCAATCTGAAGTCCGTTGCGGATATCCGAACCACATCGCAGATGAAGGGTGTTCCCGGTGTCAGGCATCGGCTGCGTGCCGGTTGCGATCTGGCGGGTGTGTTCGGTGATACGGTCAATGTGATGTTTGAGTTTTGGCCAACTGGCAAAGCCGTTTTCGCGCGCGATCACCATCTGGGCATCGGCGAGCTTGGTCCCTGAAATTTCTGTATTCGGGATCGTTTGGCCGTTTTGCGCAAGGCGTTCGATTGCATCGGGATCAGAAGCGTGCAGGGCACGCAAAAGTTCCTTGGCACGTTTGCGTTGCTGTTCAAGGCTCAAGCGCCCGTCAAAGACAAGACGTGATGGTGCAGAAGAGGTTTTGTCGGATTTGGATGTACGTGACGCGGACATACGATTCCCCTGATGATGGGGCCTGTGTCCGCCTGACAGGCAAGGAAACCGTTTGTTTCATATGCGTTCTAGAGTGGGCGCAGCCCTTTCCGCGGACGGGGTGCCGAAAGGCAACCCCAAAATAGCGGTTTTGTATGCGAAAGCAAACCGTTCCTGAATTATTTCAGACGGACTTCGCTTTCGCGGTTCATCAGTTTGGCAAGCTTTGAAAGCCGTTGTTCAACAACCTCGCCATAGAGTGTCGAGACCTTTTCATCGAACTCAAGGATCAGCTTGTCACCTTCAAGCAGAAGCCGGGTTTGTTGCAAAATCCCTTCAACCCCGCCCGAAAGCGTATGCCCAAGTCGAATGACATGACCAAACAGGCGACCGGTCAGACGGGCATCATCATCAAGGATCCGGTCGCTGGCTTCATCACCCTTGAAATTGCCGGTATAGCGCGACCCGATTGTGTAGGCGAGAAACACCCGGTCATGATGGTTCAGATCAAGATAGGGGTGACGCAGAATGCGGTTATAGCTCTGTATTGCGCGATAATCAGGATGTTCGTTCCAGCCGACATCGCCAATGATACAGGCTGCAAGGCGCAAGCGTTCGATATTGTCAGGCAGTTCGGAGAAGATGGGCGCACACCAGCGTGCGACTTCCTCGCCATGCTGATGGAAGCGTTCACCGTCCTCGGCGAAGCTGAGGCAGGCATCAAGAAGCGGGTCGCGCTGGCGCAAGTCTTCTGGCAGGACTTCATACATCCAGCCTTCACGCAGGCCATGGCCGGAAAAGACGACCTCGTTCGGGCGCATGCGCGCCAACAGCATGTTCATGACAAGGGCGGCATGGGGCAGGCTGTCGACACGGCGTTTGGAGACACCGCCAATCTTTTCAAGCGAGATACGGCTTTGCTGCGAAATAATGTGGGTCAGTTCATCCATTTCGGATCGGGGCATTGCTAGGTTATGCACCACAGAAATCGGATAGTTTTCCTGGGCGATGAACAGTTTGGCAATCGAACGCCATGATCCGCCAACCGCAAAAAGCTGCTGCCCGCTTGCTTCGGAGAGCCAGTCGACACTGTCAAGATAACGGGTGATTTCGGCGGTCAGGCGCGCACGGTTCGAACCGAATACGGCATGAAGACGCATGGCCCCGAGGGGAAGGCTGACGCGCTTTTTAATCTCGCCCCGATCAAGCAGGACGAGTTCAAGCGACCCGCCACCAATATCACCCATAATGCCACTTGCAACCGGGTCACCGGAAATAATGCCAAGGGCAGAAAGCCGCGCTTCTTCAAGGCCGTCAATTACCTTGACCGTCAGTCCGGTTTCCCTTGCAATGCGATCACAAAACAGTTTGCCGTCACTTGCCGCGCGCACAGCAGCGGTGGCAAGAACATCTACACGAGCGATCTTCATGGCACGCAAAAGCGTTGCAAACCGCTGCATGGCGACCACGGCAAGCTCGACCCCCTCGGGGTTGAGCTTGCCGGTGTCTTCGGGGTCGCGTCCCAGTCCGCACATGACTTTCTCGTTGAAAATCGGGACTGGGGCACGTGTCATGCCATCGAAAATGACAAGGCGCACAGAGTTTGAGCCAACATCAATAATCGCGATGCGGTTGGAAGCCCGTTGGTCAGTTAGCATACTGTTGATGGCACCTGTTGGTCGTGTGTCTGCATCTTGGAAGGATCAATCATCAAGCTGCAGAACGGGGACATTCGGGTCCTCTTCATTCAGGGCGCTACCGCGGCCTGACAGGGACGGGTTGGTCATGAAATACTGGTGTGACGAAAACGCCTTTTCACCGGCTTCGCAGCGTTCATAGGAACCGTCAGCTTGCAGGTACCAGGCCTGTGCCGTGTCTTTGAGGTTGGCAATCATGATCTGTTCAACAATCTGGCGCTGACAGGTCGGATTTTCAACCGGAACAAGGGTTTCAACACGACGGTTCAAATTACGCGGCATCCAGTCCGCAGACGAGATAAATGCCTTGGCCTTGCGCGACGGAAGCTTTGCCCCATTGGCAAAGACCACAATACGCGAATGTTCAAGGAAGCGACCGACAATCGATTTGACCCGGATATTTTCCGAAAGCCCCGGCACACCCGGACGCAAACAGCAAATCCCGCGCACCACCAGTTCAACATGCACACCGGCCTGGCTTGCCCGATAGAGCGCATCAATCACAACCGGATCGACCAGACTGTTCATCTTGGCCCAGATGCCACATGGCTTGCCAGCCTTGCAGTTTTCGATTTCCTGATCGATATGGGTCAAAAGTGTCGGGCGGAGTGTATGCGGGGCAATCGCGATCTTTTCAAGGGAACGCGGGGTCGCATAACCGGTCATGAAGTTAAAGATGCTTGCCGCATCGCGCCCCAAAGCCGGATCGCAGGAGAAGAATGAAATGTCGGTATAGAACTTCGCGGTGATCGGGTGATAGTTCCCGGTCCCGAAATGGACATAGGTTTTAAGGCCGTGGGTTTCGCGGCGGACAACCAGCGACACCTTGGCATGGGTTTTCCAGTCAAGGAAGCCATAAACCACCTGACAGCCGGCACGTTCAAGGTCAGCCGCCCAGCGCAGGTTGGCTTCCTCGTCAAAGCGGGCCTTGAGTTCGACCATGGCGGTAACTGATTTGCCGGCCTCGGCAGCCGCAATCAGGGCTTTGACAATCGGGCTGTTTTCCGAGGTACGATAAAGGGTCTGCTTGATGGTGACGACATCCGGGTCGCGTGCAGCCTGAAGCAGGAACTGCACCACCACGTCGAAATCTTCGAACGGGTGGTGAACCACAAGGTCCTTTTTGCTGATGGCAGCAAAGCAATCACCGCCAAAGTCACGAACACGTTCCGGGTAACGCGCCGCATAGGGGGCAAACAAAAGGTCATGATGCAGATCGGAATCGATCAGCTGTTTGACATCGACAACCCCCAGAAGACCGTCAACCTTGACGACTTCTTCAAGGGCGACATCAAGTTCATCAATGACAAAGTCCAGCAGGTCTTCGGGGATTGCCGCATTGACCTTAAGGCGGATGATGCTGCCGCGACGGCGACGTTTCAGGGCAGTTTTGAAAACGCGCACCAGATCTTCTGCTTCTTCCTCGATCTCGACATCCGAGTCACGGATAACACGGAAGAAGCCATGTTCGATCATGTCAAAGCCCGGGAACAGCTTGCCAAGATACAGCAAGATCGCCTGTTCGACCGGAAGATAGCGTTCATTGCGACCCGGCAGACGCAGGAAGCGCCCGATCTTTTGCGGGACCGGGATCAGGCCGCGCATATTGTGCCCGTCAGCCGGATCAAACAGCTGCATCACAATGGCAAAGCCAAGGTTGGGAATGAAGGGGAAGGGGTGTGACGGATCAATGGCAAGCGGTGTCAGGGTCGGGAAGATTTCGCGCATGAAATAGCCGTCAAGCCATTTGCGGTCCGTCTGGGTCAGGTCGGACTGATCAATGACCGAAATGCCCTGTTGTTCCATTTCGCGGCTAAGCTGTCGCCATATGCGTTGCTGATCCTGCATCAGCTGGTTGGCATCAAAGGTAATGGCGCGCAGCTGCTCGGACGGGCTCATACCATCCTGACTGACCTTGGTCATGCCTGCGCGTAACTGACCGACGAGACCTGCGACGCGCACCATGTAAAATTCATCAAGGTTGCTGGCCGAGATCGACAGAAAGCGCAAGCGTTCAAGCAGCGGGTGCCCGCTATTCTGGGCTTCTTCAAGAACGCGATTGTTGAAAGCCAGCCACGAAAGTTCGCGGTTTATGAAACGGCTTTCCGAATCAATGGTGATCGCGCTTGATTGAACTGCAGCGGCGTGTGTCACGCTATGCCTCCTGCGGATTGAGGGAATGTCTTTGAATTTATGCGACAGTTCCCGGTTGCAAATGGAGTATAGGATAACTGTTTGCGCCCGTGCAATTTTCTTAAATTTATGTGTCAGTTTTTCTGATGGCGCTGCAGGCTTCTATATGGCATGGAAGAACACCGTTTGATCATCATTCATGGCTGTAAAGACCGAAGACATGAAGACGTTGCTGTTGCTCAGGCATGCAAAATCAAGCTGGTCCGACCCCGGTCGGGCCGACCATGACCGTGAACTCAACCGTCGTGGCGAAAAGGCGGCACCATTTATGGGACGTTTCCTGCGTGAGCAGGCCCTGATACCTGATCTTGTCTGGTGTTCGACGGCGGCTCGCACGGTGCAGACACTTGGTCTTCTGGGGCGCGATTTTGCCACCCATGCCGATGTGATCTATAGCGAAGATCTTTATATGGCCGGTGAAAGCGTGTTGCTTGAAAGCCTTCATCACACCCATGAAGACGCGACGTCGGTGATGTTTATCGGCCATAATCCCGGTATCGAGATGTTTGCGCAGGCACTGTTCGGGACCGGGGACGCCGAGGCCCGAGATGCAATGGCGCGCAAATATCCGACATGCGCGCTGGCGCATTTCAAATTTGATGTGGAAAACTGGACGGATATCACCTTTGGCTCCGGCACCCTGATCGGCTTTACCAAGGTCAAGGATTTGCAGGCAATCAAGGTCGGATCGTGACGAACTGGCGATCTGCAAGACGGTGATATGCAAGACGGGCACTTGACGCGCCGCCTTCGAGAGCGTTTTATACCGCGGAAATTTTGACGCCGCGTATGAACGGCAGTGAACACATCACCGCGAAACGTTCCGAAAT
Organism: Thalassospira sp. CH_XMU1448-2; assembly: GCF_037027285.1. Taxonomy (NCBI): domain Bacteria; kingdom Pseudomonadati; phylum Pseudomonadota; class Alphaproteobacteria; order Rhodospirillales; family Thalassospiraceae; genus Thalassospira; species Thalassospira sp. CH_XMU1448-2. The sequence continues at coordinate 95,718 of NZ_JAYMEA010000002.1, forward strand.
TGTCGGAACGGGTCTGTTGTGGTGCGTTTTTTGTTTGACAGCGCGTGTCTGGCATGCACCTTTGCGGCCAAATTGGCGGCCCAAAATATAAAGCAACCTGGAATGACAATGCATCCTTATCGCTCACATAATTGTAATGCGCTGCGCGCGACTGACGCAGATGCGGAAGTTCGTCTGTCTGGCTGGATTCACCGTAAGCGTGACCACGGCAACCTTCTGTTTGTTGACCTGCGCGACCATTACGGCATCACCCAGGTCGTGATCGACATCTCCAGCCCGCTGTTTGAAACGCTTGATAAAGCGCGCGCCGAAAGCGTGATCACGGTCGATGGCAAGGTTGTCAAACGTACTGCGGAAACCATCAACCCGAATCTGCCGACCGGCGAGATTGAGGTTTATGCATCGAATATCGAAGTTCAGTCCGCGGCTGAAGTTCTGCCGATGCCGGTCTTTGGCGACGTTGAATATGGCGAGGAAATCCGCCTGCGTCACCGTTACCTTGATCTGCGTCGCGAAAGTGTTCATTCGAACATCGTTCTGCGTTCGAAGGTCATTTCGGCCATGCGTCAGAAAATGACTGCACAGGGCTTCCTTGAAATCCAGACCCCGATCCTGACGGCAAGCTCGCCGGAAGGCGCACGTGACTTCCTGGTTCCGTCGCGTATGCATCCGGGCAAGTTCTATGCGCTGCCGCAGGCTCCGCAGCAGTTCAAACAGCTTCTGATGGTTTCTGGCTTTGACCGTTACTTCCAGATTGCACCGTGCTTCCGCGATGAAGATGCACGTGCTGACCGCTCGCCGGGTGAATTCTATCAGCTCGACTTCGAGATGGCCTTTGCCACCCAGGAAGACGTGTTCGCCGCGATCGAGCCGGTTCTCTATGAGATCTTTGTCGAGTTCGGCGGTGGTCGTGATGTTACCCCGTTCCCGTTCCCGCGTATTCCGTTCGATGAATCGATGGCGAAATACGGTTCGGACAAGCCGGATCTGCGTAACCCGCTTCTGATTTCCGATGTAACCGAGCCGTTCCGTGGTTCGAGCTTTGGTATCTTTGCCTCGAACATCGAAAAAGGTTCGGTCGTTCGCGCCATTCAGGCAACCGGTGCCGCTTCGCGTCCGCGCAGCTTCTTTGACAAGCTGAACTCATGGGCACGTGACGAGGGTGCGGCTGGTCTTGGCTATATCGTTTATGGCGAAGACGGCGAAGCAAAAGGCCCGATTGCCAAGAACCTTGATGCCGATCGTATTGCGCAGATCAAGGAAATCGCAGGCGTATCGAACGGCGATGCTGTGTTCTTCGTGTGTGACAAGGCCTTGGCTGCGGCCAAGTTTGCAGGCAAGGTCCGTGACAAGGTCTGTGACGAACTTGAACTGCGCGAAGAAGGTATGTTCAAGTTCTGCTGGATTGTTGACTTCCCGATGTATGAGGAAGATGACGACGGCAAGATCGAATTCAGCCACAACCCGTTCTCGATGCCGCAGGGCGGTCTTGAGTCGCTTGAAAACATGAACCCGCTTGATATCAAGGCCTGGCAGTATGACATCGTGTGTAACGGTATCGAGCTGTCGTCGGGTGCCATTCGTAACCACCGTCCGGACATCATGTACAAGGCGTTCGAAATTGCCGGTTACGGTCAGGACGTGGTCGAAGAACAGTTTGGCGGCATGCTTAACGCGTTCAAATTCGGCGCACCGCCGCACGGTGGTTCTGCCCCGGGTGTTGACCGTATCGTCATGTTGCTTGCTGACGAGCCGAACATTCGCGAAGTCATTGCCTTCCCGCTGAACCAGCAGGCACAGGATCTTATGATGAACGCGCCTTCGAATGTCGAAGACAAGCAGCTTAAAGAACTGCATCTGCGTGTGCAGCTGCCGCCGAAGGCGAAAAAAGACTGATTATGTTTCGGGGCTTCGGGCCCGGATATATCATGTGATGAACGGCCCGGTTTTGTCCGGGCCGTTTTCTTTTGTGCCAACTGGTTACCTAATATTAACTGCCGATGCGCCAAAGTACCGCGAAGATAACAAATTTGATCCTTCGGGGGATGGCCTGTGAAAAAGATACTCGTTGTGGCTGCACCATTGGCACTCGGTGCGTGCGGTGGGCCGATTGAGCTTACCGTTGCCAAGCTGGCAGGTGACTTGATCAGCTATGTCACCACAGGAAAAAGCACGACAGATCATGCCGTGTCCATCGTTGCCGAACAGGATTGCGCGCTGCATCGTCCGCTGTTTGATCAGGATATCTGCAAGGACGACGAAATCGTTCTTGCCGAAGAAGCAGCAGCACTCGCCCCACTGGGCGAGCCGGAAATCAAACAGGAAATCCGTACCGCCCGACCCGAGATTTATGCGGTCAATGCGCCCGCTGAGAACTGGTCACGCCCGGTTGATATGAATGCAACGCCGATTATCAAGACCGATCTTCCGCCGCGTGCAACAATTGCCCAAACCGAACTTGGCGCGCCCGCAAATGAAAAGCCGGTCGAAGTCGCCTCGGCATCCGAGCAGTTCGATGCCGGTGATGTTGTGTCCTATGGCAATGAAGGCAATGTGCTTGATCCGCAGGCCGAAGCCGATGCCGCGATTGCCGGTTATGTTCCCGACGCCAAACCGGCAGAAACCGCGCAACCCGAAACAATGACAGCTGCCCTGGTTGATGCCGCGGTTATGACTGATGACAATGCGCCTGTGGCCAATGCAACCGGGATTGATGCAGCGGTCGATGGCAAGGGATTGGCTGGTGATGTACTTGCAGCACCTCTGCCGGGTGATTATGTGATCTTGGCAAGTTTTGCCAATGAAGCCCGTGCGCAGAAGGCCCTTGAGATTTACAACGAATATCAGCCCCGGCTTTTGACCGCGCTTGTGAATGGTCGCAATTATATGCGGGTTGCAGTCGGTCCGCTTTCGGCAGAACATGCAAATGATTTACGCCTTCTTGCTGTCAAAAAGGGTGTTAAAGATCCCTGGATTGTCGGGATTGGCGCCACCGGAGAGTGATATTGTCGGTTTTGTTTTCGAAGTTTGAAGAAAGTCGGCGTTCCTTCGCAGGAACGCTGATCTTGTGTTTGGGGCTTGCAGGATGTGCGGCACAGGCTGGAAGTGTTTCCAGTGTCGAAAGTGCAATGGTCCCGCATGTCGCGGAATATCATTTCAAGATGACCCGTTCTGATCAGGGGAGTTCGGTGGTTGATGCATCGGGTGTCCTTGGTTATCGCTTTGAAAAAATGTGCGATGGCTGGGTCACTGAAATGCAGCAGATCATGATTCTGCAAGGCGCGGAAGGAACCGCAATCAATTCAGCCTATTCCATGACCCAGTGGGAAGACTTTGCAGGCGCGCATTATCGTTTCCGGATGAGCGACTATCTTGATGGTACCAAGGTTGATGAAATCGTCGGATCGGCCGTCCGTGAAAGCGACGCTGTCAAGGTGACCTATCAGGTCCCGGTTGAAGTGACCGAGGAACTCCCGGCAGATACGATGTTCCCGACGCAGCATTCGGCAATGTTGCTTGAGCGCGCAGCGGCCGGTGAGAAATTTGGCAATGATCTTGTCTTTGATGGCAGTGGTGAAACACCGACCAACCGGATTGCCGTGGTCATTTCAGATCAAAAGAAGCCGGACCATAATGCTGATGATCCTGACAAGATCGCAACGACGCTGTTCCATCGCATGAATTTGGCATTCTATCCGCTGGGTGCTGCTGAAAATGGTCCTTCGACCGAGATGGCGGTGGATTTCGGGCTGAATGGGGTCGCCCATGCCATGCGGTTCGACTATGGCGAGTTCGAGGTGCTGGGAACGCTTGATAAGGTATCGTTACTGCCGCAGCCTGATTGCGGATCATGATCCGACGGGCATGCTGTTGCGTGTGATATGGTGTTAAGCCACAAAAAAAAGCCTGCCACAAATGGCAGGCTTTTTTTTGTGGGGGATTACCCTGATCATTTTCACGCAGCAGCGGCATTGCTGCTGGTATCGCAATAAAGCCCATAGAGTGTCTTGATGACACGCAGAGCTTCGTCACCATGCAACGAGTAGAAAATGGTCTGTGCCTCGCGACGGGTTTTAACAAGTTTGTCACGACGCAGGCGTGCAAGGTGCTGCGACAGGGCGGACTGGCTTAGCCCGACGATACGTTCGAGTTCGCCAACGGACTTTTCGCCTTCGTTAAGTTGGCAAAGAATAAGCAGTCTGCTCTGATTGCTCATGGCCTTTAACAGGGTGCTCGCCTGTTGGGCCTTTTGTTCTAAATGGTTTAGTTCCATTTGGCTTCCTTATAAGCCTGGCCGCAAGCGGCCATTGTCCCAATGAAAATCCGATTTTTTTTGTCATTTGATCCCATCAAAGCAGATGAAGATCATGCGACCGGAGTTTCCATTCCTTATACAACCTGAAAGGTTGTGGCTCTTGAACCCACCAAACACTAATGTTTGGCTCGTTCTTATTCTCAAGTATATGCCGGTTCTGTCAAGATGCAGTTTATTCTCAACAGGACATCATTTGATTGTTACTCGGTTGGAATACCTCGCGATACACCGGATTTCCGCGTTGATATCAGAAAGTTCACTGATAAGCGTTTCTTGATCCACCCCCTGACTTTTGCAAGGCTTAAAGGCAAAAATGCGCCGAATTACGGGCAATTTATCGTCGAAAGGTGTCTTTTGCGTCGCTTTCAGGAACTTCGTCGATTACGCAAATCTAACATCGAGAAAAAGGCGAAACTGTGAAGGTGATTGCAATTTTAACGGTCAGAGGTCGCCCGGTTTGGCTTGAAAAATAACCAAAGAACTTGCAGCGCCCATGGGGGATATGCTGATTTAGAACAAAGCGGCGCGCCCGGCGTCGCGATTATGATACCAAAATCACGCATATAAGCAGGAGATGCGCAGCATAATCCTGCAAGACCCGATCATATTGCTGATCCAATCAGGAAGGCGACCAAAAGAGATGGCGACACTGTTCGTTACGCATCACGATTGCATTGAACATGATACCGGCCCGGGCCACCCGGAAAGCTCGGACCGATTGCGCGTCATTCAGCGTGTTTTCGAGGCCGAGGAATTCATGTTTCTGCACCGGGAAGAAGCCCCGCTGGGCGATATGGACCTGATCAAGGCTGTGCATGATCCGGCCTATGTCGACAAGGTGATGGCGTCTATTCCGGAAAGCGGGATCAAGTCACTTGATGGCGATACCTATATTTCGCCAAAATCGGGCAAGGCGGCGCTGCGTGCTGTCGGCGGGGCATGCGTTGCCGTTGACGCGGTCGTGGACGGTCATGAACATAATGCCTTTGTTGCCACGCGTCCGCCCGGACACCATGCCGAATATGACCGGGCGATGGGATTCTGTCTGTTTAACAATGCCGCGATTGCCGCCCATTACGCGCGCAAGCGTTACGGTTTGAAACGCATCGCAGTGATGGATTTTGACGTTCATCATGGCAATGGTACGCAAGATTTGTTCTTTAACGATCCGGATCTGTTTTATTGTTCGACCCATCAATGGCCGCTTTATCCCGGCACCGGTGCCGAGACAGAACGGGGCTGTGCCAACAATATTCTTAATGTCGGATTGCCTGCAGGTGCCGGAACAGCCGAACTTCAGGCGGCCTTTAATGAAACCGTGATTCCGGGCATTTCAGCTTTCAAGCCGGAACTTCTGATCGTTTCGGCGGGGTTTGACGCCCACAAGAACGATCCGCTGGCAGGCCTGTGCTTCGAGACCGACGATTTCGTCTGGATCACCCGGCAATTAATGGCGCTTGCCGATGCGCAATGCGAGGGGCGTCTGGTGTCGCTTCTTGAGGGCGGATATGATTTGCCGTCGCTTGCCGAAAGTGTGCTGCAGCATGTGCGAACCCTTATGACGGGCTAAGGGATGGCGACTGTTATCCTAATGTTTAGACAAGACGAAATTCCACTCTGTCTGGTTGCCCTGATCAGGACTTACGCGTAAACTCCGGCGCACTCAAAGAAATGGAGCTTACATGTCCGAGGCTACTTCATCTTCCGCCATCCCTGATGATATCGCAAAACTCAGCTTTGAAGAGGCATTGGGTCAGCTAGAGACCCTTGTCCGCCAGCTTGAGCAGGGCCAGGTTGGACTGGATGACGCGATTGCATCATATGAACGTGGTGCAGCCCTGAAACGTCATTGTGCGGACAAGTTACGTGCGGCCGAAGAGCGCATTGAAAAAATCACCCTGAATGCGGATGGCCGCCCGTCGGCAACCCCAATTGAAATTGAATAGGGCGATTGCCCCTTAACTTTCGGAGACCGTGGTGAGTTACGACCTGCTTGCCGGACTGAGTGCAGCGTCTGCCGATCTTGGTGAGACACTCGACAAAATTTTACCGCGTGCCAATGGCCAGATTGAGCAGCGCCTGTTTCAGGCGATGCGTTATTCCACCTTGGGCGAGGGCAAACGCCTGCGCCCGTTTCTGGTGCTGAGCTCGGCATCTTTGTTCAAGGTGTCACGCCATTCTGCTTTGCGCGTTGCTGCGGCGGTCGAGATGGTTCACAGCTATTCGCTGATCCATGATGATCTGCCCGCGATGGATGATGATGATCTGCGGCGCGGCAAGCCAAGCTGCCACAAGCAGTTTGACGAGGCGACCGCAATCCTTGCCGGTGATGCGCTTCTGACCCAGGCATTCGAAGTTCTGGCAGACGAAGACACCCATCCTGATCCGCGTGTCTGTACCGATCTTGTGCGTGCGCTTGCCCGTGCGGCGGGGCCGCATGGCATGGTGGGGGGCCAGATGATCGATCTGGCGGGCGAAGGCCAGTCCCTTGATCAGGCACAGGTAACCCACCTTCATCTGCTGAAAACCGGTCGGATGTTTGCCTTTGCCTGCGAAGCCGGTGCCATTCTTGGCAAGGCACCCAAAAGCATTCGCATGGCGTTGCGTTCCTATGCCCATGACATGGGCTTGGCATTCCAGATCAAGGATGACCTGCTTGATGTCGAGGCAAGTTCCGAAGAACTTGGCAAGACCGCAGGCAAGGATATCGATCAGGACAAGTCGACCTTTGTCAAATTGCTGGGGCTGGAACAGGCCCGCGATCAGGCAAAGATGCTGTGTGACCAGGCGATCAACCATCTGAGCTGCTTTGACGATGAAGCCGAACCGCTGCGTGCAGTGGCGCGGTTCGTTGTTGAACGCGGCCGGTAAGCCAGACAGTCACGCGCCCCACCATGACTGATCAGCCAAAATATACAGCCGGTTTTCGTGACCGGCTGTTTGACAAGGACCCGTTCCCGCTTGCGATCTGGTATCCGGCAGAAATGCCGGAAAAGCCGGTGCGTCATATGGGGGTGGCATCCAGTGCTGCGCGCAATGTGCCCTTTGCCGGTGACGGGCCGTTTCCGATTGTGATGTTTTCGCATGGATCGGAAGGCCATCGGTTTAACCAGTTCTGGTTGGCGGAATATCTGGCACGGCGCGGCTATATCGTGGCCGCCCCGCAGCATGAAGGGGATAATTACCTTGATGCATCCGATGCAAGGCAATTGACGATCATTGAACGACGTCCGCGCGAAATGCGTCTGGCGCTTGATCTGTTGCTCGATCATCGGGAAATCGCCGATCACATCGACCCGGGTCGCATTTACGCGCTGGGCCATTCGGCTGGCGGGGCGACGGTCCTTAAGCTGGCTGGCTGGGATTTTGATGCCAAGGCTTGGCAAAGTTACTGTGCGCTCAATGCCGAAAGTGACAGGGTGATTTGCCAGTTTGCGCCAACGGATGATCACATTGACCAGCTTCATGCCGCCAATGGCGGGCCGGTGGTTTCGGAATATGATCCGAGGATTGCGGCAATCATCGCAGTGACACCGGCATTCGGTGTGGCGGCCACTGATGATGGCCTGTCGGATGTTTCCGTGCCGATGCTGTTTGTCGAGGCCGATAGAGACGAAATTCTGCATGATCACGTCAATGCCGCGCATTTCCGAAAGCTTCTGCGCGGTCGGGCAAAGTTTGTCCGGGTCAAAGGGGCCGGGCACTATTCATTCTTACCCCAATGTACCCCGTATATTGCTGAAAACTTTGGCTATTTATGCCGTGATTTCGGTCGTGAACGCGATGCTATTCATCGCACTGTCGAACAAGTTGTTTACGGCTTTCTCGAACGTGTGAAATCAGGTGAAATTCAGGGTCGCTAATTCAGTTGAACCTCGCTATTTTACGCAGCTTGCAACTTGGACATGGAAACGTCACCCTGTTGTAATCTACGCCATATAAAAATTGAAAATCGAGATCGGTATGAGCACGACCTCCAAGACCCCGCTGTTGGATACGATTAACACTCCTGACGAGCTGCGCAAATTGCAGCCTGCGCAGATGCGACAGGTGGCAGACGAATTGCGCGCCGAGGTGATTGATGCCGTATCTGTCACGGGCGGACATCTTGGTGCAGGCCTTGGTGTGGTTGAGCTGACGGTTGCGATCCATTACCTGTTTGATACGCCGTATGACCGCGTGATCTGGGATGTCGGCCATCAGTGCTATCCGCATAAAATCCTGACCGGGCGTCGTGACCGTATTCGCACGCTACGTCAGGGCGGTGGTCTTTCGGGTTTCACCAAGCGATCCGAGTCCGAATATGATCCGTTCGGGGCCGGCCACAGCTCCACCTCGATCTCGGCCGGTCTTGGCATGGCGGTGGCCAACCAGCTTTCCGATGACAAGCGCAAGAATGTCATTGCCGTGATCGGCGACGGGTCGATGAGTGCGGGCATGGCCTATGAAGCCATGAACAATGCTGCGGCCACCGACCAGCGTTTGATTGTCATCCTGAACGATAACGACATGTCGATTGCCCCGCCGGTGGGTTCCATGTCGGGTTATCTGTCACGCCTGATTTCCGGCAAGGGCTATCAGGGGCTGCGCAACGCTGCGAAGGGCCTGACAAAGCATCTGCCGCGCCAGATCGAAGAAGCTGCGCGCAAGCTTGAAGAATATACCCGTGGCATGGTCACGGGCGGGACCCTGTTTGAAGAAATGGGATTCTTCTATGTCGGTCCGATTGATGGTCACAACATGGATCATCTGTTGCCGGTACTTAAAAATGTGCGTGATGCCGATGTTGATGGTCCGATCCTGATCCATGCGGTCACGCAAAAGGGCAAGGGTTATGGCCCGGCCGAAAGTGCCGCAGACAAATATCATGGCGTTGCCAAGTTTGATGTGGTGACCGGGAAACAGGCCAAGCCGACCCCGAATGCGCCAAGCTACACCAAGGTGTATGGCGAAACGCTGGTCAAGCTTGGTGAAAAGGACGAAAAAGTCACGGCAATTACCGCCGCCATGCCATCGGGCACCGGTGTGAATATCTTTGCCGACCGTTTCCCGGATCGTGCCTTTGACGTTGGTATTGCTGAACAGCACGCGGTGACCTTTGCCGCCGGTATGGCGTGCGAGGGCTACAAGCCGTTTTGCACGCTTTATTCGACCTTCCTGCAGCGTGGCTATGATCAGGTTGTTCATGATGTTGCGATCCAGAACCTTCCGGTGCGTTTTGCAATGGACCGTGCCGGTCTGGTCGGCGCGGATGGTGCAACCCATGCCGGGGCCTATGACATTGCCTATCTTGGCTGTTTGCCGAACTTTGTTCTGATGGCTGCTGCTGATGAGGCGGAACTGGTTCACATGACCACGACCGCATGGGCGATTGATGACCGGCCGAGTGCGTTCCGCTATCCGCGTGGCGAGGGTGTTGGTGTTGAAATGCCGACCGAGGGACAGGTTCTTGAAATCGGCAAGGGCCGTATTCTGCGCGAAGGTGGAAAGATTGCCATTCTGTCCTATGGCACGCGGTTGGCAGAAGCACTTCTGGCGGCAGAGGATCTGGCAGCGCGCGGTCTTCCGGCAACGGTTGCCGATGCACGCTTTGCCAAGCCGCTTGATCACCAGTTGATCGCCGATCTTGCCCGCAATCATGAAGTCCTGATCACCATCGAAGAAGGCTCGATCAACGGCTTTGGCGCGATGGTCCTTCAGCACATGGCAGGGCAGGGGCTTTTGGATAACGGTCTTAAAATCCGTACCATGGCATTGCCCGATAGCCTGATTGACCACGACAAGCCGGAGATCCAGTATCAGAAAGCCGGTCTGGATGCCGCAGCTATTGTCAAAACGGCCCTTGGTGCGCTTGGTCTGAGCGAGAGCAAGGCGCGGGCCTAAACCGGATTGATCATCGGGTCTGTTGAAATACAAACAGCGCAGATAGCGATATCTGCGCTGTTTTCATTTGGGAGACTGGCGGACCTTATTCGACGTAAATCATCTTGTGCGTCATGCCGCCATCAATGCGGATGGTTTCACCCGTCATAAAGCCCGATTTCGTTGCATCCAGAAGGAAGCTTACCGCCTGTGCAATGTCGTTTGGGGTGCCGACGCGCCCGACCGGATGTTGGGATTTGTCGGTTTCACTATGTTCGGGTCGGGATCGGTTGGATGATTTCTGCCAGTCGCCGACTTCGATCCAGCCCGGGGCAATGGCATTGACGCGAACGTCGCCCGCAAGGCTGACCGCAAGGGCGTGGGTCAGGGCAACGACACCACCCTTGGATGCGGCATAGGATTCTGTATTGGCTTCGGATTGAAACGCGCGGGTCGATGCGATGTTCACAATCGCACCCTTGGTGTGGCGCAGATGTTGTGTTGCATGTTTGGTCGCAAGGAACACACCACCCAGATTGACATTGATCACACGCTGCCACTGATCCCATTCAATGTGCTCAATACCACCCGAACGCGGATTTGCAATGCCGGCATTATTGACCAGACCATCAATGCGCCCGAACCGGTCAACGGTTTGCTGAACAGCAAGTTTGACGTCGCTTTCGTTTGCGACGTCACCAGCGATGAACAGGGCGCGGTCCTGCTGTTCGGGGGCAAGGGCGTCAAAGGCCTCTTTGCCGGCGTCTTCATCGCGATCAAACAGCGTTACCCGCCAACCGGTATCAAGAAGGTGTTTTGAAATGCCAAGACCCAGACCCTGTGCCGCACCTGTGACAAAAGCGACCAGTTGATCAGACGCGTTGCTCATATTTGCCCCGTGTTCGAGTGTGGAAAATAGGATCGGCCAGAACAGCCGACTTGCGGAAAATGGTCCTGTTTTTCAGGGATTGCAATGGCTGGTGGCGCGGAAGTGCAGATTGCTCAGACAGATGGCGACTTGATCGCGGGATCAAGCTGATCAAGCAGCGCATGCACAAAGCCCTTTTGCCGCGGGTTCAGGTTTCGCCGCGAGGCTGTCTGTTGCAGGGCGTCGGTCGCCTCGATATGCAGGCGGTAATGGCCCGGGTCCTGATCAATTGTTGTTGCACGTTCGCTGTCATCCCCAAAGACCATCCTGTGACAGCGTCCTGCATCCGATGAGGTAAAGGCACGGCAGGACAGCGGACGGACATCATAGATGCTACAGCGGTTATCTTCGCCCAGAAGCGGGCAGCGCACGCGAACCTCGGCCGTTGTTTTCGACTGTTCGATGATCGCTGCGGCATTTTTTAAACGGGCAAGAAGGTCTGTCTGTTCGCGGTGATCAAATGTCTTGCGTATGTGATCGGCAATCAGGCTTGTGACACCGGGTGGAACACTGACAAACAGATTGCAGCAAGCGCTGCATTGATCGCAGCAATCGTGATGCTGCGGATTTGGGAAACTCGATGCGATGGCCTTAGAGGCCGTGTCGACCATGGACATTGCCAAACGTGCGGCATCGGCCATGGTTGGCTGGGCATCAAGGGCATGTTCAAGTTCGCGCCGGAAGGTCTGGAACATCTCGTCATAGCGACGCGATGCCTCGCAGGTGAGCGCACCTGTGGTGGCAATACTTTGCGATATCTTGTCAATGGCGTCGTCAAGTTCGGCCATATATCCCAGCGTCTTCCTGATGGGCGCATTAAGGTTACCAGCGCCGTGGTTGTTATCTGTTTTCTAATTTAGCATCTTGGCGTTCTAAATCCTAACAAGGACATAACAGCAGGTAACGGAAGGGGAAACGTCGGGTCGATGGCCTGCGTTCAGACAAAAAAATTCCGGCCAGATCGGCTCTGACCGGAAGGTTGGGTCTATGACCCTTTGGGTGCTGTCTGTCAGGACAGCGGGAGATATTGGCTACATCACATCATGCAGCAGGGGAGGTAAAGGTGTCGGCATATTGCTTGCGCAGTTCGGCCTTTTGAATTTTGCCCATGGTGTTGCGCGGCAATTCCTTGATCACCCAGATGCGCTTGGGAACCTTGAATTTTGCAAGCTTGTCCTGGGTGCGTTTGATGATGGTATCGGTGTCGGCTGTTTCGCCCTTGGCGGCAACAATGACACCGGCAACGGCTTCGCCGAAATCGGGATGGGGCAGGCCGAAGATGGCGACTTCCTCGACCTCGTCATATTCGGCGATGACTTCCTCGACTTCTTTTGGATAGACGTTGAAACCACCCGAAATGATCAGGTCCTTGTCGCGACCGACAATCGTGACATAGCCGTCTTCACCGATGGTTGCGAGATCACCCGTGATAAAGAAGCCGTCGGTGCGGAATTCCGAGGCGGTCTTTTCCGGCATCTGCCAGTAGCCTTTGAACACGTTCGGCCCGCGCACTTCGAGAACGCCTATTTCGCCAGCGCCCAGAACATTGCCATCCTTGTCACAAACCCGTGCCTCGATCCCCGGAAGGGTCGGGCCAACCGCACCAGGACGACGTTCACCGTCCAGCGGGTTCGACGTGTTCATGCAGGTTTCGGTCATGCCGTAACGCTCAAGAATTTTATGACCGGTACGTTCAAAGAACGCATCATGGGTTTCGGCCAGAAGTGGTGCGGACCCCGATACGAACAGCCGGATGTTGGCGGTAACATCCTTGTTGAACTGCGGATGAGACAGCAGGCGGGTATAGAAGGTCGGAACGCCCATCAAGACGGTAGATTGTGGCAGACGTTCAATAACGTCATCAGCATCGAATTTCGGAAGCAGGATAACCTTGCCACCATTCATCAGCATGATGTTGATTGCCACAAACAGACCGTGGGTGTGAAACAGCGGCAGCGCATGCAAAAGCGTATCGCCCGGTTTGAATCCCCACGCGGAATGAAGCGTCCTGGCGTTTGAACCCAGATTGTTATGGGTCAGCATCGCGCCCTTGGACCGCCCCGTCGTGCCCGAGGTATAAAGGATTGCTGCAACATCATCCTTGTCGGCACTTACAATGTCGGTCATCGGTGTTGCACTGGCGGCCTGATCGTTGAGGCTGCCATCGCCATTGGAGCCAAGGGAAAGAACAGCAGCAACATTGTTCTGATCGCCAAGGGCCGTGGCAGCATCAATATGGGCAGGTCGGCACACAAAAACGCGCGGTGCGGCATCGCCAAGGAAATAGGCAATCTCGTCACCGGTATAGGCGGTATTGAGCGGCAGGTGAATGGCACCAAGCTGCAAGCAGGCAAGATAAAGCGCAATCACGTCAGATGACTTGTCGACCTGGGCTGCGACGCGGTCACCCTTGACCACCCCGTGGGAAGCAAGAACAGCGGCATAGCGACCGGTTCGATCAAGCAACCATGCAAAGCTGCGTTCCGTGCCGTCACGTTCGATCAGAAACGTGCGCGACTTGTCTGCCGGGAAACGGTCGAGGAAGGTTTGAAAAAGATTATCAGACATGGTCATACCTACTTAAATGCCGGCAAGCTGTGCGACGGATTTCGATGTTGCGATCTTTCCGTCATTCATCAGCGCTTCGTGATTTTTCTCAATGCTGTCAAGGTGGTAGGCATAATTGACCATCATGCCGCCCGCTTGGCGCAGTCCCTTGATTGATGTGTCTCCCAGCCAGTTCAGCCGTTCAAGCTGTGCGCCATTGCCAAGATGGAAACGTGCGGTGGGATCAAGCGGTGATTTCCCGCGTTTGCAAGTCGCAAGATATGTCGCACAAAGGGCAATCGTCGGTTTGCGCAGGGCTTCGACCTTTTCCGGATCATCAATCCAGTGATCATCACTAAGCCCTTCAAGAACCTGACTGGCAAGACTGGCGTCATCGGCCTTGCTTTTCTGGCGGGTCCGCAGCCAGCCCATAAAGCCCGGAATGGGCGACAGGGTCGCAAACTGTTTAAGTTGCGGGAACTCGCGTTTGAGTTCCTCGACAACCTGTTTGATCAGGAAGTTGCCAAACGAAATGCCCTTAAGCCCGGCCTGACAGTTACTGATTGAATAGAAGATTGCGGTATTGGCTGTATCAGGAGCCTTTTCATCAATCTCGGGTGCGAGAAGGGCCTGAACACTATCGGCCAGCCCATGAACGAGTGCGACTTCGACAAAGATCAGCGGATCATCGGGAATGGCGGGATGGAAGAAGGCAAAGCATTTCCGGTCTGTTGCCAGACGGCGGCGCAAATCATCCCAGCCCTGAATTTCATGGACTGCTTCATAGCGGATCAGCTTTTCAAGGATCGCGGCCGAGGTATCCCAGTCAATGTGACGCAGTTCAAGAAAACCACGGTTAAACCAGCTGGTCAGCAGATGCTGCATATCGGCATTCAGCGGTTCGAGGTCGCGGTTGGTTTTCAAAAGCCCGATCAGGATTTCACGCATATCAACAATGGCCCGGGTTCCGCCCGGCGCCATATTGATCCGGCGTAGCAATTCCTGACGTGCAGGTTCTGATGCCTGGGTCAGGGCCGCCAGATTGGTTTCTGACGGGTCCTTGGCAAAGGCATCGGCGGCCTTGGTGACCTTGGCGCGATCTGCACTGAAGTCGTTCTGCATCATCTGGAAGAACCGAAGATGATCCTCCTCTGGCAGATTTTCCCAAAGCCGGACCACTTCGCGGGCAACGGCGGTGCCACGGGCCTCGCCTTTTTGCGAGACGAGGTCCTTGCACATGGCGCGAAGCTGCGCAAACGGGTCCTGCGGGGTGGAAATTGGCAGATCAAGCAATTCCCGACCACGGTCGGCGATGCTTGAAATCCAGCTTCTGACAGAAATCCCTGACATTAGCGTCCTCCAATAACCGTTTCTGGAAGCCAGGTGGCGATTTGCGGGAAGAAGCAAAGAATGATGATCGCAACAACCATGCACAGCACATAAGGCATGGCACCTTTGAGGATCGTCTGCAGGCGAATATCTGGTGCAATGCCGTTGATGACATACAGGTTCAAACCGACCGGCGGGGTGATCAGGCCGATTTCCATGTTGATGGTCAGGATGACGGCAAACCAGTAGGGGTCAAAGCCGGCATTGATGATCACCGGAAGCAGGATCGGCGCACTCATCAGGATCACGGCAACCGGCGGCAGGAAGAAGCCGCTGATCAGCAGGAACAGGTTGATGAAGCCCATCAGGACCCAGCGGTTTACTTCAAGTGCTGAAATCCATTGTGCGATCGACTGGGTGATGAACAGGGATGACAGCATATAGCTGAACAGGCCAGCAGCCCCGATGATCAGAAGGATCATTACCGACTCTTTGGTGGTGTCACGCATGACGTGCCACAGCTGGCCGGGCTTCCACATCTTGTAAATGATCATTGCGGTGATCAGGCAGAACAGTGCACCCACACCGGCCGTTTCCGACGGGGTCGCAACGCCGCCGTAAAGAGCAAACAGAACCGCGCCGATGATGACAAGGAAGGGCAGAACACGCGGAAGGATTTCAAACTTTTCCTTCCAGCTGTATTTGACCACGCCAAGCGCAGCCTGGGCATTGCCCTGACGCCAGGTCGAATAAAGCGACCAGGTCATGAAAAGGGCGGTAACCAGAAGACCGGGCAGAAGGCCTGCAAGGAAAAGCCGACCAATCGAGGTCTCGGTCGAAATACCATACACGATCATGGTCACACTTGGCGGGATCAGAATGCCAAGGGTGCCGCCCGCTGCAATGGAGCCGGCGGCCACGGTGTCGGGAAAACCGCGTTCACGCATTGCAGGAATGCCCATCTTGCCGATGGCAGCACAGGTTGCAGGTGAAGAACCCGAAAGAGCCGAAAAGATCGCACATGCCCCCAGGTTGGAAATAACCAATCCTCCTGGTACGCGCGTCAACCAGCGATCAAGAACGGAATAAAGGTCGCCACCGGCACGGGACGAGGCCACAACCGCCCCCATCAGGATAAACATCGGGATGGCAAGAACTTCAAAGCTTTCAAGTTTGCCAAACAGGATTTCAGGCAGCAAAGGCAGGGAACCGGTGCCATCGAAGATGATGATGAACCCGACACTGACCAGAAGCAGGCCGATGCCGACAGGAATGCCGGAAAAAAGGACAACGGTGGTTGCGATGCCAACAATGGCCGCAAGAAGCAAAGGATCCATAATGCGGCCTCCTTAGAATGCGTCATCGCGCAGATCGAACGGGGTCGACCGGCGAGTGACAAGGGACAGGAAGTCGGCAAGGAACTGCAAGAACAGCAGGCCAAAACCGATTGGCAGGGCGGTATATGGTTTCCAAAGCGGAACAGCCCAGATCGTTTCAGACAGCCATCCGCCTTCAAATGCCTCAATCACAAGCTCAAGTCCGTAAAAGCCGAACATGGCGCTGATGGCCATTCCACATAGAAGGGTGAGAACGGCAAGCGTCATGCGTGCGCCGTGTTTGAGATAAAGCGGCAGCAAGTCGACATTCACATGGCCACGCAACAGCTGGACATAGGGCAGGCCGATCAGGGTTGCGCCGATCATCAGGAAAATCACAGCTTCGGTTTGCCAGACAGTCGATTCATTAAGCACATAGCGCATGAAAACCAGCTGGCAGATGATCAGCATTGAAATGCCGAACATGGATGCCGACGCGATTCCGCAAATGCGCGATGCCGTATGAATGACGGCAATGAATGCATCAAGCGGCCCTTTGGGCGGAGCCGCACGATTGGCGGCATTGACATTTTGATCGTCGATGGGCTCGACATCAGGCGGGGGCGGCATATCGGATTTAACGGAATGCGACGCACTTGGGGTCTGCGCGAAATCATCGGGCAGATCAATTGGAAGTGGGTGCGGGGACATGGCGTTGGACACGCGCGTACTCCTCTGACGGAACCTGATTGTTCTGTATTTTTATATTATTCGGGAAATGGGGTGGTGCCGAACGCCTCGGCACCACCAGCGCATCATCAATGGATCACTTTACAGCAAGTGCCATATCAAGAAGTTCCTGACCGTTCGGGGTCTCTTCGACGAACTTCTTGTAAGAGGTTTCCATGGCAAGTTTCTGCCATTCTGCGAAATCCTCATCGGTGAGTTCTGCGATTTCCACACCGGCATTCTTGAAGACATCGATGCTGTCAGAATCCTGCTTGCGGCCTTCGGTGGTGTAATATTCTTCCGCTTTCTTTGCCGCAGCGGCAAGGGCATCTTTCTGAGCATCATTCAGCTTGTCATAGCTTTTCTTCGACATCAGAACCGGCTGATACATGAACCACAGCGCATTGCCTGCTGCCGGGGTATAGCATTTGACCTGCTCATAGATGCGATAGGAAACGAAGCTCGACGAGCTGGTGTTGGTGGCATCAAGAACGCCGGTCTGCATCGCCGGATAGATTTCCGAGCTTGGCATCGCAGCGATTGAAGCACCGGCACCTTCAAGCATCTGCTCGAACGATTTACCAGCTGCACGAATCTGCAGGCCTTTTACGTCTTCCGGCTTTTGGATGCAGCCCTTGGTCGATGCAAAGCCACCGGCAAGCCAGCCCTTGGCAACCGTAACAACACCATCTTCGTTCAGCAGACCTTCAATCTTGTCCATGAACGGGGAGGTATTGATGCGGTTTGCGTGGTCATGGTTTTTGACCAGTGCAGGCATCAGGGTCAGGTTGGCAGCCGGGACACGACCACCGGCATAGGCCAGCGGATAAACAATCATGTCAAGCTGGCCACGCGTCATCGGAGTCCACTGTTCCTTTGCCTTGAACAGGGAACCGGACGGGAAGATCTGGATTTCCAGATCAACATTGGCGGCTTTGACTTCGTTGGCAATGATCTCGGCAACCTTGTGGCGGATATCGCTGGTCGACCACTGATGTGACAGTTTCAGCGTTTCTGCATTGGCGGATGCGGACATGCCAAAAGCGGCAACAGACAGAGTAATGGCGGCGACAGACGCCGAAAGGGTCTTCTTGAAAATCTTCATCTTTTCCTCCCGGATGAAGCATGCGTTCTGGATGCATTTTGACGGCTTTTTGCGCGTCTTATTATTGATGCGGTTTTCGCATTAGTCGAAAGCGTTACAGATTTCTGGCATTCTGTCTATGCAATTTTGTATACCAGGAATGCGTTTTGCAGTGCCACAAACCCGCGCTTGAGTATTTGCCTGCAAACTGGCGGAAATCGGCATGTAACTTTTGCGATGCAATATTGAAACTCTGCAAAGCAGCAGAGAAAAGGCTTTGATTAGTACCATTTTATGTGTTCTGGTATACCAGTAACCGAATATGGATGAGGGCGTTTTATGGCGCAAAACGGTAAGCTTGCTGCGGATCTGGTACAGAAACTTGAACGCGATATTGTGACCGGCATTCTTAAGCCCGGCGACAAGCTTGACGAACGTTCGCTGAGTGAACGGTTCGGCGTTTCGCGTACACCGGTCCGGGAGGCTCTGCAGACTCTTGCCGGTTCCGGTCTTGTGGCAACCATGCCCCGCCGCGGAACGATTGTTGCGTCAATCACAGTCGCCGAACTGATCGAGATGTTTGAAGTCATGGCCGAGCTTGAGGCCATGTGCGCACGTCTCGCCGCCCGCCGGATGCCGCGTGCTGATATTGAAAACCTGATTGCACTGTCTGAAGAGTGCAGCGCGCTTCAGGGGCATGCGGATGCAGATGCCTATTATGAGGCCAATGTGCGTTTCCACGAAGCAATCTATGCCGGTTGCCGGAACAGTTTTCTGGAACGCCAGACCAAAAATGTCCGCAATCGGTTGGCGCCCTATCGTCGGTTGCAGCTTCATCGTCCGGGCCGTGTTAAAAAATCAAACAATGAACATGCCGAGATCCTGAGCGCCATTTCAAACGGCGAGGCCGATGTCGCCGGCAAGCTGATGCAGCAACATGTCGCTGTTCAGGGCGAAGCCCTTAACGACCTTCTCGCCATTGTCCCGCGCGGATATCTTGAACCGTTGGCGAGTTAGGCGATCTGTTCCGATCACAGTGAAATTACCGTTATTGGGCGTGACCTTTTTTCATGGGTGCGCTAAAACGCGCTTATGGCAAAGAAACGTTTAGATCAGATGCTTGTCGAACGCGGATTGGTGGAAAGCCGGTCCAAGGCGCAGGCTTTCATTATGGCGGGCAACGTCTTTAGCGGCGAGCAGCGCCTTGATAAACCGGGCATGCAGTGCAAGGAAGATATGGCGATCACCTTGCGCGGACAGCCCCATCCATGGGTTTCGCGCGGCGGGTTAAAGCTGGAAAAGGGGCTTGCCGAATTCAACATTGATGTGACCGGCTTTATCGGGATTGATGTTGGGGCCTCCACAGGCGGCTTTACCGATGTTTTGCTGCAAAACGGTGCGGCAAAGATCTATGCCGTGGATGTCGGGCAGGGGCAGCTTGACTGGAAATTACGCAATGACGACCGGGTGGTTGTCATGGAAAAAACCAATGCGCGCCACATCACTGAAGAACAAATCCCTGATCTGGTCGATATCGTCGTGTGTGATGCCAGCTTCATTGGCCTGCGCACCGTTCTTCCGGCCAGTATGGAGCGCCTTAAACCGGGCGGGCATCTGATTGCACTGATCAAGCCGCAATTTGAAGTCGGCAAGGAGCGCGTCGGTAAAAAGGGCGTCGTGCGCGAGCCCGAGCTGCATCAGGAGGTGTGTGACACCATTTCTGACTGGCTGTCGAATTTGCCGGGCTGGGAAGTTCTGGGCATTACCACAAGTCCGATCACCGGGCCCGAAGGTAATGTCGAGTTTTTGATCTGTGGACGGAAAACAGCCTGATCACAGGCCGATTTCCATCGCGCGAATTTTGATTACTTGCCGATTTTCTTCATGAAGAAATCAATCCCGGCTTGGGCGCAGTCCTGATCCTGCGGGGGCGTGCCGGAACTCACACCGATGCCGCCAACGCATTCGCCATCGACAAAGACCGGAAGACCACCCGCAACAATCGACAGGCGCCCGCCGATTTCGGAATCAATGCCATAGGCCGGTTTGCCCGGCTGGGCGGCGGCGGCGTATTCGTGGGTGCCTTTGCGCGCGCCCGAGGCAGTGAATGATTTATCCTGGGCAATCGTGGCACTGGTGACCTTGCCGCCATCCATGCGTTCAAAGGCGATGAGAACACCGGATTCATCGGTGATGGCAATGCACATCGGAACACCAATTTCATTGGCACGGTTGCGCGCACCTTCAATCAGGATATAGGCGTCTTCGATTGACAGGCGTTTGATGGTCAGCATGGGATGTCTCCGGTGTTCAGGATATAAGCTGGCGCATCTTATGTGGTCGGGCAAAAGCCGATCAATCACATAAAACGTCTTTTCACATGGTGGAAGAATGGGGCCCGCCAATCAGGCTGGAACTGCGTCCGGTGTTACGTCATCGGGGGAAAGGGCTGCAATCGCACCAAGGGCAAGCTCGCGCACTGCCGGGTTGGCACGATCACGCACCATCAGGCTGATATCAACTGACGGCAAGGGTGGCAGAAGATCATCAGAAAGCTGGTGCAATCCCGCATGTTCCGCCGTACAACGCGGCATTGCCCCTACCGCGTGACCGCCATTAATGACGGTAATGATCATGGTATTGGCGTCGCTGCTGTGGCTGATGCGATGGGGAGTGCCCGCCTTCTTAAGTGCGGATGTTGCCGCATCACGGATGACACACCCGTCTTCAAACAACACCAGCGGCAAGGGGCGCTGTGACAGATCGAAATCAGGATGCGCAACCCAGACCAACGGTTCGGAAACCACATGCAGGGATGGTGTATCAGGATCGGCCGTCAGAATTGCGAGATCAAGGTCGCCATTTGCCACACGCTTTGAAAGATTGCGTGAAAGATCGGCGTGACAGGTGATTTCGGTGTCGGGAAGCCGCCGTGCCGCAACCCGAAAAAGTTGGGGCAGATAGACTGCGGCGTAATCATCTGGCACACCGACGCGAATTCTCGACGGTGCGGCATCGACAAGATCGGCCAGCATACGGTCATTAAGGCCTATAATCCCCTCGGCATAGGATTTGACGACCAGACCCGTGGTGGTTGGTGTGATGGCCTTGCGGTCCCGGGTGATCAGGGGCGTGCCGACGGTTTCCTCAAGCTTTCTGATCTGCTGGCTGATGGCCGGTTGTGTGCGCAATAGCCGTTCTGCAGTGCGGGTGAAACTTTGCGTTTCAAGCACCGTCAGGAAAGTTCGCAACAGATCGATGTCAACATTGAGAAGGGTCATAAGCGCCCGTTATTTGCACTATAAGCCGAAGCAATTTCACTTCGATAGCGCAATCAACCATCCTGTGTCCAGCCGCAGACGCATCAGATGATCTTTCACCGGTCATTTGCACAACCAACTGCGATGCCACCTGAAAGCAAGCGCCATGTCCCATGCCGGAAGTTCTGTTTGTACTCCCTCCGCCACCAAATGCGTGGATGCAGGCGCGATTAAGGCTGGTGATAGTCATGTTAATCCGCTTTGGGCAATCGGCCTGTTGCTGTTTGCGGGCGGGTTGCTTGGAATGTCGCCAATTCTTGTGCGATTCAGTGGTGTTTCGGCTGATGCGTCTGCGTTCTGGCGCGTTGCGCTTGCCGCCCCTTTGTTATGCGCAACCGCATTCCTTGTACCGGCCAGACCGGCACGCCCCGATCCGGCAAGCCCGACAAGAGTCGGGAAAGCCGTGATTGCGGGCTGGATGGTTCTGGCCGGTGTCTTTTTTGCTGCAGACCTGATTGCATGCCACGTCGCGATTGAGCTCACGACCGCAGGCAATGCGATCCTGCTTGCCAATCTGGCCCCGGTTATCATCGGTCTGCTTGGACTTGTCGGGCTTGCGCGACGTCCGGGCAGGATGTTCTGGTTCGGATTGCCATTTGCCGGTTTTGGGGCCTGGTGCCTGTTTCGGGCAAGTGATGCCGGAACCGGGAGCATGGCCGGGGATGCCTTTGGGCTATTGGCCGCTGTTTTCTATGCGGGCTATCTGATCGTGATCGGAAGATTGCGGCGGCATATCGGTGCCGCTGTTACCATGAGCGGCACGACCGTTGTCACTGCGATTGTCATTGGCGTATTTGCCGTGATCAAGGGTGATCTGGTTGCGCCAACAGATATGACTGGCTGGTTGGCGCTGGCCGCCCTTGGCATACTGGTTCATGCCCTTGGACAGGGGATGGTGTCTGTCGGGCTTAAATCGGTCGATGAGGCGACGGGGTCGATGGTCCTTCTGGTCCAGCCGTTTGTCGCGACCTTGCTTGGTGCATTGGTGCTTGGCGAAGTTTTGAATGGCTGGCACATGCTGGGCAATATTGCGGTGGTGTTTGCCTTGCTGATTGCCACGCGGGCCCGTCGCAGACCCGCGTAAGGACAATCAGGTTTTAGCGGAAAATCATGAAGTAAAGCGTGCCCAGCGGCAGCAAGACAGCAATCCCGCCAATGATGTTCCAAAGCTTGCGGCTTTTTTCATAGGCCGCTGGCATGGTGCTTTCCCCGGCCTGAACGGTTTTGGCGGCAATCTTTGACATGTAGATCTGAAGAGGCAGCAACCCTGTCAGCCAGAGCATCGCAGCCATTCCAAACAGGCCGATGCCGATGGTCAGGTGCGGGGCATCGGAAATTGCGATGCCTGTTGCGTGAAACAATCCGATCCCGCCAATTGTAATCAACGCAGCCCCGAACGCGGTAAAGAACAGGTCGGTCATATTCACCAGCCGACAGGCAAAGGCGATGACGACCGGGTTCTGTGTCCGGTCAGCCTGCGTTTTCCAAAGGGCAGAGACAATGATGTTGCCCAGAAAAAGCACGACACCAATCACGTGGATAAATTTAACGGTGAAATATTCCATCGGAGAATCCGGTTGGCAGGGGACAATGGGCGGGAATGCGCGTTACATGCCTGTGGGGGCGTTTAAATCTTCGGCCAGAAGGCCAAGTACAAAGCTGCCAAGGTTCTGATCAGCAGGCGGAACAATCATGCCGTCAATTACCAGCATCGCGATCCCGTGTGCCCGGCTCCAGGCGGCAAGGGCACGGTTATAGGCCGTGGCGGCCTCGGTCAGGGTCATTTCGGCCTTGCGATCAACGGACGTGACAGCGCGCTGCAAAACATCAAAGGCATTGTCGGCGGCTTCGCGCAGTTCCGGATATTGATCAAGTGGCGGGCGTTCCCGGCCAAAGATCAGGCGGAAATGCTGCGGATTTTCAACCGCAAACCCGACATAGGCCGCGCCAAGATGCATGATGCGCTCTTCGTGATGTTCAACATTTGCGGCAACGGCTTCGAGTTGTTCGGCAAAACGTTCAAAGGCCGATATGGCCACTGCCGCCAAAATGCCATCCTTTCCGTCAAAATGACGATAGGGAGCGGCTTCTGAAACACCGGTCATGCGCGCCAGACGTCGCAGCGAAAGACCGGTCGGGCCTTCTTCGGTCAGGATGGTTTCGGCTTTTTGCAAAAGAACATTGCGGACGTCACCGTGATGGTATTTCCCCATTAGCTCGTATCTCGATTTTCTTATGTTAACTGAGTTAACATTATCGAATGATATCTGGTATTTCAAGGCTAAACTGATCTCGAACCGACAAAATATGCCAGTAAAACAAGGCTGTCCTTTGTTCGGACTTAAAAAAGCACCGCTTCTGGAAGAAGCGGTGCAGTACGTTCAGGAGGTTATCCGAAGAATAGAGGGGATCAGGCAGGATCAGTTGCCGGTTTTGGATCATCCGATGGTCCCGGCGTTTGTGTCTGTGCCTGTGCCGTATTGGTGCTGTCATCCCCGGTTGCCGGGGCTTGTGGTGCGCTTGCCGGATTGGTTTCAGCGGCATCCGCTTTGGGCTGTTCTGGCTGTACGTCTTCTGATGGTGTGTTTGCTGCGTCTGTTGGGGATTGCTCGTTTTGTGGTGGTGTCACCGGCACCGCAGGATTTTGGCTGTCTGCTGACTGATCCTCTGGGCTCACTGTATTTGAAGGATTTGACGCATCTGCATTCGGTGTTGCAGGCATTGCGGCGTCGTCTGAACCGTCCTGGTTGTTTGAGGCTGACTCCGGCGGAGATTCCGGTGTTGTGTCCTTCGTGCCCGTCGTGTCCGCGTCTTTATGGGGGAGATCATCAGACTTGGTCTGTTCGGGCGAACTGGTTTGTTCGGACATAGTGTCTGTTTTGATCTGCGCGGCGCCCGGCTTTGACGGCGCAGGCGTCTCAGACGGATCAGACGATTCCGTGGGGTTCAGGTCAACGGAAGGCGTTGGTGTTTGTAAGTCTTTTTTGTCGCGATCCGGGCGGATCAGGAACTTGTCGCCCAGCGTATCCTGCCCGATCAGAAGCGGTTGTTCGAGACCGGTCATTTCCAGAAGCCCGATTTCAACGTCGCGTTCGATACCACGAATTTTCATACGGGTATGGATGACAGGGGCGCGCACGCTTTCGCTGCTGCTGCTGGTTTGAATATCCCGATATCCTGCAATCGGAAGCGAGAGCTTCCAGACAATGGTGCAGGACTTCAAATTGCTTTGGGGGTCGGGATTGCATTTCAGGGTCAGACTGAAGGAGACAATCCCGGCGGATGATCCGTCTGAGGTTTTGGTAGGCTCGGCCTCGGTATCCTGATCCGTGTCGGAACTTTCACCTGTACTGGCGTTATCTGAGCCAGACATTTCAAGATCGCTGACAAACAGGCAGGTTTGCGGGGCCGCTCCCAGGATCATGCCGGGCATTCCGGCAATTCCCCATTCCGGCAGGTCAAGCGCCTCGTCCGGGTAAAGGATCGTGCGGTTGCGCAATTGTGCATCAGTGCCAAGCGATCCGCCTTTGGCGGACTTGTTGTTTGATGCAGCAAGCGAGATCAGGGTTTTGAGCAATATCGGGTTCATGCCATCAAGACGTGGCATCAACCCGATTGTGACAGGAATTATCTGCTTAAGGGATCAGCTCGGGAAATGCTTGTTGGTGTTCCAGCCTTCGCATTGCGCGCGATGGCGCAGAAGGTGGTCGGCAAGCACAATGGCCGCCATGGCTTCGCCGACCGGAACGCCGCGAATGCCAACGCACGGGTCGTGACGGCCCTTGGTGACAACGTCGACTTCCTTGCCATAAATATCGATGCTTTTGCGCGGGGTCAGGATCGAGCTGGTCGGTTTGACCGCAAAGCGAACGACAACATCCTGACCGGACGAAATACCACCCAGAATGCCACCGGCATGGTTCGAACCAAAGACGGGTTTGCCGTCGTTGCCCAAGCGCATTTCATCGGCATTCTCGATGCCGGTCAGTTCGGCGGCTTCAAAGCCGTTGCCGATTTCGACACCCTTGACCGCGTTGATGGTCATCATCGCCTTGGCCAGATCGGCATCAAGCTTGTCATAAACCGGATCGCCAAGACCAACCGGAACGCCCGAACAGACAATTTCGATCACTGCACCAACCGATGATCCGTCCTTGCGCAGGCCATCAAGATATTCCTCGAACACCGGAACGGCTTCGGGATCGGGGCAGAAGAACGGGTTGTTATCAACTTCGTTCCAGTCCCAGTTATCGCGATTGATTTCCTTGGTGCCCATCTTGACCAGTGCGCCACGGATTTTGATGTCATCGCCAAGAACCTTGCGGGCAATGGCACCGGCCGCAACACGCATTGCTGTTTCGCGGGCCGATGAACGGCCGCCGCCACGATAATCGCGCGTGCCGTATTTTTCCCAATAGGTGTAATCGGCATGGCCCGGGCGGAACTGGTTTTTAATCTCACCATAATCCTTGGATCGCTGATCGACATTTTCGATCAGAAGCCCGATCGGGGTGCCGGTGGTTTTGCCTTCGAACACGCCCGAAAGAATTTTGACCTGATCAGGTTCGCGACGCTGGGTGGTAAAGCGCGATTGACCGGGTTTGCGTTTTTCAAGGAATTCCTGGATATCGGCCTCGGTCAGCTCAAGAAGAGGAGGCACACCATCTACAACACAGCCGATTGCCGGGCCGTGGCTTTCGCCAAAGGTGGTAAAGCGAAAGAGCGTTCCAAAACTGTTGCCAGCCATAACCGAATTCCAGAATTCAAATATTAAAGAGACAAAACGGGCCGCCCATAAGGGCAGCCCGCAAAATCATATCATGTTCAGATCAGGATTTCTGAACATTGATGTCAGGTGCGTCTGCCTGCTTCATGCCAACGGTATGGTAACCGCAATCGACATGATGGGTTTCACCCGTGACACCGGTCGAAAGATCCGACAGGAAGTACAGCCCCGAACCGCCAACGTCATCAAGCGTGACGTTACGGCGCATCGGCGAGTTATATTCGTTCCATTTCAGGATATAGCGAAAGTCGCCGATACCTGAAGCGGCAAGGGTTTTCATCGGACCGGCCGAAATTGCGTTGACACGGATGCGGTCCGGGCCAAGGTCATTGGCCAGATATTTCACGCTTGCTTCCAGTGCTGCCTTGGCAACGCCCATGACGTTGTAGTGCGGCATGACTTTTTCTGCACCGTAATAGGACAGGGTCAGAAGCGAGCCACCATCGGTCATCAGTTTTTCCGCGCGCTGGGCAACAGCGGTGAAAGAATAGACCGAGATGTTCATTGAAAGCGCGAAGTTTTCCGGCGAGGTGTCGACATAGCGACCGCGCAGTTCGTTCTTGTCGGAAAAACCGATGGCATGGACGACAAAGTCCAGCTTGCCCCATTTTTCCTTGAGCGTGTCAAAAACAGCGTCGATGCTTGCGGCATCGGTGACGTCACATGGCAAGACGATATCGCTGCCGACAGACTCCGCAAGCGGGCGTACGCGCTTTTCAAGTGCCTCGCCCTGGAAAGTAAAAGCAACCTCGGCACCCGCGGCAGCAGCGGCGCGCGCGATACCCCATGCGATGGATTTATCGTTGGCGACGCCCATAATCAGGCCGCGCTTACCGGCCATCAGGCCCGAAATGTTTTCGGTGGACAGGCTCATTTTTCCTCTCGTTCCCACGATCTCATTTTCTGGCAGGTAGAAGCATTCAAATAAAGCCGCGACCGGCACAGAAGGCATTAGACATTCGGCGCATCCTACACAAAGCTAGGCCAAGGTCAATCTGGCCTGTCATATCATGTATCGGCGCGCTATCTTGTTGATCACATGCAGTATAACCGGAAAATGCGT
The DNA here is from genome assembly GCF_037027285.1 of Thalassospira sp. CH_XMU1448-2. NCBI lineage: Bacteria > Pseudomonadati > Pseudomonadota > Alphaproteobacteria > Rhodospirillales > Thalassospiraceae > Thalassospira > Thalassospira sp. CH_XMU1448-2. Next base: position 122,997 of record NZ_JAYMEA010000002.1, read on the forward strand.
GGGGATAAGCGTTTAATGGTCGAAATTCAGAAAATGATCGCGGACCGAACGGCATTTTGGCGCTATGCAATTATGCGGTTTATTCACGATAAATCGGTCCAGCGTGCAGCGGGACTCTCCTATACGACGCTTCTGGCAATGGTGCCGTTTCTGGCTGTGGCCCTGACAGTTTTGTCTGCTTTTCCCGTATTTGATCAGTTCAAAGATCAGATCATGGATGTCGTTCTGAACAACTTTCTGCCCGAAACCGGGGAGCAGGTAAGCGACTATCTAGGCAACTTCCTGCAAAATACCGGACAGATGACAGCGATCGGTACCATGGTACTGGGGTTGACTGCTGTCATGCTGCTTGGCGCGATAGAAGGGGCGATGAATGATGTCTTTCGCGTTACGAGTCCGCGCAAGTTATTGGCACGACTTGTCGTGTTCTGGACACTTCTGACTGTCGGTCCGATGTTGCTGGGGTTAAGCCTGTCGCTTGCATCCTATATCTTTGCAATGCGTCATCTGGTTGGGGGCGAGGCGCTTGGCCAGCAGATCGGTCAATTGACATTCATTGCACCGTTCCTGTTGTCTACAGCCGCATTTTCGCTGTTGTTCATCGGAATGCCCAACCGTTCGGTTGCAATCATTGACGGACTCGTTGGCGGTTTTGTTGCCGCCATGCTGTTCGAAGCCCTGAAAAAGGGTTTCGGGTTCTATGTCACCAACTTTCCGACCTATCAGACCATTTATGGTGCGGTGGCGATTGTTCCGATCTTCCTGTTGTGGATGTACCTGACATGGATTGTGATCTTGCTCGGCGCTCAGGTGGCCGCCGCACAATCTGAATGGCGTGCTGCACGGGCTGCGGGTCTTATTCCCGACCCGCGCGGTGCCGTGCCCGGGCATATGGAGCGGATTATTGCCGTGCTGCGGGTGCTGGAATATCTGCAGGCGCGGTTCCATGACGCGGCAAAACCGCCGACCTATCGCAAGATGATGCGCGAGCTCAAACTTGGCGGACGTGATCTCAACTGGGCGCTGGCCGCTCTTCGCCGCGAGAAACTGATTGATCGGTCCGAAGATCATCGCTGGTTGCTTTCCGGGGACCTGTCGCGCATTACCCTGACGGAACTGATGACGCGGATGGGACTGTTTCTGGATTATGACCGGTTGCTGCTGGTGCAAACCGATGGTGGCTGGCCGATTGTCATGCGCGAACGTCTGGTCGAGCTTGAGAAAAAGCGCCAGTCTGTTCTTGCTGTGCCGGTAGGGGCATTGCTCGATACGCCAAGACCGGAAAACAAAATACCCGAACAGGTCGAAGCTGATCCTCATCATCTCAAGGCCAATCAGGTCGAACAAAAAGACATGACCGATATCATCAGCTAGATCGCGACCCGAGAAATGAACCAAAAAGGCCGGGACAGTTGTTCCGGCCTTTTCATATGTGCTGCTGCGAATGGTTCAATCCGCTATTTGGCGGACTTGCGGGCAATCTCATTCAGGGCCCTGGCGATTTCTGCACGACGTCCGGCGTCCGCCCGTGGACGGCTGGGACGGTCCGGTGCCTTCAGGGCCTTTTCGAAATAGGTGCGAGCTTCGCTGCTGCGATCCTGCTGCAGCAGGAAGTCACCGTAAAAGTAGTTCGGGTCGATGCCGTCGGGGTTAACGGCCAGCGCCTTTTTCAGGAATTCCTCGGCCTTGGTGTCGCTACCAAAGGCAAGCGGCCATGACGGGACCTGATAGTATAATGACCCAAGCGAGGTATAGGCTGAACCGTCAAGTGCGTCGGGATTGGTTTTGATCGCCTTTTCAAACATCTCGCGGGCATCGCGGACCTTGCCAAGTGCGGAAATACCGCGATCAATTCCGGCATCGGTCGACAGCAAAATTCCCTGCCAGATCTGCAGTTCCGGGCTTTCGGGGAACCGGACAAGCAATTCTGCGCCATCAGCTTCAAGCTGATGCAGGGCTTCTACTTGCTGGTCCTTGTCCGACAGGTCGTATTTGATCCGCGCCCATTCGGTCTGAAGATGTGATACGCCATCCATCACCGCACCGTTGGTGGTTTCTGCATGCCCAATCATGGGCAGCAATACCGCTAGGGCACAGAAAAGAATAAGGGGTTTGAGCTTCATGCAATGTTCCTCCGCTGGGCGTCACAGTTTGGGGCGGCAAGAGGTTGTAGCTCGGCGCTATCCTCCTGTTCGGAATTGAGGATATCAACGCCAATGGCAGTGTTCTTGCGAAGACCCTTGTCGATCAGGGAAGGACACAGGGCGTTAAGTTGCGCAAACAGGCGTTCGGGCCAGCCGATCCGAACATCGGATTCATTGCGTTCAATGGCGTTGATGATACGGTTTGCCACGTCACGCGGGCGGTCTTCGGTCGTATGGGTCCGCTTGTTCAGCAAACCAAGTTTGCCGGCATTCATTTCGGTGTGAACAGCACGTGGTGCAATGTGGGAAACCTTGACGCCGCAATCTGCCATTTCGCGTCGAAGGGCGTCGCTAAATCCCTTAAGCCCGGATTTGGCCGCGACGTAACCGGTCATGTGCGGCAGGGGGATCAATCCCGCCATCGATCCGATATTGACGATCTGCCCGGAACGGCGTGTGCGCATGGTCGGCAAGACCGCCTGACACAAGCGCATCGGCACCAGCAGGTTCAAGGTCAGAAGCGCGTCGTAATCCTGCTTTTCGGCAAGGTCGAACTCGTTGATTCCGGCCAGATTGACCAGAATGTCAGGCGTGTTTTCGCGCAGGACCTTGCAGGTGGTATCGATATTTTCCATCAGATTACCCTGCTGGGCCCGGTCATAGGTTGTGACATGAGCACCGCGTCCCCTGAGCAGGGCGGCAAGCGGCCTGCCAATGCCGCCCGTCGCCCCGGTCAGAAAGACGCTTTTTCCATCAAGCAACATGTTTTCTCTGTCCTTCATGCGGAATGGCAGCAAACAGGTTTGCAAACAGACGGAAGGTGTTTTGGGCCACTTCAATGATCGCTGCCTGATCATCGGGGTCGGTGATCTTGTTGACGGTCTGTTCGAAGAATTTCATATGCTCGATATCAAGCGACCCGTGCGAGAACAGATAGCTGAATGCCGATTTCGGAAGATCAAGGCCGTTCATGACGGCATCAGCACCCTGACTTGCGATCTGGGTCGAGGTGCTTTCAAGCATAAAGACCATGCCAAAGAACCCGACCGGGTTTTTGCGCGCGATATAGTCATAGTTGTAGGCAACCATGACCTGGGTTTCGAGGTTCGGCGTTGCGTTGTGCGCTTTTTCGCGATTGCCGCCAGCGGCCTCGATGTCATTGAGAATCCATTCTTCGTGGCCTTCTTCCTCTTCAAGATATTCAATGATCGCCTTGTGCAACCAGCGTTTGTCCTCAGGCAGGCGCGATCCCATCGCCATCAGGAAAGGGACGGTGTGTTTGACGTGGTGATAGGCCTCGGTCAGATAGGCAACATAGGTCGAGCGTGAAATATTACCCTGCAGTCCGTCCACCAGCTGCGGGACATGATAAAGGCTTGCACGTGCTTCTGCGGTTTCTGCAACAAGACGATCATAAAAGTTCATGGAAGGCTCCGGGGTAAGTTGAGGAGAAAGGTAGCGGGCTGAAATTGCGTCGCGTTTGGGCCGACCATTGCCGGTCAGGCAGCCATTTTCGACGCTAAAAGGCGGGACGATCCGGAAATCGCGTATCTGCGCATAGTCGGGGAGAACGGTGTTGGTTGTCTCAATCGCGGCTGCGATATTGGCGGTCGCATTGCTTGGAACGATCAGGGCGCTCAGATGTGGCTGGTCATCGCCATAGACGATTGCCTGATAGATTTCCGGTTGCGCCAACAGAACGGACTCCGGCCATTCAGGCGATATGTTGCGGCCATGCGAGGTTATCAGCACATTCTTCTTGCGGCCGGTAACGTGAACAAATCCGTCCGCATCGATGTCGCCGATATCGCCAGTGGCAAACCACTGGGCAACGGTGCCGTCCGACTGGTCTGTTGCTCCGATATAGCCAAGGAAACCCGGGCGGTGGACATAGATTTCGCCATCCCGAATTTCTGCCTTTACGTGGGGAAGCAATGTGCCAGCCGTGCCAGGTTTGTCCTTGCCCGGGATATTCATCGAAAGAACCGACGCACATTCCGACAGGCCATAGCCCTCATAGACAGGAAGACCAAGCTGGCGCGCCGTGGCGATCAGGCGCGGGGCAACGCGTGCACCACCAACAGCGATGAATTTCAAATCAGGAAGCGGGCCTTTGGCATGGACCTGCATCATCAGGGCACGCAAGATTTCCGGGACCAGAATGACTGAATTTGCGCGGGCCTGTTTCAGGACATCGTACAGATTGAGATATTGCGATCCGAATTCCTGCAACCCTGTCAGATGGATTGTGCATCCGGCCATCAGACCGGCATAGACCCCGGCGACATTTTCCAGAAGAACGGCAAGTGGAAGGACACAGGCATGTGTTCCGACAAAGTCATCGCCGAGAACCGCGTGGATGGCATGTGCGACATTGAACATCGCGGTCTCCGACAGACAAACGCCCTTTGGGGTGCCTGTCGAGCCGGAGGTGAAGGTGATTTTTGCCGTTCGTTCGGGGATCAATGGCGAACGATCAAAGCCGGTTGCAACAAGCCCGCCCGGTGTGACCATGTGCGTGATCCCGCCAGTCGCAATGCTGTGGTCAATTTGATCCTTGGTGAAAAAGGGCGGTAACGGGATGCAGATGATCCCGGTATGCAGGGCCGCAAGATCCCAGAGCAGCCAGTCAATGCCGTTATCAAGTGCGATGCCCAGAACATCAACATCCTGCAACTGGATGCTGCGTTCCTCAACATGACGGATCAGGTCGCCATAGTTAATTTCGGCGGTACCTGTGCGCAGGGCTGGACGATGACCAGGATGATTGCGGATACGTTCAAACAGCATGATCAAATCTCGCCATTATGCTGGAAGTGGGGATAAAGACGCGGGCGCATATGCAGATATTCAGCGCCATAAAGCGATTGCAGCTGACGGTAGCCATAAGCGACCGATCCGGACAGAACATGCGGGCAGCGCTCGTAATAGCGGCCCCAATCGGTGTCCTTTTCGGCCAGATGCGATGGATCGGCCATGGCGTGACGCACCGGGTTCAAACCCATCTTGCGCAGACGCTTTTCGATATTGTCGGTACCGGTGACGACTGCCTGCTTATAGGCTTTGTGATACAGATAGGCCGAAAGTGCGGTGAACAGGAACGACGTTCCGCCACCACCGGACGAAGCCAGATTGCCGATTTCGACAATCTGATGGCGAGAAATGCCAAGGATGTTGTCAATCGGGCAGGGCAGATATTGTTCAAGGAAAAGTGGTCCGTGACTGGCAGAGCGAAAGCCAAGGGCTGCGACAATCTTGCCGCTCTCATCACGCACACTCATCAGCGTGTCATATTGCACCCGGATCGACGCGTCATAGGCGTTGGCATAGGTCGCGGCGATGAAATCCTCCACCTCGGCCCGTTCGGTCGCAAGGCTGGTCAGAATGGAGATCGCACAGGCGCGCATTTGCACGCGAGCCAGAAAACCATTCTTCTGCAGGCTTAATCGTGCCGCAGGATTTCCATTCTCATTGTAATTCAACAGAAGCATTTCGGGCGCCTTTGACTGCGTTAAGGTCGCAGTTTGGCGCGCCTACCTGACAGCAACCTGAATATGTGATCCAGATCACAAAAAGGTTTGATGCTGTTTGTCTGCCTAGTTTGTTGGCAAGGTCATCTCGACGCGAATGGGCGCATCGCCGCTACGCAGGTGCAGGTCGCGTTGCGGGAACGGAATTTCAATATTGTGTTCCTTGAAGGCATCCCAGACATTGAGCAGAATTTCGCTGATGATATTGCCGCGCCCGTTCTGCGGATCATCAATCCAGAAACGGATTTCAAGATCAACAGAGTTGTCCCCAAATCCGCGCAGCAATGTATTTGGGCCGGGATTTTCCAGAACCCTTTGGCATTTTGCTGCCGCTTCGTTGCAAAGCTTGATCGCAAAATGCGGATCACAGCTATAGGCAATGCCGACCGGAATTTTCAGGCGCAGTTTGACGTCCGAATGGCTCCAGTTTTCGACCTGCGTGGTAATAAGGTCTTCGTTCGGGATCAGGAATTCGGTGCCGTCACGGGTGCGAACGGCGGTATATCGCGCCCCTAGAGACTGGATCCAGCCAAATGTCTCGCCGATGGCAATGACGTCACCGGGTTTGATCGACCGATCCAGAAGCAGAATGACTCCGCTGATCAGGTTGGCGACGATCCGTTGCAAGCCAAGGCCGATACCAACGCCAACCGCGCCACCAAATACCGCAAGGGCCGTCAGATCAACGCCAATCGTCGATAGCGCAAACAGAACAGCAACTGACAGCAGGACAAGTTTCAAAAGCTTTGCCATCAGGACCTGAACCGACGGGGTCAGGCGGTGGACCTTTTGAATGCGTTGTTCAAACAGGCGGGAAGCAAAGGATGCAACCCACAACAAAACCGCAAGTGATAATACGGCTTTGAGAATGCCATAGACCGACACCCGGAAATCGCCGACCTGCATGGCAAGGCTGTCAAGGATCTCGATGGTTGGTTCAAGCCAGCCAACAATATTAAGGGCGGCAAGCCCCCAGGCCACGGTTGCAATCGTACGTGACCATACCGGGTCGTTGACGATGGCTGCTGCCAGCCGAATGACGATCCATGCATTCAAAAGGCTTGCAACCAGTCGAATGACATTGTGGCGATACCCCGCCTGAACAGCGACGGCATCAAGCAGCCAGACAAGGATGACAAGAAGAAGCGGGAAGGCCAAACCGGGTAGGACCGTGGCAAAGCGACGGAACCCGGCATATTGCAAAAGCGGCTTCCAGTTTTGCAGACGCGACAGCAATGTTTCAAGTCTGCCGCGCAACAGGAACGCGGGAATAGCAACAACCACACAGACCAGAATTTGTATCAGGATCGGGATCAGCAACACATTGGCCGAAAGCCAGTCTATCGCCTGTTCAACCCACAGAACGTACTGATCCGGATTGGTAAATTGTTCCATTATCCCCTGATGGTCTGTTTTGCCCTTCACACCATATGGGAACAAGAACCGGTTTTTTCAGGTGCCATAAAGTCAGATAGGACTGACTTTATTTGATCTGGTGGCGTCTCTGGCGGGCTTCGTCTTCCCAGCTTTCAGTGAGAATGGCTGCGCCAAAGCCCAATCCGCCGAAAATAACCAGGCTCAGGATCAGGGCCGGAAACAGGCTGTCAGGTGGCAGGAAATTCGGAGAGCCCCCGGGCAGCAACAACCAGACGATTGCAGCACTTCCCCAAAGAAGGCCGATGGCTCCAATCCCTATTGCGGTAAAAGCCAGTCGCAAGGGCGATACGAATTTCATCACTGGGCCTTCCGGCGTTCGACTGTGCCGTCATAGTGAAGGGCAACAGTTTCAAGGGTTGCTTTGTCTTGAGCAAGGGCGACAACATCAAGCGGTTTGCGCCGAAGAAGGGTTACGATATCACCAGAGGCCACATCACCAATCACGTGATAGCCCGCAACGCTTGCAATCTTGCAGTCACGCATTGGTTCGGGAAGCGACATCATCGCCTGTTGCTCGGAAAGGGTAAGCTCGTTGACAGGGGAAAGTTCAATGTCAAACCCTTCTGCCATAAGGCTTTCTTTCCAGCCGTCGACATTCTTGCAGTTGGCCGAATAGGATAGTTCAATTGTCGGGCGTGCAGTGCCGACAAATGCAGTCAGCCCCAAAAGGGCAATGCCAGCGAGAATGGGAACAAATGAAATCGGGCGCATGGTTTTTCCCTTTGTGCGGTGAAATACTCCAAAGGGAAAATACGTGTTTGCGCCCGACCGAGTCTTGAGTCCTGTCAAGCCACGGGCAGGGCCGTGGCCTAGCGCGTTTTGTAGGGATGTTTTTCAGACCATTCCTTGATGAAGTCGATCAGTTCATCATCGCGTTCATCAGGAAGCTTGACCGTCAGGTGAACATACTGGTCACCACGTTTGGTGCCGCGATCATAGGGGGCACCCTTACCGCGCAGGCGCAATTTGGTGCCGCTATTGGCATTGGCCGGGATCTTCATATTCACCTTGCCATCGACGATCGGTACTTCGATCGACCCGCCAAGAAGGGCCTCGGGCAGGCTGATCGCAAGATCGCAATGGATATCATTGCCTTCGCGACGGAATGTCTTGTCGGGATGAACATGAAGCTTGATCAGTGCATCGCCAGCCTCGCCGCCATTCATGCCCGCCATGCCCTGCCCCTTCAGGCGAAGGGTCTGTTCATTTTCGCTTCCGGGCGGGATACGGACTTCAAGGCTTTTGCCGCTGGCAAGATTGATACGTTTGGTCGCGCCAAGGATCGCCTCACTGAAATCAAGGCTCAGCTCATAGGAGATATTCGGGCCTTTGACTTTTTGCGGTTTGCGTTCACCGCCAAAACCGCCAAAGCCACCACCGGACCGGCCACGCCCCTTGCCGAAAATCTCGTCAAAGATGTCTTCGGCATTCGCCCCCGAGAATCCAAAGGGATCACCATTGCCGCCACCAAACCCGCCCGCGCGTCCGCCACCACGCGCAAAGGGGCTGGTTTCACGGCCGTCGGCATCGATTTCGCCATTGTCGAATTTCTTGCGGCGTTCGGCATCACCAAGCAGGTGATAGGCGCTTGAAACCTTCTTGAAGCGTTCCTCGATTTTCGCGTCGCCGGGATTTACGTCGGGATGGAGTTCACGCGCCAGTTTACGATAGGCTTTCTTGATTTCTTCCTGACTGGCACCCTTGGAAACACCAAGTATCTTATAGGGATCCTGCATGTACTGACCGGTTGTAAAAACTAAAAGCACGTAGGTTCATTATTAGAGCATGATCGGTCAAATATGAACCTTAATTGCGATCAGCAAGGTGGGAGAACGACCATCTTGTCTGGTTGCGATAATGAAAAGGCGGTGACAACCACATGGATTGCACCGCCCTTGATAGTTTTCACAGCCTGTGTTGGCTGTTATCGATCAATTAACGACCTGCCAACTGCCATCAGGCTTGCGGCACGCAGTACCATAGGCGGTTTCTTCCTGACCACCGATCATGACGGTCTGCTGGTACTCGCGGCAATATTCCTGGGTCTTGGGTTCCTGATAGGTGCGGGTCGGTGTAACCGTACCCTGAACACCGGTATCCGGGTTCTGCCAGGTGGATGTCTGACCTGTCGGGGTCGCTTCAAGCGTGCGCTGGGTGCTTTGCGCCATGATTGCACGGTCTGCATTGTCCAGAGAACGTCCGACTTCGCTACCGATAAAGGCACCGGCGAGCGTGCCAAGCGCAACGCCAACGAGCTGGCCGCTGCCTTTGCCAAATTGTGCGCCAGCAACCGCACCACCAACCGCACCAAGCAAGGTGCCAGCGGTTTGTTTCTGACCCTGATCCTGGGCGCAGCCAGCGATGAAGGCGGTCATGATGACCGGAATTACGATATGACGGAATTTCATGTTTGTTTTGCCCATCTTGTCTTTACAGTCCCAACCGATATTCTTTGCGTATATATATGAGAAGCAAACGACGTGTCTGCCACCAATGTTCCAAATTAGTTGAACCGCACGGCGACTAATTTCAATCAGCCAAAGGAAATCTTTTCCCAATGGACGAAAAAAATACGCCAAAATTTGGGCACGAACCCCACGACGCCCCTTACGAAGTGTTCCAGAAATGGTTTGATGAAGCCAAAGCTGCCGAAAAGGCCTATCCGGACGCAATGACACTGGCGACTGCCGATGCGCAAGGTCGCCCGTCGGCCAGGATTGTTCTTCTTAAGGAATTTGATCCGCGGGGCTTCGTTTTCTATACCAACTATGAAAGCCGCAAGGGGGAGCAGCTTGGCGAGAATGGCTATGCCGCCCTTTGCTTCCACTGGAAAACGCTGGAAAAATGCGTTCGTATCGAAGGCAAGGTATCAAAGGTCGACGCCGCTGAGTCAGATGAATATTTCGCAACGCGCCCGCGTGGCAGTCAGCTTGGCGCATGGGCTTCAATCCAGTCCCGCCCGATGAGTGGCCGGTTTGATCTGGAAAAACGTGTTGCCGAATTCACCGCAAAGTTTGGTCTTGGCAAAGTGCCACGGCCAGATCACTGGGGCGGGTTCCGTTTAGTACCTGATCGTATCGAATTCTGGTCCGAGGGCAAATTCCGCCTGCATGACCGAAAACTCTATACCCGCGATTCTGATGACGCCGGGTGGAACATCGATAAATTGTTCCCGTGAGTTCGAAACGGTCGGTAGTTGAAAAACAAAACGCACAAGGTCGGGGGACTTTGTGCGTTTTTGTTTTTGTCAGAGGGGAAACAGCCTTTAAGCGTTTTCTTCCGGCGGGCAGAAGGTTTCCTGCAAGACGGCAATGATCTTCATGATGTCGGGATTGGCAAGGGAGTAATAGATTGTCTGAGCATCACGGCGTGTTTTGACCAGTCCTTCGCGGCGCAACCGTGCCAGATGCTGGGACAGGGCAGACTGTTTGATGCCCAGCTCGTTTTCCAGCGTGCCGACAGACTTTTCCAGATCCCCGAGCGAACACAGGATCATCAGGCGCCACTCATTGCCCAAGGTTTTGAGAAATTCCGCTGCTTCGCGGGCATTCTCATGGAGTGCTTCATAATCCATTCGGCAGACGACCCATTCTAAGTTCAATGTTTCACTTCGCCCATTGTCATAAATTTGCGGTTTTTTGAAGGGCGAAAATTTTGGTTTGATATTGAAACCGCCATCGTAATCACAACCATAGATGATACAATCATTTTGTGTGTTAGGCTTCACTAAATCTGATCAAATGTACGGTATTTGAATGAATGTTCATGATGTTTGCCGGGATTTGATCTTGAACAAAGAAAATGGCACTGAAAAATTGCAGACTTAACACTGGCTTGAAATGAACCCGACCCGGTTTCCGGGCTGCGCGGTTATCAAACGGATTGGCGGGAGTGTGAGAAATGGCAATACGAACAATTCTGGCTCCAGTGGCTGGGACGGCCATTGATGAAAGAGTAATGGAAACGGCTTTTCGGATGGCCAAACGGTTTGACGCCCACCTTGAAGCGTTGTTCGTCGCAGCCGAACCGCAGGACGCAATTCCGATTGTTGGCGAAGGCATGTCCGGACTGATCATCGAAGAAATGATCCGTGCGGCCGAAAACGAAACCGAAAAGCGCGAAATCAGTGGCAAGGCATCCTTTGAGGCCGCTGTGAAAGCCTCGGGGGTTGAAGCGACCGACGTGCCGTCCAGCGATGCCAAACCGACCTGTGCATGGCGCAAGGATAGCGGTCGCGAGGATGAAACTGTTGCCCGTCGAGGTCGGCTGTTTGATCTTGTCGTGATCGGACGCGATCCCAAGGAAGCGTCTGCATCCCTGACCTTTGATGCCGCACTTATGGAAACGGGCCGCCCGATCCTTGTTGCGCCGGAAAAGTCGCCTGCGACGGTTGGCGAGAAGGTCATGATTGCCTGGAATGGCGGTGTAGAGGCCGCACGTGCCGTCACCTCGGCGATGCCGCTTCTGCGCAGTGCCAAGGAAGTCACGATTGTCAGCATCGGGGATGTGCCCTATGGCCGGGCTTGTGGCAAGGCACTGGCCGAACAGTTCCGCTGGCACGGAGTCGAAGCCGTGGTTGTCGATAACACTGAAACGTCGAACGTTGCTAATGCCTTGATTTCCGAGGCGGAAAAATGCGGGGCAGATACCATTGTTCTTGGTGCCTACAGCCATTCGCGTTTCAAGGAGATGATCCTTGGCGGTGTTACGCAGGATATGCTGGGAAGATGCACATTGCCCCTTTGGATAATGCACTGACGTTTTGGTGATGATAACTGCCTGAAATCACGAATTTAAATTATCGGTTTGCACAGGCAAACAGGGAAAGGCGCATGAAAATGCGCCTTTTTTTGTTGCACTCGCGAACAATTCACGACAGGGTTACGGAAATCTTACAAAGACGGAACCCCGATAAACGAGGCGTTTCGCACCGAGGAAAAGAAACGTCTGGCAGGGGAACTCCCATGTTGTCATTGCGCGATATCATTGATTTCGCAGCCATGTCCGAGGATCTGGCGCAAGAGCTCAATAACCCCAAAATCGGGCTTCCTGATCTTGGCGCGGTCGTTGCCGGGAACACGGGATATGGCAGCACTGTTCGTGGATGCGGTGCAACACCCTGTGCCGCCAACGATGTCGATCTGGACTAAAACCTTTCGTCGACCGGATCGCTCGAACTGATTCAGTCCATCCTATTTTGAAAACAGATCAATCTGGTTCTGATCCTGATCGGCATTGTCGGGACGCGCTGTTTCTTCGTGCCAGGACAAGACATGATCTGGCAACGGGGCCAGCATGTGGTGCAGGTCGCGAAATGCAATCGCCGGATCAAGCCAATGGGCAAGGTGGCTGGGGCCAATAACCGCAGGCATGCGGTTATGAATATGCGCAATTGATGCAGACGGGGCGCAGGTGATGATGGTGGCCTCATGCCCGTTTTCCAGCCCGGCAAACAAAAACGGCTGATGATCGGGCAGGGTGATCCGGTTCTTGTGTTTTGATGAGCCGTCCTTGCGCCATTCATACCAGCCGGTTGCCGGAATCAGGCACCGCCGTTCCAGAAGAGGGCGGAAAGTCGGTTTTTCGGCAAGTGTCTCAGATCGGGCATTGATCATCGGCGCCTTCAGACCGGGTACACTTAACCCCCATGACCGAATGGCTATCGTGCGATCTGGCAGGATAACCGCAATCGGGTCGGTTGGTCGTCTTGTGCCGGTCAGGCTGTCGAACGCGGTTTCAAGATCGTCTGATGCGTTGTCCTGCTCATAGAGTGCGTTATTATTCTCGTCCATTGCCATGCGACGGATATTTTCCATATCCAGCGCAAGCTGAACCTGAAATGCCCGGATATCACTGTTGAGATCAAATCGGCTGCACATTTGAGTCCCTTGTTCGCATTATCCCCGGATCATAGCGATTTTCACCAGACATGCCAAACAGGCATGGTTTCGGTTTGCAATTGATGCAGCCAAAAAAATGACGGATTTCGGGCTTTTTCTTCAAGGGTTTGGCAACGGAATGCTATAAGAGGGCAATCAAAAGCATGGATGCATGCCCAAGCTTGGAAGTGAGCAGGATAAATGACCACTAGCGCCCCGAAAACTGTCGTTCTGACTGGTGCCAGCCGTGGCATCGGCCATGTCACTGTTGGATATTTTGCCAAACGTGGCTGGCGGGTGATTTGTTGTTCACGCGAAGCGCCGCCGCCCAGCTGTCCGCGTGATCCGGCACAGGGTATTCATATCCGTGCCGATCTTTCCAAACCCGAAGATGTCGAAACTTTTATTGCGCAGGCCAATGAAGTGCTTGGTGACGATCCGCTGCATGCACTGGTCAATAATGCCGGCGTGTCACCCAAAACGCCCTACAAGGAACGGCTGGGCTGTTTGAATGGAGATATTGCAGCCTGGCGAGATGTGTTTGAGCTGAACTTCTTTACCCCGCTGACCCTGTCGCGTGGATTTGCCGCAGCACTTCATCGCGGCAAAGGGGCGATTTGCAACATCACATCGATCGCAGGCCATTATGTGCATCCGTTTGCCGGCTCTGCCTATTCAACATCAAAGGCGGCACTTTCCGGGCTGACGCGCGAAATGGCTGTAGAATTTGCCGAGCTTGGGGTGCGCGTCAACGCGGTGGCACCGGGCGAGATCAAGACCGATATGATTTCCCCGGAATATGAGGCACTGGTGCCACGTATCCCGATGAACCGCATGGGCACGCCCGAAGATGTGGCGGCAGCGGTTCATTATCTGGTCGGCGATGACAGCAGCTATGTCACCGGGACCGAGATTTTTGTGACTGGCGGGCAGCATCTTTACTGATGATGTCACCGATATCCGGCCAAATGCGAAAGGCAGCCCGGTGTGGCTGCCTTATGTTTTGGGTGCAATTGCAAATGCCGGGTCGTACTCCACCATCCCTTGGGGGATCTCATCGACCAGTGGTCGCGCCATGAAATATTCGTCGGGCACGCCATCAAGTTTCAGATCGGGCAGGGTGGCAAAGCCGAACCGGCTGTAGTAGTTCGGCTCTCCAAGGACCACACAGCCACGCGCGTCATTGGCGCGCAGATGGCGAATGCCACTTTGGATCAGTTCCGATCCGATGCCCATACCCTGACGATCCGGGGTGACGGCAACCGGGCCAAGCCCGTACCAGTCGGATTTCTTGCCATTGATCAGGACAGGTGAAAAGGCAATGCAACCGACAAGCTCATTGTCTTCTTCGGCAATTAGCGAAAGCGTCAATTTACCGCTTTGTCTGAGAGCATCCACAATCAGATGTTCGGTTTGCTGGCTGTGAGGGGCCGTTTCAAATGCACTGGCCAACAGCGCATTAATTGCCGCGAAGTCGTCTTCGGTTTCTTCACGTATCAACATTTTCCGTCCCTGCCTGTGACGTTAGACCTGCTTCCTGCTAGCCTTCAATCACGACTATAACGGGAAAATGCGTCAGGCCAACAGGCTTTTGAGCCAGTCGCGCTTTTGTTCGAGACGTTTTACTTCCATTTCGAGCCATCCGGCAAAGTTTCCGGCTTCGCTGGCATGTTCTTCGCGCAGGGCAAGAACACGGTCCAGATCAAGCTCGCAGACATCATGGAGGATCTCGACCTGTTCGGCGCGAATGTCATCATCAAGCAGATGCAGGAACCGCATTTTAAGCGCCATGATCAGACGCGAAAGTTCACCCGACGTGTCACGCAGGTTACCTTGCATCAGTTCGATGAATTTCTCATGGCCAGCCGGTGTCAGGCTCAGTTGTGCATCGGAAAAGGATCCGTTGGATGTGTCTTCCTTGACCAGACCTTCAAGTTTCAGAAGCTGAAGGGAGCTTCCCATCATATCAAGCGATGGTCCCATGATGTGGGACATGAAATGGCGCACCGAATTGGCCAGATCAGCATAGCTGATCGGTTTGTCGGAAAGGGCAAGGGTGCCAAGCGCACAAAGTCGCAGACATTCTTTGGGAAGCAAGGTTCTATCCGAATACATGATGCGGTCCCTGATTGATCACAGGTCCGACGTTAACGCGAACGGTTCTTAATTGCAAGTTCGATCTTGCCAGTTATGGCCGGGTGATCGGTTTGCGGACCCTCAATATAGAGCGCCCCGTCGCGAAAGCAAATGTCAGACGTCAATGATCTGACTTACGGTGTCGCAATTCACCCGGATCACGAAAAAAGGCCGGGGCATATGCCACCGGCCTTTGATCTGTCATTTGCTTTTGGCGTCAGGCTGCCTTGGAAATTCCCAGCTGTCCCCAAACGGTCAGAAGCGAGTCGATCAGGTGATCAATCAGCGCGTCGTCATGAAGCGGGCCGGGGGTAAAGCGCAGACGTTCCGTGCCACGCGGCACCGTCGGATAGTTGATCGGCTGAACATAGATATCATGTTCGAACAGAAGCCGGTCACTTGCTTCCTTGCACATGGCGGCATCGCCAACCATCAAGGGCACGATATGGCTTGGCGCATCCATTACCGGAAGACCCGCAGCCCGCATGCGTTCACGCAGGGTTTCTGCGCGTTCCTTCTGGGCAAGGCGTTCTTCGTTGCTTTTCTTGAGATGACGGACGGATGCCAATGCACCAGCTGCAATGCTTGGCGGGTGGGAACTGGTAAAGATGAAGCCGTTGCCAAAGCTGCGAACGAAATCGACGATTTCCGGCTTGGCCGCGATATAACCACCAATCACACCGAACGCCTTGGCAAGGGTGCCCTGAATGATGTCAACGCGGTCCATGACACCGTCACGTTCGGCAACACCGCCGCCGTGCGGACCATACATACCGACCGCATGGACTTCGTCCAGATATGAAATCGCATTGTATTTTTCGCAAAGATCGAGGATCTGACCGATCGGGGCGATATCGCCATCCATCGAATAAACGGATTCAAAAGCGACAATCTTGGCGCGCTCGGGCCCGATATCCTTAAGGATCGCTTCAAGATTTTCGACGTCATTATGTTCCCAGATACGGCGTTCGGCCTTGGAATGACGCATGCCTTCGATCATGGAATTATGGTTCTGCGAGTCCGAGATAATCACACAATCAGGAAGTTTGGAGCCAAGGGTCGAAAGCGTCGTCCAGTTTGCGACATAGCCCGACGTCATCAAAAGGGCGGCCTCCTTGCCATGCAGATCGGCGAGCTCTTGCTCAAGCGCGACATGCAGATGGTTGGAACCGGAAATATTGCGCGTACCGCCTGCGCCACCACCCTGGCCGGTAATGGCATTCTGCATCGCTTCAATTACTTTCGGATGCTGTCCCATGCCAAGATAGTCATTAGAACACCAAACAGTAATTTCACGCGGGGCTTCGCCGTTGCCGGGATGATACATGGCCTTCGGGAATTTGCCGACAATACGTTCAAGGTTGGCGAACACGCGATAACGGCCTTCTGCTTTCAGGCCGGACAATGCGTCTTTGAAGAAGTTGTTATAATTCATCTTTGGTTCTTTCGCCTGTCTCTGTGTGACCAGACTGGTTGGTCACAAAGCTCTGTCAGCGCCCGGATCAGGAACCTGATCAGAACATATCTGTCTGTTTTGACCGGGGCTTGATTATTCCCTTATCGGACATGGCGACCGATCCGGCATTGACCCTTGTCAAAAATTAAAGCGATTCCAGTTTAGTTTGGAACCGTTCGAACAGAGAAGGTGTTCCGTCTCTCGTTTGTCGATCTTTTCCCAAGAGGCGCGCCATCGCGGGATATGCGGGCTCACCCCATCTCAATACAGTTTTCAATTTGGGCCTATTGGCTTCATTTGGCAAGGATTTGAACGCCTTTGCCGTCACAATTATATTGATTTTAGTTATAGGAAAAATCAATTGACTGTTGGTTGTCGGTGCCGTGTTTTCTATTTTTTCGGCGCTCTTCATTGCAAATGACGTAAAATGGAAAATCCCGTGCAACCGGTTTGATTGCACGGGATGTAAGCGTCAAGTGTGACTCACACCGGAAAAAGTGATTGCCTACCGGGTTGCATGCCAAGCCGCCAGACCGGCTTCGACCTTATCAAACATGTCATTGATCTGGTCTTCGGTAATGATCAGCGGCGGGCAGAAGGCGACCGTGTCACCCAATGCACGCAGGATCACGCCCTGTTCAAGGCAGGCCTCGGCAACGGCCTTGCCCGCAGCGCCATAAGGCTCGAACGGGGTTTTTGCGCATTTGTCTGCAACCAGTTCAAACGCCCCGATCAGGCCACGACCACGGGTTTCGCCAACATGATCAAACTTGTTCAGGTCTTTCAGGCGTTTCTGGAACGGCGACATGACATTGCGGACATGCTCGATAATGCCGTCTTCTTCATAGATTTTAAGAGTCTCAAGGGCAACTGCTGCCGCAACCGGATGGCCGGAATAGGTAAAGCCATGGCCAAAGGTGCCAACCTCGTTGGAGCCCTTTTTGACCGCCTGATAAATCGTGTCATTGATGAACAGGGCTGAAATCGGCTGATAAGCCGATGACAGCTGTTTGGCGACCGTGATCATGTCCGGTTTGAGGTTAAAGGTCTCGGTCGCAAACATCCGCCCGGTACGGCCAAAGCCGCAAATCACTTCATCGGCAATGAACAGGATGTCATAGCGTTTGAGGACTTCCTGGATTTTCTCGAAATAGGTGCGTGGCGGAACAATCACGCCACCGGCCCCCATGATCGGTTCGGCAATAAAGGCACCGACGGTTTCGGGGCCTTCGGCCTGAATAAGGTCTTCAAGCTGTTCGGCAAGGCGGGTTGCGAAATCTTCTTCCTCTTCGCCCGGCTGCGCTTCGCGCCAGTAATGCGGGGTGTCGGTATGAAGGATACGATCAATCGGCAGATCAAACAGTTTGTGGTTGCCCGGAAGACCGGTCATTGACGCAGCTGCAACGGTGACACCGTGATAGCCTTTCTTGCGCGAAATGATCTTTTTCTTTTCAGGCTGACCGATGGCGTTGTGATAGTACCAAACCATCTTGACCGCAGAATCCGTTGCTTCCGAGCCACTATTGGCAAAGAAGACCTTCGACATCGGGACCGGAACCAGTTCAAGCAGCTTCTCTGCCAGATCAATCGCCGGGTTTGTGCTTTTGGACGCAAAGGTATGGTAATAGGGCAGGGTGCTGAGCTGCTTGGTCGCGGCGTCAACCAGACGCTTTTCGCTAAAGCCAAGGGACGCACACCACAGGCCGGCCATGCCTTCGATCAGGTTGCGACCACTGTCATCGGTCACATAGATACCATTCCCGCCCGTGATGATATGCGGGCCGGTTTTTTCGTGCGTGACCAGATTGGTATAGGGATGCAGATAGCTTGCGACATCGCGGCTGGCATCGGAATTGCCCGGGATGGTCGGATTGACGTTGGTGGCGTCGATGGTCATTTCGAACCTCTGTATTTTGATATGGGTCCCTGAAACCCGAAAGCAGTTTATTGCACTTTAAGCCTACCGTTTTGCGGCGCAACTCTTTCCTGTGCCGTGTCTGATCTTTGATCCGGAAATCGACTTTAAAAGCATAAAACCGGCCAGTTTCCTGACCGGTTTTACAGCTTTGCGATTGTGCAGACTGATCAAAAGGGATCAATGAGACATCAGAACGGGAACCGTCATGTGGCGCAGCAGATGCTGGGTGACACCACCCATCATCAATTCGCGCAGGCGCGGGCGGCCATAGGCACCACAAATGATCAGATCGATGCTTTCATCCGCCGCACGCGACAGCAACAGATCTCCAACGCTGATCCCGGTTGCATTCATGGTTTCACGGCGAACCTTGATGCCATGGCGTTCAAGGCGTGCGGTTACATTGGTGCCCGGCACCGGCATGGTATCGCGCGCACCCTTGTTCGGATCCGCACACAGCACCAGCGCAGATTTGGCATTCTCAAGGAACGGCATACCGTCATTTACCGCACGAACGGCCTCGCGATAAGGCTTCCATGCGACCATGACGCGTTCGCCAATGGCGTCAAAACGCCCGACATAGGGAACGACAAGCACCGGTGCGCCAGATGTCAGGATAACCTTGTCAGGCATTTCAGAGACCGAGCACGGATCGGAGCTTTCCGGGTCGCGCTGCCCCAGGACAGTCAAATCGTGGTGGCGGGCATACATGGCGGTGGTTTCGGCAATTTCGGATGCCGGGCAGGAAGTCTGCTGCCAACTGAACGAAATGCCTGCTGCCTCACAGGTGCTTTCGAACTCCTTGCGTGCAACGTTGCCGGTTTCCGCCATGGCTGCGCGCTGCTGGGAGATGATTTCCTCGGTGATCTGAACTTCCATGAAACGCGGAATTTCGGGGTATGGCAAAAGATACAGACCCGTCAGATGGGCGTTCTGTGCCTTTGCGATTTTCAATGCGACCGAAAGACGTTCCTTGCACGCTGGCGAGGTGTCGATGTGAACAAGAATATCCCGATACATAGGTTGATCTCCGTTGCATAAAAGACGTGGCGCAGACCGGAACGGTGCCAAACCCTACAGGTCTAAACGTCATGCCAAGCACGATATCGAAGTAACCGGAAGTTTTCTTTGTTCTATCTCAAAGTGCAGCTCATTGAGTTGAAAAGGTCTTCAGCCGTCCGAGCCCGAACTGCTCATGGGAATGATCTTTTCCATTGTCGGGGTGTCGCTATCGCCTGCAGGCGCACTCGTTGCCGGAGCCGGAGCCGGAGCCGGAGCCGGAGGCCTTGGCGGACTGTCATTTGCGGGCATCATCGATGGATCATTTGAAGGATCGGTCATCGGTATCTGCATGCTGTCCCCGGCCATCATCGACAGGGTTTTATGCAACTGTTGCGACAGGGGTGCCCAATTGGTCTGAAGTGTCGCGCAGGCCGCAGCATCGCCATCCTGAACGCAACGCTTTGCCATGCGGTCAAGGATGCCGAGGGCAATTCGCGCCTCGTCGATCTGTTTTTGCTGAATCTGGTCAAGTGCCTTGCGGTTGGCGTCTTCCATCATCACCAGATTGCTGTCGTTGCTGCTCGTTGCGGTACTGCGTGTTGATGATGGTGCGCCCCAGGGCGTGACCAGCGTCTGGGACTCATTGGCAACCGTGACCGGTTCCTTGGCGTCAAGCAAACAGCCAGACAAGGCAAAGCCCATTGCAATCATGGTCAGGCATTTGGCCGTCTTGTGCATCGACATGGGTTGCTCCTTTGACCGTCGGGTAATCTTGCCCTGATCGCGTCTGTGTATTGTCCCGGATATCTGCCATAGTTCGGTCTATGGCTTTGCTTTTACTTGGGAACATATTGAACGTGGTTGTTCACGCTGTCCAGTCTGCGAGGATGAACAATCCATCATTGCGATGTTCGGTGCGCCAAACACCTAAGTCTGTGCAAGATTCAGCCGAGGATCATTTTTCAAGGACTTGCTGATCCAGCGCATGGTTTCGCGGATGCGCGAAATATGGCGCAGATCAGGATGGGTCAAAACCCAAAGCCTGTTTGCAGGAACATCAGGCAGCTTTGCCAGCAATTGCAAACCGGGCCGGGCAAGATCAGCTGGCAAACAGGCAAGGCCACATCCCGCATGTGCAAGTCGCGCCATGGCAATCAGATCATCTGTTCGCTGTTTGTATGGTTTGCGAATATGTTGATCGAGCCACTTGAACGTCGCGTGACCCACAAGGTTTCCTGCACCACCGATGAACGTGTGATCGAACATCGTGTCTAGCCCGTCCGGTGTGTATTTTCCTGTTGCGCCGTATATGCCCCATTCAATTTTCCGGACTTCGGTGCCAACGAGATGGTCTGGCGGGTTTGCCGCAACGCGAATGGCGATATCTGCATATCGCTGTGTCATATTGAATTCCAGATTGCTGGCGAGCAATTCCACCTGAATTTCGGGCCAGCGTTGATGAAGTTTGGCGATGCAATCTGGCAAGAGAAAATATGAAAAACTGGTCGGGGCGGTTAATCGGACCAGCCCGCCAAGGTCAGTATCGGCACCGGCAACATGGGTGCTGATGGTATCGAAACTATTCATGATCTGACGGGCGGGAACGAGCATTTCATTTCCCGTGTCGGTCAAGTGATACTGACCGCGTATTCGATCAAACAACCGGCTTCCGG
Organism: Thalassospira sp. CH_XMU1448-2; assembly: GCF_037027285.1. NCBI lineage: Bacteria > Pseudomonadati > Pseudomonadota > Alphaproteobacteria > Rhodospirillales > Thalassospiraceae > Thalassospira > Thalassospira sp. CH_XMU1448-2. Next base: position 144,172 of record NZ_JAYMEA010000002.1, read on the forward strand.
TTTGCTCCTCCAGGGCGTGGATATGGCGAAATACCGTGGTGGTGCTTACCCGGATTTTCTGTGCTGCCTGTTCGAGATTTCCCGTTTCGACAATGGCAAGGAATGACTTGATGTAGTTCCAATCCACCGAATGCCTCATTTCAAATTTGCAATCAAATACTACAAAACTGCCTATGTATTGCAAAATTGAAATTACCTACGGTGGTCGGCATACGGAATTCACCTTCATATGTCAGGAAAGAAAACATGATCGGATACACATCACTCGGCACCAATGATTTATCCCGTTCGGGCGCGTTCTATGACGCATTGCTTGCCGATTTTGGTGCGCAGCGCGTCTTTGAGCAGCCGGACTTTATCGTTTGGAGTGCTGGCGAAAACAGCCCGGCATTTTCGGTGCATGTTCCGTTTGACGGGAATGCGGCAACCGTTGGAAATGGCACGATGATCGCACTTTCAGCAGCGTCGCGTGATCAGGTCGATGCGCTTTACAAGAAGGCGGTCTTGCTTGGTGCGATGTCGGAAGGTGAGCCGGGGCAACGCCACGAAAACGGGTTTTACGCGGCCTACTTCCGCGATCTGGATGGTAACAAACTCAACATCCATCATATGGGCTAGGGCGATGACTGGTTGTGATGCTGCGGGAAATGAACTGATGACATCGTATCATTTGATCGGTCACCGGCTTTGCCCCTATGTCCAGCGTGTCGCGATGGTTCTGGCGCAAAATGGCATTGCCCACAAACGCACAGACATTCCCCTTGATGCCAAGCCGGACTGGTTTCTGGCACTAAGCCCGACCGGAAATGTTCCTGTTCTGGTGGTTGATGATGGGCGGACCTTGTTTGAGGCCGCCGCCATCTGCCAATACCTTGAGGCAATAACGGGGAAAAAACCGTGTGGGACAGATGCCTATGACCTTGCCTTGGCGCAGGCGGTGGTTGCGATTGGGGATAAGTTATTATCCCTCACCGCAGATCTGATTTATCGCGATCTGTCTGAAAACAGCGTCGATGCAACGATGCATCAGATCCACAAACAGATGTCGATTGTGTCCGGTCTTGTGCTGCCACAGGCCCTGGACTCGGGCAAAGAGCTTTCGATGCTCGATATCGTTTTTGCGACGGTTTTTCGGCCTTTTGCGCTGGTCGCGGTCGGGCTGAACCGGGATCTGTTTGCCGGTTTTCCCGGGTTGCGTGGCTGGGCAAGCGATTTGGCCAAGCACGAGACGGTCCGAAACGCAGTGCCCGCCACCTATTATCGGGAACTGCACGAATTCATCGCGTGCAAGGACGGATATCTGGCAAACCGTTTACGCATGATACCACAAGACAACATCGTGCTTGCGCCACCAAGCTGATGATGTGATTGCGTTGTGATGCGCAATAAAGGCAATAAAAAAACGCCCGCTTGGTTGAACCCGCGGGCGTTTTGTCTTTTGGGCTTGTTGCAGCTTAGTCGTGCTTGCCGCCATTGGCTTTGGACCAGCCAATCGGATCATTCAGGAACGAACGCACGCCTTCGATGGCTTCCTTGCTGAAATATTCACCTTCTTCGGCAACGGCCAGAACATCGGCCCAGGTTGCAAGGTAATGCATTTCGATGTCGTCCTTGCGCAGTTCGTCAAGCGCACCTTCGAAGATGTCATAGAAGAAGACGACAAAGGCGTGTTTGCACTCGGCACCGGCTTCGCGGATGGCATTGACGAAATTGACTTTCGATGCGCCGTCGGTGGCAAGGTCTTCGACCAGAAGAACGCGCTGTCCTTCGTGGATGTCACCTTCGATACGCGCCTTGCGGCCAAAGCCCTTGGGTTTTTTGCGGACATACTGCATTGGCAGGTCAAGCGCATCGGCAAGCCATGCGGAATAGGGGATACCAGCCGTTTCACCGCCAGCAACCGCATCAAAGGCCTCGTAGCCAGCCGCATCGGATACCTGACGGGCGGCGAGTTCAATGACCTTGCGACGTGCGCGCGGGAAGGAAATCAGTTTGCGGCAATCGATATAGACGGGGCTGGCCCAGCCGGATGTCAGGATATAGGCCTCTTCCGGGCGGAAGTTTACCGCACCAATATCAAGCAAAATCTTGGCGACGGTCTTCGCAGCATAGGTGCAATGCGCGGTCGGTTTTTCGTTGGTCATGGCGGATATACCCTTCTCGGATCGAATATTTGCCGACCTCTTAACGCTTTCTGTCCAAAAGCGCAAAGAAAAGCCGCTGACCGTTTGGTCAGGTTTGCTGGCTGTCCTGTGTTTGACAATCCGGGGCGGGTGTGGACGGCGGGATGAAAAGAACCATGTTTATAAAATATGGCAGTGTTGATGTTTAAAACATCACTTATTTACTTTGAAATATCATTTCTCAGGTGCTAGATTTGCCCCCTAAAGAATGATGGCCTGCCTTTGGGAAAGGGACCTTGATGATTTCAGCCGGACAGATGCGCGCGGCGCGGGCCCTTTTGGGGATTGATCAGAAAATGCTGGCGGAAATGTCAGGGGTCTCTGTTCCGACCATTCAGCGGATGGAAGCCAGTAACGGAAATGTTCGCGGAGTCGTCGATACCTTGTCCAAGGTGATCGAGGCCCTTGATCGTGCGGGGGTTGAATTGATCGGGGAGCAGGCCCCAAGTCTTGCTACTGGTCGGGGCGTGCGACTGAAAGAACCGGTCATCCGGTCATCGGGCGACGACTAGCTTCGGTTTCGGGATTTTATCCGGTGCAGAAGGCATGGTGAACATGTTCTGCCAAACGGGAAATGCGGGTGCCCGATAGGGCATTGGTTTTGTGCAATCAATATCCACAAGGTTGCAACGGGAAATGAAGACAGCAACATCTACAAACGAACGGCATCGCAAGCCGGGTTTTGTCGACCTGTTTACGCCGAAGCTTGTAACCGTTCTTCGCGAAGGCTATGGGCTTGCGCATTTGCGCGCCGATGCCATTGCTGGGCTGACCGTGGCAATCGTTGCGTTGCCCCTGTCGATGGCGATTGCAATTGCATCGGGGGCTACGCCCGCACAGGGTCTTTATACCGCGATCATCGGCGGTATTCTGGTATCCCTTCTGGGGGGCAGCCGGTTTCAGATCGGGGGGCCGGCAGGGGCCTTTATCGTGCTTGTCGCGGCAACGGTTCAGGAACACAGGATGGATGGCTTGCTTCTGGCCACGATCCTTGCCGGGATCATCCTTGTCCTGATCGGGTTGTTGCGTCTGGGGACCTATATCAAGTTCATTCCCTATCCGGTGACGGTCGGCTTTACGGCCGGGATTGCTGTCATCATCTTTGCCAGCCAGATCAAGGACCTTCTGGGACTGACCCTTGAAGGGAAAGAGCCCGGACCGCTTTTGGACAAGATCCCGGTTATCTGGAACGCCTTGCCGGGAACGGATGCGACAACGGTCATTCTTTCCGGATTGACCATTCTGATCATTGTCGGATTGAAACATGTTCGGCCCCATTGGCCCGGTATGCTGGTTGCGGTTGTTTGCGCGGCTGCGGCAACGGCACTCTTCAATCTGCCGGTCTCAACCATTGGTAGTGTCTTTGGTGGAATTCCCGACAGTTTGCCTGTGCCGTCGCTCCCGGAGATCAGCTTTGCCAAGATGCAGGCCGTTTTGCCCAATGCGATTGCATTTGCGCTTTTGGGGGCGATTGAATCCCTGTTGTCTGCGGTTGTCGCGGACGGCATGACGGGGCGCAGACACCGGTCAAATTGTGAACTGGTGGCACAGGGGGTCGCGAATGTTGCATCGGGATTGTTTGGCGGGATTTGTGTGACCGGCACGATTGCGCGTACGGCAACCAATGTGCGTTCCAAGGCGCATGGACCGGTGGCCGGTATCCTGCACGGGTTTTTCCTATTGGTGTTCATTCTGGTTGCGGCTCCGCTGGCAAGTTTCATTCCCTTGGCATGTCTTGCCGGTGTGTTGGCCGTTGTGGCCTGGAACATGATCGAAAAACACGCGATTTTTACATTGCTGCGGTCATCGCGCGGCGATGCGGCGGTTTTATTGACGACGTTGTTGCTCACCGTTTTTCGCGATCTGCTCGAAGCCATCATTGTCGGTTTTGCGCTTGGGTCGGTTTTGTTTATTCGCCGGATGTCTCGCATGGCAGATGTCGAAAGCCACACCCCGTTTGTTGCAGAAGATCTGGCAGACAGCACGCTGGTTGCGCCCAATAGCGATGCGGTGTCGGCTGGCGATCCCGATGTTGTTGTGTTTCGGATTTCGGGTGTCTTTTTCTTCGGGGCGACAGCCGCATTCGGCTCGGTACTTGATCGTATAGGCGATACACGTCGTGCTCTGGTTGTTGATTTCTCGGCTGTGCCATTTCTGGATTCAACGGCGGCAAATACATTGGCCGGACTTGTGCAAAAGGTGCGCGGGCGTGGCGGGCAGATCGTTTTTTGCGGAACAAAACACGACATCCGCCGCGATCTGTTCGTGCATGGCATGAAGCCGCCAGCAGTCCATTACGAGGCTGATATCGATGAGGCGGTGGCATGGCTGGACAAAAGGCTGAACAAATCACGGGAAACGGCATCTGTGACGACAGAAAGTCATGGTGTCTGATGTTCTAGTGACCGGAAACTGCTTGTCTTTTATTGGCAAGACCGCTGTTTCGGTTTATTCGGTATAGTTATGCCGAATTAAGCTGTGTCCACACAGCAAGCCCCAAAGGAAATGTCATGACCGACCAGACCGGATTGAATGTCGCCATTGCAGATGGCATTGCGACTGTCACCATTTGTCAGCCCGACCGCAAAAACGCCCTGACAAAGCCGATGTGGGGCACGCTTGCCAATATCGCACAGGAACTTTCCGGTGATCTGGATTTGCGCTGTGTCGTTATTCGCGGTGGTGAGGGGGCCGGTTTCGGTGCTGGCGCAGATATTCATGAATTCGTGCGTGAACGGGCCGGATTTGAAAAGGCCCGTGATTACGGGCTTTTGCATGCAGAAGCCCTGCAAGCGATCCAGAACTGCACCCATCCGGTGATTGCGGCCATTGATGGGCCTTGCATGGGGGCGTCTTTCGTTCTGGCATCGGCCTGTGATCTGCGCATTGCGGCGGATAATGCAAAATTTGCAGTTCCGCCAATGAAGCTTGGTGCGACGCTGGGTTATCCGGAGCTTGAGATCATGCTTGATCTTCTGGGCGAGGCAACCTTGTTTGAAATCCTGCTTGAAGGGCAGGTCTTTGATGCCGAGCGCGCGCGTGAGATCGGCTTTGTTGCCCGTCATGTGCCGATTGCCGACTTTGATACCGAGATCGACAAAACGGCGCACCGCATTGCCGGTGGTGCACCAATTACCCAGCGCCTGCACAAGAAAATGATCAACCGTCTCCGTCAGGGCGGTGCGATTGACGCGCGCGAATTCGACGAAGGTTATCGCGCCTTTGACAGTGCGGATTTCAAGGAAGGCTACACCGCCTTCCTTGAAAAGCGCAAAGCGGTCTTTACCGGGAAATAATCCCGACCTTACAGCGGCAAATCGGGGGTGAGCGGTACATCCGTGATGCCGTAATCAAGACCCATCTTGTGCAATTCACTGGTGATTTGCGATCTGTGATGGGTCTGATGGTTGAAAAGCTGCATCAGGAATAACTGGCGGGGAAGCTTTCTTGTGACCCCGTCCAGCCCCATCAATTCACGGTAATCATCTTGCCATGCATGATCTGTTGCATCGACAAAGGCACTGATTTCCTTGTCCATCGCAATACGTTGTTCCCTGAGATCTTCAAAGTCATCTGCAACGATGGTGCACGCATCATAGGTTCCGGCCTGACCGGTTTTCAGAATGCCCAAAATGCGCAGATCAATATAAAGAAGATGGTTCAGCGTGTTGTGGATTGAGCCAAAAAACATGTTCCTGTCACGGCGGCGTTCTTCGTCGCCAATTTGCGCACAAAGATCAAACAGCACCCCATTCTGCCAGCTGTTATAGGTCGCCATGCAACGACCGTAATCATTGAAATTCATCTTTGCCATGATCGGTGGTTCTCCTGTTCAATCTTTTATTCTGCGGCATCTGTCGCGGATGTTTCTCGTAAATTTGCGGTGACGTCGGTCGGTTTTGCTTCTGCGACGAAATGAACCATCACATTGGCAAATAACCCGAAGATCAGCATCGAAAGCGTGACAGGCAAAAGCGTGCCATCATGAAAATGGCCAATGATCATGCCGGCAAGTGCCCCGGTTGCGAACTGGATGGTTCCCATCAATGCGGTCGCGGTTCCGCCGATATGGGGGAAATATTGCATGAAAGATGCCGTTGCATTTGGCGCGGTCAGCCCGATCATTCCGACCGAAATCATGACCAGAGGCACAACACTATACAGGCTTGGCTCAAACACATTGATCGCCAGAAACAGTCCGATCACAGCCGCAAACTGAATGCCTGTTCCGTATTTAAGAATCTGATGAAGCTCCATCCGGCGTAGCAATGGATTGTTCAAGCGGTTGCACAGCACGATGACCACAACATTGGCCCCGAACAGATAGGGGAACTGTGCCGGGGTAAAACCGAAAAAGTCGATATACATGAACGGGCTGTCGGTCAGAAAGCTGAACATGACGGCACTCGCACCCGTATGGGTCAGCATGAAGCCAACGGCCTTGCGCGTGCGCAGGACCTCAAGATAGGTCCACCAGACACGCCGGGTTGGTCCGGCATAATGCGGACGGTATTTGGTGGTTTCGGGCATCCTGAACCAGACGACACACAGCATCAGGCTGCCATAGATGATCAGAAGAACAAAGATCGCCTGCCAGTCAAACCAGACCAGAAGTGCTGATCCCACTGTTGGTGCCACCAGTGGCGCGATCATCATGATCACGGCAATCAGCGCAAACATCTTTGCCGCTTCCTTGCCTTCATAAAGATCACGAACGGACGCGCCGACAACAACCAGTGCAAAGCCGCCACCAATTGCCTGAATAAAGCGCATGACATTTAGTGCCGCAGCACTTTCAACGCCCGTGATAAGCGCGCTGGTGATGATATAGATAACCAGCCCGGTCAACGCGACCGGACGCCGCCCGATACGATCAGATAACGGGCCGCCAATCAGTTGCCCAAGGGCAAATCCGATCAGAAATGTACTGATCGAAATTTCAACCGCGTGGGTTGCAGTACCAAAGTCGGCGGCCATCGCCGGGATCGCTGGCAGGTAGGTGTCGATTGCAAAGGGGGCCGTTGCAATCAGGGCTGCAAGCAGCAAAGCCAGACGTTTGGGATCGGGCCTTGTATCGGGCGTGCTTTGTGCCATTTGGTCTGCTTTCCGTTTCATGCAGTGGCAAGTGGGGTTAAATTCTTCAGCGTTCCGGGCATGCTGACAATTATTTGCCAAGTCGGGGCGTAAATCCGCGCACGATATCGAACGCGGTTTTAACGGGATAAGGCAAACGGGGTGGCGTCAATTCTGCGTCCGCGCTTGTGCGACACATGCCACACCTTCAGGGACAGAAACCTGAAACAATTGAAGAAATCCCATTATCCACAAGATCGCTGTTTTTTCCAAGTCCCTCAATCCGATCCGCTGGAATGGCTGCTATGCGGCCAAATGAAAAGGGCGGTGTCACGTCGAACACCGCCCTTTTCAGGTTTGTTTCCGGAAAATCAGAGCCGTCTAGTGGGTCATGATCCGTTCCGGTCCCATCAGGGTTGTCGGAAGCCATGTTGAGATGGCCGGGACATAGGTGATGAGCACAAGGAAGCCCAGAAGGATCATCAACCAGGGCAGGGCTGCCTTGACGACCTTGAGAAGCGGCATCCCCGTGATTCCCGAAGTCACAAACAGGTTGAGCCCCACCGGCGGTGTGATCATGCCGATCTCCATATTGACCACCATGATGATGCCAAGATGGATCGGATCAATGCCCAGCTGCATGGCAATCGGGAACAGGATCGGTGCCATGATCAGAAGGATCGCGCTTGGCTCCATGAAGTTTCCGGCGATCAACAGAACGATATTGACCACAATCAGGAAGCCCCATGCCGGAAGTCCCCAGCCGATGATGGTTTCGGCAATGGTATGCGGAATGCGTTCGGATGTCAGAACATGGGCAAACAGCATCGCATTGGCGATGATGAACATCAGCATGATGGTGACTTTGCCCGCATCCAGCAGAACGTGACGCACTTCCTTGTCAAACGGTAGCAGTGCCAAAGCCTTGCCCATCTTCGGAATATTATGGGCAATCAGGCTGCCAAAGCCGGTATTGCCGTTTTCCGGAACCCATGAAAGGTTCTTGATCGGGCCCATGTCACGGTAAAATAGCACAGCAACAAACATGGCATAGAAGGCTGCTACTGCGGCGGCTTCGGTCGGGGTAAAGACACCGCCATAAATGCCGCCCATGATCAGGAGAACCAGCAACAGGCCACCGGATGCTGAAAACAGTGCTCCGCCCCATTCTCCGATGCTTGGACGTGGCTGGCTAGGCAGTTTCTTGATGCGTGCAACGATATAGATGGCAATCATCAAAAGCAGGCCAACCATGATACCCGGGATGACCCCGCCAAGGAACATGCGGCCAACCGAAACCTCGGTCGCGGCTGCATAAACCACCATGACGATGGATGGCGGGATCAGAATGCCAAGCGTCCCGGCATTACAGATCACACCGGCCGCAAAGCTTTGCGGGTAACCCGCGCGGACCATACCGGCAATCACGATGGAGCCGATGGCGACGACCGTGGCCGGGCTTGATCCGGATACGGCCGCAAACAGCATGCAAGCCAGAACCGATGCCATGGCAAGACCGCCGGGGAACCAGCCCACAGTGTCAATGGCAAAGCGGATCAGACGGCGGGCAACACCACCGGTCGAAAGAAATGCCGAGGCCAGAATGAAATACGGGATGGCAAGAAGGGTGTAATGTTCCATCCCGCCAAACAGCTTTTCGGCCAGCGTGGCAAGGCTGTCATCACCAAACATCAAAATGGTCGCAAGCGAAGATACGCCAAGCGAAATGGCGATCGGTGCGCCCATGGCCATCAAGCCGAACAGCAGGATAAACAGAAATGCAATTGTCATGAAAAATGTCCCCCGCGCGGCTTACGCATTTGGCTTTGATGCGTCGGCGGACTTGTCGCCGTTTGCAGCTGAATTGCCAGCATGATTAAGCTGATCAATCGCTTCGCGTGCTTCGTCTGCCAGATTAAAGCCAACCTGTTTGCCGGTGATGATGCGCCAGCCAACCTGTGCCAGACGGAATGCCAGCAAAGCTGCACCAACGGGCATGATCAGATAAACGAACCACAGCATCAGCGGGCTGTCTTCCGCTTCCATTTCAAGCATGTGGTTGAAGCTGACCAGTTCCCAGCCACCAATGATCAACCAGCTCGAATACAGGATGCCTGTTGCGACAACGATCAGGCCAATCACGCGCTGTACCCGATCCGGGAACAGACGGACAAGTGCGTCCACACCAATGTGGGAACCGACCTTGACCCCATAGGACATGCCAAACAGGATCAGCCAGGCAAACAGGAATTCGGTGATTTCCAAGGCCCAGGTGAGACCGGAGTTGAAAACGTAACGCATGACGACGTTTACAAAGGTAAGCGATGTCATGGCGGCAAGCAGGAGGGCAATAATGCCCTCCTCCAGCCGGGTAACGACCGTCGAGATCATCGTAAACGGCCCTTTTCCGATAAAGTGGGGAAAAAGCTAGGATCAGTTACACGCAGCAGCGGCGTCGATGATGTCCTGACCGATATCGCCAGAGAACTCATCCCAAACCGGCTTCATTGCTGTCTGCCATTTGGCAAAGTCATCTGCTGAAACGGAAAGGATTTCGGTTTCGCCGGAATCGATCACTGCCTGACGCTGTTCAGCGGTCAGATTGGCCGACAGGCCGTTTGCGTAATCGGATGCTTCGTTCATTGCCTGGGTCAGGCCCGCGCGGATTTCCGGATCCAGACCGTCCCACCACTTGGTCGAGGTGACGACCATATAGTCGAGAAGACCATGGTTGGATTCAGTGATGTAATCCTGAACTTCGAAGAATTTCTTCGAATAGATGTTCGACCAGGTGTTTTCCTGACCATCAACAACGCCGGTCTGAAGGGCAGAGTAGGTCTCGGAGAATGCCATTTTCTGCGGAACTGCATCGATTGCTTCGAATTGTGCAGCAATCACGTCAGATGACTGGATACGGAATTTCAGGCCTGCGGCATCTTCGGGTGCGCGCAGCGGCTTGTTGGCCGAAAGCTGTTTCAGGCCGTTATGCCAGTAGCCAACACCGGTCAGGCCCTTGCCCGACATGGAGTTCAGGAGTTCCTGACCTTTTTCGCCATTCTGGAAGCAGGAAACGGCATCCATGTCCTTGAACAGGAACGGAAGATCATAGACCTGCAGTTTTTTGGTCCATTTGCCGAATTTCGCCAGTGACGGTGCACCGAACTGTACGTCACCACGCAGGATGGCCGGCAGAACCTTGTCGTCGTCAAAAAGCTGGGAGTTCGGATAGATTTCGATTTTTACTTTGTCACCCAGAATTTCTTCTGCGCGCTTTTTGAAAAATTCCGCACCCTGACCTTTCGGGGTGTTCGGCGCAACAACGTGCGCAAACTTGATAACTTCCTGTGCGGAGGCTGCATTGACACCCATGAGTGCTGCGGCGGCAACGCCTGCTGCGAGGATATGTTTGGTGATAGGACGCATTCGATTGTCTCCCTTTGACTGGCTTATGCGTTTTCCCGTTAGCGCGCCTTTTGTGGCGTCGTTTTGGAACGCCTTTTGGCGCTGCGCCGTAATCAGCAAGGGACGGGCCAGTTTGGGGGTATTAAAAATTATTATTTTAAATCAGCTTATTAAGCTGAATCTGATGCTATTGCGGTGCGGTATATTTTGTTGATTTGTGAGTTATCTCGCACATGATTACTTGCTGTTTGTGTGGATATCCACACAAGTTGGATGCGGCATCGTCTCAAGCAAAAAGCCCGCCTAGCTGGCGGGCTCTTCATTGCTGTTGCTGCGGGTTTTTCTGAATTCGGAGGGGGTGATGTCGTATTTGGTCAGCTTGTCATAGAATGTCTTGCGCGGGACGCCCAACGCGCTGACGGTTGTGGTCACGTTACCGCGATGCTCGCGAAGGGCCTCGGTGATCAGGCTTTTTTCAAAGGCCTCGACCTGCTGGGGCAGCGTCAATCCGCTTTGCGGTGCCGCGTCATTGTCGCTTGCCAAAGGATCAAGACCAAGAACACGACGTTCGGCAGCGTTGCGTAATTCGCGGACATTTCCCGGCCAGTCATAGGCCGTGAATTGCGCCATTTCAGCAGGTGTTACCAGTTTTACCGAGCGGTCGAACCGTTTGGCCGCATCCCGGGTGAAATGTTCGAACAGAAGCGGGATGTCATCCTTGCGGTCGCGCAGCGGCGGGATGTGAAGCTGCACGACATTTAGCCGGTAATACAGATCTTCGCGGAATTCCCCGCGTGATGATGCTGCCCGAAGATCGGTTTTGGTGGCGGCAACCACACGCAGATCAATCGGTTGCACCCGGTTTGACCCAAGCCGTTCAAGGGCGCGTTCCTGCAAGACACGCAACAGCTTGATTTGCAGGGAAAGCGGCATGCTTTCGATCTCATCAAGGAAGATCGTACCCTTGTCGGCAAACTCGAATTTACCGATGCGTTTGTGATCGGCACCGGTGAATGCACCGGCCTCATGACCAAACAGTTCGGATTCAATCAGGTTTTCTGGCATGCCGCCGCAATTGACCGCAACGAACGGGCCGCTACGCCCCGACATTTCATGCAAATTGCGCGCAATGACTTCCTTGCCTGATCCGGTTTCACCATTGATCAGGACATGGGCATTGGTGCTGGCAATATTGGCAATCAGGGTGCGCAATTTTTCCATTGCCGGATTGCGGCCGATGAAGTCAGACGCATTTTTCGTATGTTTGGCGAGCTCGATGCGCAGTGTTCTGTTTTCAAGGATCAGGCTGCGATGTGCCATTGCTCGCCTGGTCGCATCCACGAACATGTCCGGGGCATAGGGTTTTTCGATAAAATCGAATGCCCCGTTTTGCATGGCCTTTACCGCGGTTGCGACGTCGCCATGCCCGGTAACCATAATCACCGGCATGTCGGGGTCGATTTTTTTGACCTCGGTCAGGAATTCCAGCCCGTCCATTTTCGGCATGCGAATGTCAGAGACGACCACACCGGGCCATCCTTTGCGCAGGCGGGCAAGGGCGGATGTGGCATCGGCAAAAAGTTCGACCGGGATGTCTGCGAGCTCAAGTGTTTGTTGTGCGGCTTCACGCACATCGGCGTCGTCATCAACAAACAGAACACATTCGGCGGTGGCGGGCACTGGCGTATCCTTTGATCCTGATACCGGATCAGAAAGCCGGTTTGCGGTCAGGCCTGATCCCCATGCACATCAAGAGCAGATGCGATTTGATTCTGGTTTTTATCAGGCCCTGCATTTCCCGTCGAGACACTGTTTTCCCGGCTCTCCTCGCCAACACCATCATGGCGAAGCTCGATGATAAAGGATGATCCGCCAGTTGGGCGGTTTTCCGCACGGATGGTGCCGCCAAAGCTTCGAATGATGCCATAACAGATTGAAAGACCCAGTCCCAAACCGTCGCCAAAGGGTTTGGTGGTAAAGAACGGGTCGAAAAGTTTCGGCAGGTTTTCGGGCAGGATGCCATGCCCGTTATCCTTGACCTTAACAAGGACACGGTCTTCACGCTCGATAATCGAAATCTCGATTTTGGCGTTTTCGATACTGTTGCAGGCATCTGCGGCATTGCTGATCAGATTGGTAAAGACCTGTGTCAGCTGGTTGGCCTCTGCGATGACGGGGCGAATATTTTCATCGTGGGTCATAACAATCTCGGCCATGCCGGCACGACCGGTTTCATGAACAAGATCAATCGCCGTTTGCATCTGTTTGGGGACGTCAACCGGGTGATTGTCCTGTTCGGGACGGCGCGAAAATGTCTTGAGGTTGTTCGTGATCCGCCCCATTCGGTCGGTCAGTTCCGAGATGCGTTGCAGATTGCGGCTTGCCGTTTCTTCATTGCCGCGCGCAATGAATTTAAGGGCGTTTTCGGCATAGCTTCGAATGGCGGTTAGCGGCTGGTTGATTTCGTGGGCAATGCCCGCTGACATCTGACCAAGGGCTGCGAGTTTGCTGGTCTGGACCAGTTCTGCCTGTGCTGATCGCAAGGCATCTTCGGTACGGGACCGTTCATTGATTTCCTGGGCAAGACGCAGGTTGGTGCTCATCAGATCGGCGGTACGAAGGCGAACCTGACGTTCGAGCTCGCGCTGTGACCAGTCACGAATTTCAAGTTGTTCAAGCATCGCGCGTCGGCGCTGCAAGATGATAAACACCAGACCGGTGAAAATGATATGCGCAGCACCGCCCATCAAACCGGCACTGATGATCGAACGATCCAGTGATGATTTGTCGGTCAGCAAATACATCCGCCACCCTTGTGTTGGCAGGGTGCTGCCCGTCACAAGATAGGTGGTTTTCGCCAGTTCGGGTTTGGCTTTTTCGGTGCGGAGCTGACCGGTTTCGGGCGCGGGGGAGATGTCTTGATCGCCCGCATTGCGTGGTGTTCCGCCAAGTGTAAGGGTCCCAAGGTCATTGCCTTTTGGCCAGTCACCGGAAATCAATGGCATCGGATCAAGTGAATGGTCACCATATTTGCGTGAAGCAATGATCCGCGGTCGCTCCTTTGTCGGCAATCCGTCAAGATCGCGGAACCGCCATTCAGGATGAGACGCAATAATGACGATACCGTTTTCGTCGGTGACAAGAACGCTTTCACTGCCCCTTGCCCAGCGTTGCACAAGGGCCTCAAGATGGGTTTTGACCACCATAGCCCCCTGAAAGGTCGTGCCGTCCGGGCGGACCGGATGGGAGATATAGTAACCCGGAACATTCGATGTGATACCAAACGCAAAATAATGACCGGTCATGCCCATGCGGGCTTGCTGGAAATAGGGGCGGAATGAAAAGTTGCGCCCGATAAAGGATGCCTGGCTGTTCCAGTTGCTAGCGGCAATAGTCGCACCACTCTCATCCATGAAATAGATATCAGATGCGCCACTGTCTGCCGTAAGCCGTTCAAGATAGACATTAACCGCCGCTGCGGTCGCCGGATCGGCCCCGAGAGCGAGATCAATGATGCGTTTGTCCGAGGCCAGCGTGATCGGAAGATATTCATGTTCCTTGATCGCGCCCTGCAGGTTGGAGCGATAAAGTTCAAGCTTGTTCCGGCCATCCTCGCTGATGTCGACAAGTTTGGTTTCGCGCCAGAATTCGGTCACCATCCATACAGTGACCGGCAGCAAGGCAAGCAGGATGCACAGGACAGTTCTTGAAGTTCTTTTGACCGATACCGATGAGCCGAGCATTCTGCCTGCGCCTGAGTAATAAGTTTCCCATCCTAAAGAATAGGTAGGGGCGAATGATTAAATTACAAAAATGTTTCATTGCCCAGCGCCAATTTCATGACTTTGCGTGGATGCTTGATAAACCCATAATCTGACTGTACCTATCAGATCAGCATCCATCGACCCGGACAGGCAAAAACGATAATCTGTTTTGTGCCATCGTCGAAAAACAATAATCAAATCAGGAAAGTTTCCCTGAATGACCGAGCAAGACACGCATCTGATATGGGTTCTGGCCGATGATCGGGCCGGAAATGTCAATCAGGCAATCGGTGTCGCCGAGGCATTGGCGCAACCCTTCAAGCGTATCGATATCGGTTATACCAAATGGGCGCGTCTGCCAAACTTCATCCGTGGATCAAGTTTGATCGGTGTTGATATGTCTTCGCGCACCAGATTGACCGCACCTTGGCCAGACCTTGTGATTTCTGCCGGTCGCAGGACTGCGCCGATCGCCAGATGGATCAAAAAGCAAAGCCGGGGTCACAGCCGCATCTGCCAGATCATGCGTCCGGATGGTGGCGAAGGTGCGTTTGATCTGATTGCGGTTCCTGCGCATGACCAGATCACGATCCGCGAAAATATTGTCGAAATTCCTGGTGCCCCGCATCGGGTCACCGAGACGCGTCTTTTGATCGAGGCCGATCAATGGCGCCCTGTTTTCAAGGGGCTGCCGTCACCGCGTTTTGCCGTCATTGTCGGGGGCAATACCAAGAAGACAACATTTACAAGTGTGATGGCCGACGAGCTGATCTCAAAGGCAATCGAGGCCGCCCAGGCTGTCGATGGCAGCCTGATGGTCACGACAAGCCGACGCACGGGATCTGAGAATGAAGCCCTGATCGCAAGTCGTCTGGAAGCATCGGGGCTTGCCTATCACTATCACGACTGGACATCGCAGAACGAAAATCCCTATTTCGGATATCTCGCACTTGCCGATGTGGTGATTGTAACCGGTGATTCCGTTTCGATGTGTTGTGAAGCAGCGGCCGCGTCCGGTGGGGTTTATATCTATGCGCCCGATGGATTGTCCTCGGAACGTCACCGACGGTTTCAACAGTCGCTCTATGAAGGGGGCTATGCCCGGCCGATGCAAACCGGGACCGAGCTTGTGCCGTTTCATCATCCGTCTTTGCAGCCCGCACGTCTGGTTGCACAGAGATGTCTTGAACTTCTAAGTGCTGCGGAACTTCAGGACTCCATATAACGCCTTGATTGTTCAAGGGGTATAAGGTCTATTCGGTGCGCCCCAACCAGTCAGGATTAAACTGAATGTCCGCCGCCCGTCACGATCCGTCCCCGGTAAACCCGAATGCTGCCCCCGCACTGTTTCCCCGCCAGATTGCTGTGATGACTTTGGCGCTTGTCGCCTGCAGCTTTGCGGGCAACCATGTCGCCGCACGGCTTGCATTTGAAAATGGCACCGGGTTGCTGCTGGCGGTTCTGTGCCGATCAGGTGTGGCGTTGCTGATCCTGATTTCGATCATCACCATGCAGCGTCATTCCATTCGCCTTCCCAGGCGATTGGGACGGTGGCAATTACTACTTGGTCTGATGATCACGATCCAGAGCCTGTGCCTCTATTCTGCGGTCGCGCGTGTACCTGTGGCGCTGGCCTTGCTGACGGCCAATACGTTTCCGATCATTCTGGCCCTTTTGACATGGGGGCTGGGTGGTGCGCGCCCGACACTGAAATCAGCTGCTCTGATGCTGTTCATTCTTTCGGGGCTTGTCCTGGCGCTTGATCTGCCGGGGATCCTGGGGGGCGGTATTGCTGTAACTGATGAATGGTGGCTTGGCATTGTCTTTGCCCTGATGGCCGCAACCGCCCTGTCGGTGGCGTTCTGGGTGACCGATCACAAGCTTGCTGCTTTGAATGGTTCTGTTCGGTCCATGTTTACGATGGTAGTAGTCTTTATCGCCATGATCATGGCCGGAATCGGTGATGTACTGCCCGGTGGCATGGCAACACCGCAAGCCTTGCCGGGCTGGATCGGACTTGCCGTTCTGGTCACGCTTTATGGCAGTGCGTTTTCCGTTCTGTTCATCACCGTGCCGCGACTGGATATGGCGCGCAATGCGCCGGTGATGAATGTCGAGCCGATTGCGACCCTGCTGTTTGGCTGGGTGGTGCTTGACCAGATGATCAGCCCTATCCAGATGGTTGGCGGCCTGATTGTTGTCAGTGGCATTGTCATTCTGACTTTGCGCAAGTCTGCATAGTCCGGGGCCTTGATTTCAGGCTTCTTTGACGCAGTTTGCGACAAAGTCGATAAAGGCGCGAACACGGGTGGCAAGATGATCGTGACCCGCCCAGACAGCATGCACCGTTTCCACGTCATCCGCAGTCCAGTCTTTAAGAATTTCGATCAGCTCACCACGGTCGATTGCATCCTGAACATGAAAATTGCCAATCCGGGCTATGCCGATACCTGCCAGACACATAGACTTGACCAGCGGGCCGTTGTTTCCCAGAAAATCACCATTGATGGTTTGTTCAAAGCGTCGATTGGTTTGTGGATCGGTAAATGGCCAGAAATTCCGACCCTTGATGAAACTGAAGCGCAGGCATTTATGATGGGCGAGGTCGGCCGGTGTTTGCGGGATGCCATGGTCTGCCAAATAGTCCGGGGATGCGACGATTTTGCGCTTCGTTTCAAGAAGCTTGCGCGCCATCAGGTTGGAGTCCGGTAACAAGCCTGAACGAATGGCGATATCAGCACGTTCTTCCAGTAAATCAACAATGCCATCGGTCTGGGTCAGTTCAAGCTCGATGTCGGGATATTGACGCAGAAAACGCGGCAGGTTGGGCACAATGAAAACCTGTGCAAAGGCGACAGATGCATTAACGCTAAGCTTGCCACGTGGTGCAACCTGACCGCCGCCGCCGATCAATCGGTCGGTTTCATCAATCTGATCAAGAATGGTCCGGGCACGGCGCAAATACATTTCGCCTTCAGGTGTCAGTTGCAGCTGGCGGGTGGATCGGACAAGCAATCTTGTGCCAAGGCGGTCCTCAATGCGCGTGACCAGTTTGCTGACGGCGGACGGAGACATGTGCAAATCCCGTGCTGCCTGGGAAAAGCTACCATGCTCGATGACTCTGACAAAGGTCTCCATTTCACCTGCGCGATTGTCCAATTGTGCCTCATCTTTGAATTGAATTCATATATGGTTGTCGCGCAATCCAGATTATCGCGCAAGGTTTTGCTTGGCATAGTCACACCAAATTCCGGGAAATCCCGATGAAACACAATTATCCGCATCATCTGCGGAAGGAGAATTTGGATGCCACTTGCCTTGTTTGCGTTGACCATCGCAGCCTATGCGATCGGGACAACAGAATTTGTGATCGTCGGCCTGTTGCCGACGGTTGCAACGGATCTTGCCGTGACCTTGCCGATGGCGGGCCTGATCGTCAGTGTCTATGCTCTTGGTGTTACTTTTGGTGCACCGATCCTGACCGCGCTTACCGGTGGGATGAACCGCAAATCCCTGATGTTGGGATTGATGGGGTTGTTCATTATCGGGAATGCGATTGCAGCACTAAGTCCGAGTTACGAGCTGCTGTTGGTCGCAAGGGTGATTTCCGCCTTTGCACATGGTGTGTTTTTCTCGGTCGGGGCGACGATTGCAGCGGACCTTGTTCCGGAAGATCGTCGGGCATCGGCCATTGCCATGATGTTCATGGGGCTGACGGTTGCAATTGTCACCGGTGTTCCGTTGGGAACATTCATTGGTCAGATGTTCGGCTGGCGCGCGACATTCTGGGGAGTTGCCCTTCTGGGGGTTGTTTCCTTTGCCGGGATTGCGGCATTGCTGCCCGCGAATCTCAAGCGTGGCGAAGCGGCAGGGCTTGGCGATCAGCTCCGTGTTCTGGGCAGTGGGCGTTTGTTGATTGTCTATGGCATGACGGCACTCGGCTATGGCGGGACATTCGTTGCCTTTACCTATTTGTCAGCGATCTTGCAGGAAATCACCGGCTTTACCGAATCATCGGTCAGTCTGATCCTGATCTTTTACGGTGTCGCGATTGCCATTGGTAATCTTGCGGGTGGGAAGCTTGCCAACCGCAATCCCATTCGTGCCCTGACTGGATTGTTTATCTTGCAGGCGGCAGTCCTTGTTCTGTTCAGCTTTGCTGTCATTTCGCCGATTGCGACGATTGCGACCTTGGGGGCGCTTGGGTTCCTGCAATTTGCTAATGTGCCGGGACTGCAGCTTTATGTCGTGAAACTGGCCAAACAACATCGCCCGAATGGTGTGGATGTCGCTTCTGCACTCAATATCGCGGCGTTCAATCTTGGCATTGCTCTTGGCGCCTGGATTGGTGGGCAGATTGTCGCATCAAGTCTGGGATTGGTCGCGACGCCCTGGATTGGTGCCATTCTGGTTGTTGTTGCACTTGGTTTGACTGTGTTGAGTGGATCGCTTGATCGACGTCACGAGATCAGTCTTCAGCCTGCCCGGTAAACGCATTCCCGCCTACGAAATATTCCACAGTTTGAAACGCAAACATCAAATGGATGTTTGCCATCAAAACGCAATAAAACGAGGATTGAAAATGTTTGATGTAACCGCAAATGGCGCGCGCATTCCTGCGCTTGGATTTGGGACGTTTCGCATCGCCGAAGATGATGTGAAACGCATCGTCCCGCAGGCTCTGAAAACCGGATTTCGTCATATCGATACCGCGCAGATTTATGAGAATGAGGCCGCAGTGGGCGAAGCCATCGAAATGTCAGGTATCCCGCGCAAAGACATATTCCTGACCACCAAGGTATGGGTCAGCAATTACCGTCATGATGATTTCATTGCGTCTGTTGACGAAAGTCTTGGCAAGTTGCGTACAGACTATGTTGACCTTTTGCTTTTGCACTGGCCGAACAATGATGTGCCGCTGGCTGAACAGATCGGCGCACTTAATGCCGTTCACAAGGCCGGGAAGGTCCGCCATATCGGGGTGAGCAACTTCAGTACCGCTCTGATGGCCGAGACGGTATCGCTTTCAGATGCTCCGATTGTAACCAATCAGGTCGAATATCATCCGTTCCTTGACCAATCCGTTGTGATGGATGCGGCAAACAGGTTCGGGATGTCTCTGACCAGTTACTTTGCCATGGCCGATGGTAAGGTATTCGAAAATGACACTCTGAAAGAATTAGCCGCCGATCACGGAAAATCGGTTGCGCAGATAGTTCTCCGCTGGTTGATCCAGCAAAACAGTGTGGTTGCCCTGTCCAAAACTGTTAACGAGCACCGGTTGAAGGAAAACTTCGATATCTTTGACTTTGAACTGTCGAGCGCGCAAATGACGGTCATTCACGATCTTGCTGATGCAAATGGCCGCATCGTCAGTCCCGATGGGCTGGCGCCGCAGTGGGACTGATCTTTTCAACTCCGTTCGATCAATGAAAAAAGGGGCCAATTGGCCCCTTTTGTTGGATTATTCAAAGGATCAAACTGCCTGGGAGTGTCGACCATGTGCGGGATCAAGGTAAGTATCAAACGCTGCACAGACAGCACGTACCAAAGGACGTCCCGTTTCGGTCAGGGATATGTTATTGCCGTTAACTTCGACGATGTTATCGGCGCTCATGGCGCTGATGCGTTCAAGTTCGGGCGCAAACCGGTCCGCCGATGTGCCAAACTGTGCGCAGACGACATCAAGATCAACGGTCAGGTTGCACATCAATTCATTAATGATTTCGCGGCGCAGCTTGTCGCTGGCTGAAAGGGCGACACCTTTTTCGATGGCGCATTTGCCGTCTTCGACATTGCGTTGCCAGCGCGCAAGGGCCGGATCATTTTGCGCATATCCTTGCGGCAGGGATGAAATCGCCGAAGGGCCAAAGCCGATAAGCGCTTCTGCGCGATCGGTGGTGTAACCCTGAAAGTTGCGGTGAAGTTTCCCGTTTTTCAGGGCAATCGCCATGCTGTCGGCTTCATGGGAAAAGTGATCAAGCCCGATGGCAACATATCCGTGCATGGCAAGGCGGTTCTGGATTTCCTCATACTGGGCCCAGCGTTCCTGCGTGTTTGGCAGGGCTTCTGTCGGGATCAGTTGCTGATGTTTTTTCATCCAGGGAACATGGGCATAGCCAAATACAGACAAGCGGTCAGGGCGCAATGAGACGGTTTGATCAACCGTTTCGCGCAATGTTTCAAGAGTCTGAAACGGCAAGCCGTACATCAGATCGACATTGATACCGGTAATGCCGCGATCGCGCAGATTGGTAATCACATCGCTGACCAGTTCCATGCTCTGGATGCGGTTGACGGCCCGTTGCACAGTTTCATTAAAGTCCTGAATACCGATGCTTGCGCGGTTGAAGCCGAACTCGATCATGGCATCCATGAAATCGATTTTGGCTGTCCGCGGGTCCATCTCAACAGCAATTTCGGCATCGTCAAGAATATCAAGCCGGGCCCGAATGGTTGTCATGATTGCACGCAAATCATCGGCTTTCATGATGGTTGGGCTGCCACCGCCAAAATGGATATGTGAAACGCTGAATTTCTTGCCTTCGGGAAGCTTGCTCAGCGTGCTTTGGATTTCGCCAACCAGTGCGTCGACATACCCGGCGACCGGCTTGTAGTGTTTTGTGATCTTGGTGTTGCAGCCGCAAAACCAGCACATTTCCTGACAATAGGGGACATGCAGATAAAGGGAAAGCGGCTGGTCGGGATCAAGGTCACCAAGCCATCCTTCAAATACGTCACCATTTACGCCAGCATGGAAATGGGGGGCGGTCGGATAGCTGGTATAACGTGGCAGTCGCAGATCGTATTTTTCGTAAAGTGCAAGCTGCATGACGGATATCCCGGTTAATTCGTTCTATCCGTCTTTTGCATTATTCCAATCTGGGGTGCCTTGATGTGCGTCAAGCAGGGTTGCCTGAATATCTAGAGATGCTTGAAAGCGGAAATCAGATCGGCCCGCAGGGTGGCAAGACGATCACGACCGGCATCTTCTGCATATGGCTGAGCCGTTCCAACGCCCCAGATCGGGCCGGGCCATGCCGGATCGTTCTTGAAACGGCCAACGACATGGCAATGAAGCTGCGGAACCATATTGCCCAGCATGGCAACATTGGTTTTGTAGGCTTCAAAACGGCGCTTGATCACTTTCGAAACTGCCGCGACCTCGTTGCCAAGGGTGATGCGATCCTCGGTGCTCAGGTCATCATAATCAACAAGATCGGGACGTTTGGGCACAAGGATCAGCCAGGGATAACGCGCATCATTCATCAGCAGAACATGCGACAACGGACCATCGGTCACAAGGGTCGTGTCAGCGGCAAGTTGGGGATGAAGGGCAAAGGCGTTGTTCATGCTTGGGGCCTCTATCATGATCACAATAGACCGTTGTTATAGCGACAAGGTGCGGGCTTGTCTTGGGTTGCGTGCGCATTCGAAGATCGCAAGCAAAGGTCTGGCCGATATCATGAGAAAACCGAATTTATCAGCATGTCCGGTTGGTGGCATCTGATCAGGGACACGACCGGGCCGGGACAGAATCCTTGCCCGGTCGTATGATTTCATGCAGCGTTTCTTGTGCTGTGTTTCCTGATCAGCTTGTTTGCAATTTCGATTGTTTCTGCCTCTGCCATGGCAATTGATCGTTCGGTGCGATCATCGCCGAATTCATCATATTCAATTGCTGCCCCATAGCTGTCCGTAATGCCGAGATATTCAAGCGGTGCAAAAAGGCTGCCTTCGACAAAGTTCAAATGTGCGACCCGTCCGCCGGGGTCATAGCCGTAGTCCCCGCGAGAAGACAAAACGACAACTGATTTGTCATCGGTTATCATCGGCCAATAGGGAACACCATCGCGTGAGCGGTCAAAGCCGAATGTTTTCCCGACGCGGACAATGTTGTCGACCCATGCCTTCATCTGGGCGGGCATGCCGAAATTATACATCGGGACACCGGTGACAATGACATCAGCCGACAAAAGTTCATCAACCAGAAGATCACTTTCACGAAGGACGTCATGCATCCAGTCTTCGCGATCATCGGGTTTGGTAAATGCAGCATGGACCCAGTCACCGGTGACGGGTGCTGGCGGATTGGCACCGACATCACGATAGATAATCTCATCATCCGGGCGAAGGGCGCGCCAGTGTTCGATGAATTTGGCCGACAGGCGGCGGCTGTGGGATCCGTGAGGTTTCTGATCGGAACGACCGGGACGGGCGCTGCTGTCGATGTGAAGAATTTTGGTCATTTTGGGGCTCCATCTGATGATTCTAATTCATCTTTGATTGGGTGATGACCAAGACTTGTCTTGTTTTTCAGGTTAGTGCAAAATCGAATTCTTCACGTATCAGATGAGTTAAATTCATCCATATGTCTTTGCCGCCCCTTGCTGCCTTGCGTGCGTTCGAAGCCGCCGCCCGCCATCAAAGCTTTAAAAAAGCAGCGGCCGAAATTGCCGTGACACCAACAGCAATCAGTCATCAGGTGCGCCTTCTTGAGGAAACTCTTGGTGTGCGCCTGTTTGATCGCAAACCAAGACAGGTGGTGTTGACCCAGGCCGGACAGGAACTTTACCCGGTGCTTCGCGACGGGTTTGTGTCCTTTGCAAATGCAATTGATCGTGTTCGTCGCCGCAAGACATCGCGCGGTTTGACCGTCTCGGTTCTTCCGTCCTTTGCCGCCAAATGGCTGTTGCGCCGTTTGCCGGATTTTCAAAAACGTCATCCTGACATTCACCTGCATCTTCATACCTCGGCAGAGGTGGTTGACCTTGCAAGCGGGACGGTTGACGCAGCGATCCGGTATGGCCGTGGCCCGCATCACGGGCTTGTGGTTCAAACGATGTTTCGCGAAACCTTCGCACCGCTTTGCAGTCCGGCGTTGGGTATTCAGGGCTTTGATGATCTGTCCAAGGCAACCTTGCTGCATCTTGACTGGTTAAATCCTGATGACGTTACCCCGACCTGGGAACGCTGGGCTGAGGTCAACGGGGTGAAGGGGCTTGGAACATCGGGCGGGATCAGCTTTTCTGATGATACGCATGCCATTCAGGCCGCTATTGCCGGGCAGGGTGTGGTTCTTGCCAGTCCCGCCATGGCCCGCGAGGAGATCAATGCCGGTCTGTTGACCATGCCCTTTGATCTGTATCTTGAAGGTCACAATTATCACTTCGTCCATACCGGGCGCGGCAATAACCGGGGGGAGGTCGAGATGTTCGGGGACTGGCTTTTGGACGAAGTCAAAAAATCACAACTGCATCTTGAGAATTCACTGATTGATGATTGACCTTGTGTGGCGCATGGGAAACCATACCGGATAATTTTCACTCACCCGTCAGGTGCGATATGCCACGCTTTGCCGCCAATCTTTCATTTCTGTTTGCCGATCTTCCATTCGAGAAACGGTTTGCTGCTGCGGCTGAGGCGGGGTTTGTCGGTGTCGAATATATCGGTGCCTATGACATGCCGCTCTCAACGGTCAAATCGCTTCTAAAGGATAACGGGCTGGAACAGGTGCTGTTTAATCTTCCGGCTGGTAACTGGGAGGCCGGTGACCGGGGTCTTGCCTGTCGACCGGGGCGCGAGGACGAATTTCGGGATTCCGTGATCAAGGCGCTTGATTACGCGGCGGCAACCGACTGCAAGATGCTTCATTGTATGGCCGGTGTGATGGGACAGAACGAGAATTCCGGCGAGCTGGCCCGTCTTTATTGTGACAATCTGCTCTATGCTGCCGATCTTGCCGATCAGGCGGGAATAGATATCCTGATCGAGCCGATCAATCCGCTTGATATGCCGGGTTATCTTTTAAACTCGGTCGAGCAGGCAGCGGTTATCCTAGAGCAGCTTGCCCATCCGCGGCTTAAGCTTCAGTTTGATATTTATCATGCACAGATTGTTGGCGGGAATATTGCCGCCCGTCTGGACAAGCATCTTGACCAAATTGCCCATATTCAGGTGGCCGGGGCACCGGGGCGTCATGAACCCGACAGTGGCGAGCTGAACTATCCATTCCTGTTTTATATGCTTGATCGCATTGGCTATGACGGCTGGATCGGCTGTGAATACAAACCGCATGGCAGAACCGAAGACGGGCTTGGCTGGGTCCGGCCATGGATGCCAAAGCCTGATGCCTGAGCCTATTCGATCAGAATGGCGCGAAAGTCATTCACATTGGTCAGGGTCGGGCCGGTAATGATCAGATCATCGATCCGGGCAAAGGCGCTATAGGCATCATTATTGGCAAGATATTCACGAAGGTCGATGCCAAGCTCTTGTGCCTTTTTCCAGCTAGTCCCATCCATGATCGCACCGGCATTGTCTTCGCTGCCATCAATGCCATCTGTGTCAATGGCAATGGCGCTGAACCCCGGCTGATCGCGCAGCTGAATCAGAAGTGACAGCAAAAACTCGCTGTTGCGGCCGCCACGGCCGCCTTTGCTTCGGACTGTCACGGTGGTTTCTCCACCAGAAAGCAGAACACAGGGTTTCGCGGCGGGTTGTCCGTGATTGGAAACCTGATGGGCGATACCGGCATGCATGATGGCGACTTCGCGAGATTCCCCTTCGATGGCATCGCCAAGGATCACCGGGTTCAGCCCCATGTCGCGGGCAACCGATGCGGCGGCCTCAAGACTGTCTTGCGGGCGCGACAGCATGATTGTCTCATGCCCGTCAAAGCACCGATCATCGGGTTTGACGGTTTCATCAGCAGCACTGCGAAGAAGCGCTTCGGCGGTTTCGGGAATGTCGATCTGATAGTGGCGAATGATATCAAGCGCGTCCTGACCCGTGGTCGGGTCTGCAACGGTCGGGCCGGATGCAATAATCGCCGGGTCATCACCGGGAACATCTGACACCAGATATGTCACCATGCGTGCCGGTGCCGCCACCTTGGCTAGACGTCCGCCCTTGATCGCCGAAAGGTGTTTGCGCACGCAGTTCATTTCCGAAATGGTTGCGCCACTGCGCAGCAATGCCTTGTTGATGGATTGCTTGTCATCCAGTGTCAGTCCGGGGCCGGGCAGGGCAAGCAATGCCGATCCACCGCCCGAAATCATGCAGACAACCAAATCATCCGGGCCAGCGGATTTGACAATTTCGAGGATGCGTTTTGCGGCTTCTTCGCCTGCGGCATCCGGTACCGGATGGGATGCCTCGACAATTTCAATTTTCTCGCATGGAACAGCATGGCCATAACGGGTCACGACCAGCCCTTCGAGATCACCTTTCGATGCCTGTTCAAACGCGCGCGCCATGTTCGCTGATGCCTTGCCGGCACCGATGACAATGGTTTTCCCCTTTGGCGGTGATGGCATGTTGAGCGGGATCTGAACGCCCGGATCAGCTGCCTTGAGTGCGGCATCCATCAAAGCCAGAAGTTTCTCGCGCGAGGTCGTCATGTCGGTTTTCCCCTGAATGGATTTGTTTTGTTATCGGCCCTGTTGTTTTTTGCGATCAGGTTGATTGCTTGTCCGAGGCCGTTTTAAAGAAATCAAGTACCGCCTGAAGGTGGTTGGACATTGCCTTTTCCGCCGCATCCGGGTCGCGGGCTGCAATTGCTTCGATAATGTCGCGGTGGTGATCCTGTACCATGCGGTCGAAGGACGGGCCGCTCATGGAGTTAAACCGGATTTCAGTCAGTGCTGCTTGCAGCACGTCGTGAAGCATCTTCATCACATGATAATAAATGATCGATCCGGTGGCGCGGCCAATCATCATATGCAGGCGATGATCGTCATCTGCACGGTATTTGGCGGCACGCCGCGGATCATGCGCCTGTCGGAAGGCCAGACGCAGCAATTTGATATCTTCATCACTGGCATTGATGGCAGCACGGCGGGCAGCCCATGTTTCAAGCGTACAGCGGATTTCCTGCAGATCGCGCAGATTGTTGATCGAATCGCGCACCAGATCGGTCATCGCCGTGTCCATGTCGATCCCGGTCGATGACAGGATTTCCGTACCACCACCCTGAACCGCACGGAGATAACCGCGCGTCTTGAGCTTTTGCAATGCTGCGCGAACCGAAACCCGGCTGACTTTCATGCTTTCGGCAAGCTGACGCTCGCCGGGCAGTCGGTCACCGGGCAGGAAAATGCCGTCCGAAATCTTTTCAAGAATCTGATCGGCGACCTGATCGGCAATCCTTTTGGGGCGTTTGCCTTCCTGATCGTCGTTTACGGCTGCTGGTTTGGCAGACGGCATGTTGGGTTTACTCCAATCGTTTTCTTCTATGCCAACGCGGTTGCTCAAGCGGTTGCAACGTGATCCTGAACGTAATGGTCATACCACTTTACGGGATGTTTGCTATGGACGCAAAGCGTCGATGCGCGAAGTGATGGCATAATGCAGGGCAATCTTGTCTCGGGATCGATAAATTGATAGTTCAACAGATGTCGGACGGATCACAGGCACCGCTTCTATCGGGACAGTGACCTGTCGACAGAACCCGCCACCACACAGCAAATACCGACTTTCAGGAGAATACGCGTGTCTCACCATGCAGGGACCTTGTTGGGTCAGGATGATCCGGCCCCGTTCGAAATTTTGAATGAAGCAGGCAAGGGGCATTCGCTTTTTGTCTGTGATCACGCATCGCGCGTTATTCCCAAAAGTCTCGGTACCCTCGGTCTGCCCGAAGAAGAACGCAAACGCCATATCGGCTGGGATATCGGCGCACGCAAGGTGACAGAGATTCTGGTTGACCGTTTTGATTGTCCGGCGGTTCTGGGGGGATATTCCCGTCTGGTGATCGATTGCAACCGTCAGCTTTGGGACCCGACCGGAATGCCTGAAATTGCCGATCAAACGGTAGTTCCGGGCAACAAGAATATCTCGCCGACCGAACATATGAAGCGCATCCGCGAGATTTTCCTGCCTTATCACGGTGCGATCGAAGAACGCATTGCCAATTTCCATGCGCATAAAATCGTCCCGGCCCTGATTGCAATCCACAGCTTTACACCCGTGTTCCAGGGCTTTGAACGCCCATGGGAAATTGGTGTTCTTTGGGATCAGGATGATCGTATTCCGGTGCCATTGCTTGCGAAATTGCGTGAACAGAACCCGGACCTGACCATTGGCGATAATGAACCCTATTCCGGGCAGCATATGGCCGACTACACTATTGATCATCATGGCGAAGCAGGGGGATTGCCCTGTGTGTCGATTGAAATTCGCCAGGATCTGATTGATACTGATGAAGGTTGCGAGAAATGGGCAAAGATCCTTGGCGATGCCTTTGTCGATATCCTTGCCGACCCGAACCTTTATAAAATCCGGAGAGACTGATTTGGTTGGGTCCAGTGCACAGGAACCGGGATTTTCCATCGGCATCGAAGAAGAATTCTGGCTTGTTGATCGCCACAGCCGCGATCTTGCCAAGGACCCGCCCGCCGATTTCCTGAAAGATGCGAAGGCAAAGCTTGGCGATCAGGTTTCAAGCGAATTCATGCGTTGCCAGATCGAGATCGGAAGCAAGGTTTGTAACAGCGCCGCCGAGGCTAGGCAGGAACTGACGCATATGCGCTCGACCTTGTGCGAGGTCGCTGGGAAGTATGATATGGCACTGCTTGCCGCATCTACCCATCCGTTCGCGCAGTGGGATAATCAGAAACATACCGATGGCGAACGCTACAACACGATTGCGCGGGATTTGCGCACTGTGGTTGATCGGCTGTTGATCTGCGGGATGCATGTCCATATCGGGATCGAGGATAATGATCTTCGGATCGAACTGATGGCACAGGCGAGTTACTTCCTGCCGCATTTGCTTGCATTGACGACAAGCTCGCCATTCTGGCGGGGCAGGGACACGGGACTTCAGACCTTCCGGCTTTCGGTGTTTGATAATCTGCCACGCACCGGTTTACCCGAAGTGTTTGGTTCATGGGCGGAATATCGCCGCCATGTCGATATGCTTATTCAGGCAGGGGTGATTGAAGACGGCACCAAGCTCTGGTGGGATCTGCGTCCGAGTGACCGTTGGCCAACGCTTGAAATGCGTATTGCTGATGTTTGTACGGATCTTGAAGATGCGATTTGTGTCGCATCCATTACGCGTTGCGTGATGCGGATGCTTTATCGGCTGCGGCGTAACAATCAGCGCTGGCGGATTTATTCCAACATGCTGGTGCGCGAAAACCGCTGGCGGGCCTGCCGCTATGGCAGTGATCCGGGTGACAAGGCAGGGCTTATTGATTTTGGTCGCGCAGAGATTGTCCCTTATGCCGATCTGGTTGAGGAAATCCTCGAGCTGATCCGGCCTGATGCAGAATTCTTTGGGTGTGTGGCCGAAGTCGAACATGCCCGCGAAATCATCCATCGTGGTACAAGTGCCCGGCGCCAGCGCGAGATTTACAATGCCGCAATCGAGCAGGGGGCAAGCCCGAACGACGCATTGCTTGCCGTGGCAGACCGTCTGATTGAACGAACAGTGCCCGGATCGGGAATTGCTTCCTAACGACACTTGTCAGCGGGCAATCCATTGAGTATCGTCGCGCCGCATTAAAAATTTCGCGCACCGGATATCCGCTGTGCAATCCATCATCGGAGAAGAATTGATGACCGAAGTCGGTGGTATCGCAGCCGATCAGCTTGCGAGCTATGTAGAGCGTATCGAACGCCTTGAGGAAGAAAAAGCCAACCTGATGGCTGATATCAAGGAAGTCTATGGCGAAGCCAAGGCATTGGGCTATGACGTGAAAATCCTGCGCCAGATCATCCGCCTGCGCAAAATGGAAGACCACGAGCGCACCGAACAGGAAGAAATCCTCGAGGTTTACAAACGCGCACTGGGTATGAGCTGATAGCTGGTCGTGTAAAGAAAAGGGCCCTTTCTGGGCCCTTTTTATTGGTGTCGGTCTTTGAAAACCCACATGTTCATTGCTGTGAAGCTGTAGAACATTGCAATGACTGATGCGATGGTCAGTGCGACAATTGGCAAGATCATAATTTGCCAGACCAAGAGACTGTATATCGCGTAGTTGAGCCCAAACGAACTTACCTGAACAGCAACGTAAGACGCGAAATGTCGCTTGTTACGCTTTGCTCCGCTTTTGAATGTGAAAGTGCTGTTCAATAACCAAGTTACTAACAGGGCAATGGAAAATGATAGCAAGCGTCCACTGTATGGATCCAAGTTGAGCTTGTGCGTGGCCAGCAAAAGAGTGGCTGCATCGGTCACAAAACCAACTGATCCGACAATAAGAAAACGTAGTCCTTTTTTGATCAAGTCGCTGTGAAGCATTTAGATTTTTCTAGCGTCTTTGATTGCAGATCGTAGTGTATCAAGTTGATCTGAATGTAGCAGATACGAAAGCCTTTTTACCTCCCACTGACCAATGCCAATGTTTGAAAGAATGGCACCGGTCACAAAACTCAATGCCGCTGAGAGCATCATGCCGACTGTCAGTACGGCAGTTGGTAATCGCGAAACCAGCCCAGTTTCGATATA
Organism: Thalassospira sp. CH_XMU1448-2; assembly: GCF_037027285.1. Classification (NCBI taxonomy): domain Bacteria; kingdom Pseudomonadati; phylum Pseudomonadota; class Alphaproteobacteria; order Rhodospirillales; family Thalassospiraceae; genus Thalassospira; species Thalassospira sp. CH_XMU1448-2. The sequence goes on from NZ_JAYMEA010000002.1 coordinate 174,051, forward strand.
TTCGTAGATCAACGGTAAGCCGAGCAATACAGACATCGTCGCCAGAAATGCAGCAATCAAACCATAAAATACAAAAGGTTTGTGGGTGGCGGTGAAGAGCAAAATTCTGCTCAGGATGCGTGCACCGTCACGGTACGTTCGCAGTTTGCTCTCCGTGCCTTCATGACGAGCACCATAGGAAGTGGGAAGTTCTGCAACAGGTGCACGTAGCATGATTGCATGAACAGATATCTCTGTTTCAATTTCGAAACCGGTCGATATTGCAGGGAAAGTTTTAACAAAGCGCCTCGAAAAAACGCGATATCCTGAAAAAATATCTGTGAAGCGCGCTCCAAACAGCTTTGAAAAAAACGTGTTGAAAAGTCGGTTCCCCACGCGATGTCCACTGCGATAGGCCGCCTCTTCCTTTTCTGCTCTGGTACCAACGACCATATCAAGGCGTTCGGAGACAAGGCAATTGATAAGAAGGGGAAGTGCTGTCGCGTCATATGTACCGTCACCATCCGCCATGACGTAAATGTCCGCTTCGACTTCCGAGAATCCTCGTCGTACGGCGTTTCCTTTTCCCGGAAGGGGTTCCGAAACAACTATTGCACCGGCTATATGCGCCTTTTCTGCAGTGTCATCATTGGACGCGTTATCAATAACAACGATTTCTGCTGAGGGGATAACATCGCGGAATGACTTTACGACATGGGCGATAGCCTTGCCCTCATTGTGACAAGGCAGCAATACGGCGATCTTGGCCTTCTCGTATAGACATGGGTGCAAAGGCATCTTGTTTTCGGTCATTTTAGTTTCCTACGATCGCTGATGATTTTTTGCGATCATGCCAGCGTTGGATTGTTGCGCAAAGCCACATGGAAAAGTAGGCGAAGGCAATCGCAAAACCGGGAAGTGCTGTCATCTGGTAGCGCGCAAGGTTCAGACTAAATGCAGCATAGAACACCAATGAGAACAATGACGGTAGCAGGGCAGCTATTAGTAGTCCCTGTCGGCGTCGTATTGTGCTGATCAGAAGAATGAGGAAAGCCGGAAATGTAATAACAGCAAATTCATCAATCCATATACCGCGATAAATCAAAGGTAAGGTCGTCACGATGTGTTTTGCCGGACGTGACAGAATAGCGTCTTTTAATTCTTTTTCTGCTAACTGGGTTGCTTCTTGGCTTGCCAAATTTGTTGTTGCAATGATTTCGTCGATGCGCTTGCCAAAGCCGAGTTGGCCGCGCAAGTAATAGCCGTCCTCGTCATACCAGGAGAATGGTTGTACTACTTCAGCCGGGAAAAGTTTTTCGGCCCAGCCGTCTCCGGCCCCTCGGGTCCAGTAGGTGAGGGCGGCGAAACCGTCGATAAGGCCCATGTCATTGAAAACAACGCGCGTACTGAGCGCAATTCCGCCGCGGTTATCCGTGAATTGATAGCGCCCTGTGATGTCGTGATTCCGCTCCATCCACATACCAATCGGAATAGTCACAACAATAGCAAAAATAACTAGCTTTGCTAACGAGGACTTCCACTGATTTCTGCTGGAAATGACAAATACGAACCCGAAAAGAAGAGCGATCGGAATGAAATAAATGTAAATGGCTTTGGTAAATGCCAGCCAGACGAATGTTAGTCCGGGGAAAATCCAGAACAGTGGATTCTTGCGTTTCCAGGCCCAAACAATGGAGAAGACCAAGAGGCTGGCCAGAAAAAGCGCCAGAGGATCGGAAATTACATAATCATGGTTTTTGTGGGCCTGATGATTTAACCATATGTGCATGCCACCCATGATTGCGGCAAAAGGACTGCCTGTAATACCGCGCACAGCAAAAAACATGACAAAGCCGGCCGCGACGATCAGTAGACGGTTTGTCCATTTGGCAAGAATATAAGGTTCTATCCCGCACCCCTGCTCATTAAGGCAATCACCGGTAATCTTTTCGATACTGCCATCAAGTTTCAAAACCTGAGCAAGTAGCAGGGGGTAACCGGGTTCTCGTGAAATTGCAGGGGCAATTGTATCTGCCGTTGCATTAATGTTTTCACTCACAGTTCCAAATTTGGCGAGATTAACAGCGATGCCGATATACTGTTTGGCGTCTGCATAATCGGGGTGTTGCGCCTGTTTTAGCGTCCCCATCCATATCAGACTGACAATGGCACCAATGGCGCACCAGAAAACTTGGGATTTCCCCAAAGGTTTCAATGTTGCAAGAACATTGCCGATCATAAAGTTTGTTCCCCCCAAAGTTCGGTGCGGGCAGCATAGTGGGATTGAATTTAGAGGTAAATTTTTTAGTGTGGATATTCTGATTTTTATAGCTACGGGCTTTTTGAATGGTCCCCCGTCCGCAAATCACATCTGAAGTCACAGCTGGCGTCTGTCGGCTCTTGTATCATCACCAGATGGCCTGTTTGACAGAGCTGCGTCTGGGTAATGGTCGGCGGCTGGATGTTTTGGCATTGGGGGCCAAGGGGGAGTTGTGGGCGGTTGAGGTCAAATCTTCTGTGGAGGATTTCCGGGTCGATCAGAAATGGGAAAGCTATCTTGATTATTGCGACCGATTTTTCTTTGCCGTGCCGATGGAATTTCCAAAGGAACTGATCCCTGGAAATGTTGGTTTGATCGTTGCAGATCGATATGAAGCCGCGATCATTCGTCAATGTGAGGAATGCTCACTTTCGGCCGCAAGGCGCAAAAAGCTTCTGATTTCGTTTGGTCAAACCGCCGCTACCCGTCTTCAGGGTGGGGGAGGTGATGCGGTGTTCATCACCTGATCGGGTTCAAAACAAAAGGCCCTGAAATATGTTCAGGGCCTTTGTTGATCAACGGGGTTATTCCGCCGCCTTAAGGTGTTCTGGCGGGTTGCGGAATTGTTCGATCAATTCTGCCTCGCGCTTTTTGACCTTGTCGATATTGCCATCCTTGATGTGGCCATAGCCACGGATCTGTTCGGGCAGGGCAAGCAGGGCATTGGCAATACGGGCATTATCCGCATTCAGGCCATCAATGACCTCGGTCACGAGTTTCTCGTAATCGGCAATCAGCTGGCGTTCCATCTTGCGTTCATGGGTGCGTCCGAACGGATCAAGTGCGGTTCCGCGCAGGAACTTGAATTTCGCAAGAACACGAAACGCACTCATCATCCAGGGACCATAGGTGGACTTTTTAAGCTGACCGCTTTCCGGGTCCTGTGTGGCAATGGCAGGCGGTGCAAGATGGAAGTGGATTTTGTAATCGCCTGCAAAATTCTTTGCCACTTTCTTCAGGAACGCCGGGTCCGTGTAAAGACGGGCAACTTCGTATTCGTCCTTATAGGCCAGCAGTTTGAAGTAATATTTGGCTACCGTCCGCGACAGTTCGTCTCCGTCCCCAAGCCGTTTTTCCGCAGCTCTGACTTTATCGACCAATGCAACAAAACGATCGGCATAGGCCGCGTTCTGATAATCGGTCAGGAAGGACCGGCGTTTGGCAACGATTTCGGAAAGGTCGGTTGCAATCGGATGGGCTTCGGTTTCGTTCGGACCGACGACTTCGATGACGCGTTTGGGATCATGGGCATAAAGGCGGCCCCAATGGAAGGACTGCTTGTTCATGTCCACAGCAACGGCGTTAAGTTCAATCGCTTGCATCAGGGCTTCTTCGCTGATCGGGATCAGGCCACGCTGCCAGGCAACACCAAGCATGAACAGGTTGGTTGCAATCGAGTTGCCCATCAGACGGGTGGCAATGTCGCTGCCCTCAACGAAATGAACCGCATCCGCCCCGCAGGCATCGTTGATGACTTTCATATGCTCGTTGGTTCTGAGCTGGAAGTCCGGATTGCGGGTAAAGGCACCGGTGACGGTTTCATGGGTATTAATTACTGCCTGGGTGAAGTTGCGGCGCATCTTGGCAAGGCCCTCAAAACTTGCCGCCACCAAAAGATCACAGCCCAGAACCACGTTTGCTTCACCCGCCGGAATACGCGCGGCATGCAGTTTGCTCTGGTCATTGGCAAAACGGATATGGCTGACCACAGCACCACCTTTCTGGGCAAGACCGGCCATATCAAGGCCGACAATGCCTTTGCCTTCGATGTGGGCGGCCATGCCAAGTAATGCGCCAATGGTGACAACGCCCGTACCACCAACACCGGTGATCAGCACGGACCATGGATCATTGATATCCGGCAAGGTCGGACGTGGCAGGCTGGCAAAAACGGCATCACCTGTTTTGTCGCCCTTTGCGGCTGCTTCAGGCTTGCGGAGCGAACCGCCTTCGATGGTCACAAAGCTCGGGCAGAAGCCATTCAGGCAAGAGAAATCCTTGTTACATGCGGACTGGTCAATCGCACGTTTACGGCCAAACTCGGTTTCAACCGGGACAACGGCAAGACAGTTGGATTTTTCACCGCAATCGCCACAGCCCTCGCACACCAGATCGTTGATGAACACGCGCTTGGGCGGATCAACCATCAGTTTGCGCTTCCGGCGACGGCGTTTTTCGGCCGCACAGGTCTGATCAAAGATCAGGATCGTAACGCCTTCGATTTCACGAAGCTCTTTCTGCGTATTATCAAGCTCGTCACGATGACGGATGTCGACACCCGGCGCAAAGTCCGCGCCCATCGGATATTTTTCAGGCTCGTCTGACAAGACGATGATGCGTTTGGCACCTTCGTCAAACATCTGACGGGTGATCTGCGGAACCGTAAGCGGACCATCAACCGGCTGCCCGCCGGTCATGGCAACTGCGTCGTTAAACAGGATTTTGTAAGTGATATTGACGCCTGACGCGACGGCTGCCCGCACAGCAAGCGAGCCGGAGTGATAGTAGGTGCCATCGCCAAGGTTCTGGAAAACGTGCTTTGTGTGGGTGAACGGGGCTTGGCCGATCCATGTCGCACCTTCGCCGCCCATATGGGTAAAGGTTTCGGTGGATCGATCCATCCAGTTGACCATGTAATGGCAACCGATACCGGCCATGGCGCGGCTGCCTTCGGGCACCTTGGTTGAACTGTTATGCGGGCACCCCGGGCAGAACCATGGAATACGCGCGACATCCGGGCGCGGTTCGGCGATTTCCTTTTCTTTTTCAGCAAGCCAGTTGATGCGTTCATGGATGGCCGGGCTGTCATAGAAACGCTTGATGCGTTCGGCCAGAACCACAGCAATCCGGGCCGGGGTCAGTTCATCCATGGATGGCAGGATCCATTCGCCTTTTTCGTCGAACTTGCCGATCACCGTCGGGCGCACATCTTCGCGCCAGTTATAAAGCTGTTCCTTGACCTGGTTTTCCATCACCGCGCGTTTTTCCTCGACGACGATGATTTCCTCCAGCCCCATGGCAAATTCGCGAACGTCATCGCGGTTAAGTGGCCAGCTCATGCCGACTTTCAAAACGCGAATACCGATCTTGGCAGCATCGGCTTCGGAAATGCCGAGATCGTCAAAGGCCTGCATGACATCAAGATAAGCCTTGCCCGCAGTAATAATGCCGATACGGGCATTCGGGCTGTCGATCACGGTTTTATTGAGCTTGTTGGCGCGCGCATATGCCAGTGCGGCATATAGCTTGTATTTCATCAGGCGGTGTTCCTGTTCCTTTGGCGTATCAGGCCAACGGATGTGAAGACCACCTTCGGGCATCGCAAAATCTTCGGGAATGATCGGGGTGATGCGATCTGGCGCAACATCTGCAGCGGCCGAACTTTCGACCGTTTCTGCGATGGTTTTCATTGCCACCCAGCAGCCGGAATAGCGGCTCATCGCCCAGCCATGAAGACCGAAATCAAGAATATCCTGCACACCTGACGGGTTCAGAACCGGGATCTGCGCATCGATAAAGGCATATTCGGTCTGATGGGGCAGGGTGGATGATTTGCAACTGTGGTCATCCCCGGCCAGAACCAGAACACCACCATGTTTTGAGGTGCCAGCATGGTTGGCATGCTTGAACACGTCACCCGACCGGTCAACACCGGGGCCCTTGCCATACCACATGCCAAAGACGCCATCATATTTGGCATCTTTATACATATTGACCTGTTGGCTGCCCCAGACGACAGTTGCAGCCAGGTCTTCATTCACTCCGGGCTGAAATTCGATTTGCTGTTTGGTCAGGAATTTCTTGGCACGCCAAAGCTGTTGATCAAGGCCACCCAGCGGCGATCCGCGATAGCCTGAAATGCAGCCAGCAGTATTCAACCCCGCGCGCGCATCCAATTGGCGCTGCATCAGGGGCAAGCGTACCAGCGCCTGAATACCCGTCAGGTAAACACGACCTTCTTCGAGCGTATATTTGTCGTCCAGGCTGATTGCCGCCAATTGTGCCATGACCGGTCTCCCTTGGGATCTCTCTGATATGCGGGGTCATTTCGGGCCGTTCGCACTGCATTTATTGATATGGGTGTTATTGCAGTGTTTCGGTATGACCTGTTTGTCTTTCATCCGGTGACAGCTTGCGGGGCAGATACCGGATACAAGAATGGTAATGAATACTGACCTTTTTTCAAAGTGAACTCGCATCGCAATGCGTAAAACGCCTGATTGCATCGGTTGACGTTGGGTCAACTTATTATTTACTTATTTCAGTACCGATTTGCGCGCAATATAATTGCGTCTCTGTTGCGATGCGAAACTTCACGGCATGTCGAGTCCGGGCTCGGATACGCAAAAGGACCGTGTTAAAGTGGTACGGGTTTTGGGTGCTCTGATACCGAGGAGCATAATATGGAACAGCGTGTATCGCTGATTACTTTGGGGGTGGCCGATCTGGACCGGTCACGTCGCTTTTACGAGGACGGCCTTGGCTGGAAAATGACCGAGATGGTCGAAGGCCAGGTGGTTTTCTATCAGTTGTCCAATGGCCTGGCACTTGGTCTTTTCGGTCGCGAAGACCTGAAAAAGGATGGGCATTTTGATGATGATACCGGTGCGACATTTGCCGGGCTGACCCTGGCCTATAACGCGCGCAGCGAAGAAGAAGTCGATCTGGTCATGGCCGATGCAGAGAAGGCCGGAGCAAAAATTCAGAAACCGGCCGAGAAAGTTTTCTGGGGTGGTTATTCCGGCTATTTCCGTGATCTTGACGGACATGCTTGGGAGATTGCCTTTAACCCGTTTTGGGAAATTGATCCTGCAGGGAATTTGATCATTCCTCCCAGCAAGGCGGAATAGCACTTGCCAGGGATAGAGGATGCGAAAGAGGGCAGTGCGTGGGTGCTGCCCTTTTTTATGTCCGGATTGCGTCAAATGGCATGGGGGAATGGACTGCAAGGTTGCATCAGCGGGAAATTCGTTTTACACAACTTGGATGTATTATTGGTCGCATTAAAATGAGCGATCAATAGTTGTACGCTAAACAGGGGGATCAGGATCGTGAGTTGGATCGACCAGTTTCAGGGTCTTTCGCGTTTGCCTGACGCCATTCGAAACTATCTCCTTGAAGAAAGCAAGATCGTTACGGTTCCGGCCAATACGGTCATTTTTGGCCCGGGAAAGTCGCCAGAAAATTTGTTGTTATTGCTCGAAGGAACCGTTCGGGTACAGCAAACGTCAGATGCCGGACGCGAAATTGTTTTATATCGGGTGCATGCCGGGGAAAGTTGCGTCCTGACCACCGCCTGCCTTCTGGCCTATGAGGACTATTCCGCAGAGGGTATCGCCGAGACACAGACCCGCGCCGTCGCAATACCCAGAGCAGCCTTTGACAAACTGGTGTCTGATTCCATCGAGTTTCGCCAGTTTGTGTTCACCGCCTATTCCAAACGCATCACCGACCTGTTTGTTGTGATCGAGGAAATTGCCTTTCGCAGACTTGATATCCGACTGGCACAGAAGCTGATTGAACTTTGTGGGGCTGAGGACACAGTACTTTCAACCCACCAGAAGCTGGCAGTCGAACTGGGAACAGCCCGCGAAGTCGTGTCGCGGCAATTACAGGAATTCCAGCGGCGCGGCTGGATTGAGCAGACCCGTGGCACAATAAAACTGATCGACCGTAACGAGATCGGCAAGCTTGCAAAAAGCTGATGTCGCAATGTTTTCCGGCTTTTGCAGGATATTTTTATTAATACATCATGATGTTTCGTTGTTTGGTGACAAGGTCACTGAACACCTAGGCCAGAATGCATAAAATGAACGGCATAACATGATGATTTGTTCGGAAAAGCACCGAACAGGACTCATCCCAACCTTGTCTGTCCTGCGCTGTGAACCGCAACTTGCAGGCCGTACTGTTTAGGAGGAATTATGTCTGATTACCCGGTAAACATGTCTGTAAATCCAGTCGTATCAGCATTCTTTGATCCTGATACCAACACGATCAGCTATGTGGTCAAGGACCCGGAAAGCAACGCCTGTGCTGTTGTTGATTCCGTGATGGACATTGACTATGCGGCAGGCCGGATCAGCTTCGACCATGCTGACAAGATCATTGCCTTCATCAGGGAAAATGATCTCAAGCTTGAATGGATTATCGAGACCCATGTTCATGCCGATCACCTCTCGGCAGCGCCATATATTCAGGAAAAGCTGGGTGGCAAGCTTGGCATTGGTTCACAAATCACCGTTGTGCAGGACACCTTTGGCAAGGTGTTCAACGAAGGCACCGAGTTCCAGCGTGATGGCAGCCAGTTCGATCGTCTGTTCGAAGATGGCGACACCTATCAGGTCGGTTCGATGACCTGCTTTGCGATCTACACGCCGGGACACACGCCGGCATGCATGGTCCATGTCATGGGTAATGCCGCCTTTGTGGGCGATACATTGTTCATGCCGGACGGTGGTTCAGCACGTGCTGACTTCCCCGGCGGGGATGCGGGAACTCTCTATGACAGCATTCAGAAATTGCTCGCGCTGCCAGACGATATGCGTTTGTTCATGTGCCATGACTATGGTCCGAATGGCCGGGAAATCCGTTGGGAAACAACGGTCGGCGAGGAAAAGCAGAACAACATTCATGTTGGTAACAACAAAACCCGCGAAGAGTTCATCGCCTTCCGTACCGAGCGCGACGCGCAGCTTGATATGCCGCGTCTGATCATTCCGTCTCTTCAGGTCAATATGCGTGCGGGACGACTGCCAACCGATGAAAGCGGTCATCAGGTTCTTAAAGTGCCGGTCAACGGCCTGTAATTGTCGGGAGGATCACCCATGGATACCAGAAAGATCAGTGACGGGATTTCGGTCAGTCCGCAAATCACGCCAGATGATGTCAGCGAGATCGCCAAACTTGGCTTTCGGTCGATCATTTGTAACCGGCCGGATGGCGAAGGCGCGGATCAGCCGACCTTCGACGAAGTTGCCAGAGCCGCTGTCAAGGCAGGACTGGAAGCACGCTATCTTCCGATTGTGTCGGGAAAGGTAAGTGATCGTGATGCCGATGATTTTGGTCAGGCGCTTGATGCATTGCCAAAACCGGTATTTGCCTATTGCCGGACCGGAACCAGATCGGCAACGCTCTGGTCGCTAAGTCAGGCGACCCGTCTTGGTGCCAGTGAAATTCTGCGCGCAACCAAGGCCGCAGGCTATGACATGGGCGGCGTTGTTCGCCGTATCGTTAATGGCGGCAAAACTCCGACCGATAATGGCGATGCCCGCTACGATGTCGTTATTGTCGGTGGCGGGGCTGCGGGGATTTCCGTTGCGTCAAGTTTGCAGGCCCGCCGTTCGGGGCTTGAAATTGCAATCATTGATCCGGCCGACATCCATTATTATCAGCCGGGCTGGACGATGGTGGGCGGTGGTGTCTTTGATGCAAGCACCACGGCACAGACGATGGGATCACTGATCCCGAAGGGTGTTCACTGGATCAAGGCGGCTGTTGCTGCATTCGAGCCAAAGGATGATGCCATCGTTCTTGATGGTTGCCGGGTGGTTAAGTATGGCCGTCTGATCGTCTGTCCCGGGCTGAAACTTGACTGGCATCGTATTGAAGGTCTGGTCGAGACATTGGGCCGCAATGGTGTGACGTCGAACTATCGCTATGATCTGGCGCCTTACACGTGGGAACTGGTATCGTCGATGCACGAAGGCGAGGCGGTGTTTACACAGCCCCCGATGCCGATCAAATGCGCCGGTGCCCCGCAAAAGGCGCTCTATCTGTCGGGCGATCACTGGTATCGCAATGGTGCGATCAACAACATCAATATCGGGTTTTATAACGCCGGTGGCGTGTTGTTCGGCGTAAAGGACTATGTCCCGGCACTTGAGAAATACATCGACCGTTATGGCGCAGAACTGAATTTCTTCCACAATCTTGTGGCGATTGACGGTGTTGCGAAAAAGGCCTGGTTTGATGTGGTCAAACCAGATAGCGCGGTCCAACGGGTCGAGAAATCCTTTGATATGATCCATGTCTGCCCGCCGCAAGTCGCACCGGACTTTATCCGGGTGTCACCGCTGGCGGATGCTGCAGGATGGGTCGATGTTGATCAGTCAACGCTGCGTCATAAAACCTTTGCCAATATCTGGTCGCTTGGCGATGTGATGAATGCACCCAACGCCAAAACGGCCGCCGCTGCGCGCAAGCAGGCACCTGTCGTTGCGGAAAATGTTGTCGCCGATATCGATGGCAAATCACCGATAGCACAATATGACGGTTACGGTTCCTGTCCGCTTACGGTCGAGCGTGGCCGGATCGTTCTGGCCGAGTTCGGATATGGCGGCGCACTGCGACCATCCTTCCCGAAATGGCTGATTGATGGCACGCATCCGTCACGCCTTGCATGGTTGCTTAAGGAAAAGATCCTGCCTCCGATTTATTGGAAAGCGATGCTGCGCGGCAAGGAATGGATGGCAAAGCCGGAAAAGATTTCTGCCAACTGACCAATGATGTCGGGGGCGCTTGTCGCCCCCGATTAACTCTGATCGAAGAGATCAATCGATGCTTTTGAAGTCGTTTGTAAAATATATTCCCGTCCTGGATTGGGGGCGGCGCTATGATCGGACCGCGTTCGGGAATGACATGGTCGCTGCCATCATTGTGACGATCATGCTGATCCCGCAATCGCTGGCCTATGCGCTTCTGGCAGGCTTGCCACCCGAGGCTGGGTTATATGCATCGATTGTACCGATCATTCTCTATGCGATCTTCGGAACCAGCCGCGCGCTTGCCGTCGGGCCGGTTGCCGTCGTGTCCCTGATGACGGCGGCCGCCATCGGCAATGTCGCCCAGACGGGAACCATGGGCTATGCCGTTGCTGCCCTGACACTGGCGGCTTTATCTGGTGCCATTTTGCTGACGATGGGGGTGTTCAAGCTTGGTTTCCTTGCGAACTTTCTGTCTCATCCGGTAATCGCGGGTTTTATCACGGCATCGGGCATCCTCATTGCCGCAAGTCAGCTCAAGCATATTCTGGGTGTGAATGCCGGTGGTCATAACCTTTGGGAAATGGTGATGTCGCTGGTCGACCATCTGCCATCGACCAACCTGATCACGTTGCTGATCGGCGGGATGGCGACCGTATTTCTGTTCTGGGTTCGCAAGGGGCTCAAACCTGCCTTGCGCAAGATCGGCGTTGGTGCACGTCTTGCAGATGTCATAACAAAGGCGGGTCCGGTTGCTGCCGTCGTGGTGACGACATTGGCAGTCTGGAAATTCCAGCTTGCGGATGCCGGGGTGAAAATCGTTGGAGATGTACCGCAAAGCCTGCCACCACTGACCATGCCGGATTTTTCGATTGGTCTGGTTTCCGATCTTCTGATTCCGGCACTTCTGATTTCGGTGATCGGTTTTGTTGAATCGATCTCTGTGGCCCAGACGCTGGCTGCAAAACGTCGTCAGCGGATCAATCCGGATCAGGAACTGATCGGTCTTGGCGCGGCAAACCTTGGTGCCGCTTTTACCGGTGGCTATCCGGTAACCGGGGGCTTTGCGCGCTCTGTCGTGAATTTTGATGCCGGTGCCCAAACGCCTGCTGCCGGGGCCTTTACCGCAGTTGGTCTTGCGATTGCCGCGATTGCGCTGACCCCGCTGGTTTATTTCCTGCCAAAGGCAACTCTGGCTGCGACCATCATTGTGGCGGTGCTATCGCTTGTGGATTTCTCGATCCTTAAAACCAGCTGGCGCTATTCCAAGGCGGATTTCGTTGCTGTTCTGGCAACCATTCTTCTGACCCTTGGTTTCGGGGTTGAGGTCGGTGTGACGTCCGGGGTGGTGCTGTCGATTGGTTTGTTCCTTTACAAGACATCGCGTCCACATATTGCGGAGGTTGGTCTGGTTCCGAGTACCCAGCATTTCCGCAATATCAAACGCCACAAAGTGATCACTGATCCCTCGGTTCTGACAATCCGGATTGACGAAAGCCTGTATTTCGCCAATGCCCGTTTCCTTGAAGATTACATCCTTGATCGTGTAGTCGGTGATGACCGGCTCAAGCATGTCATTCTAATGTGTTCGGCGATCAACGAGATTGATCTGAGTGCCCTTGAATCGCTTGAAGCGATCAATCACAGACTGGATGAAATGGGGATCACCCTTCATCTGTCCGAGGTCAAGGGCCCGGTGATGGATCGCCTGAAATGTGCCCATTTTCTTGATGAACTGACCGGGAAAGTCTTCCTGTCGCAATATGACGCGATGAGTGATCTGTATAAGGCGCCGCTGGTCTCCGTCGCCTCAGTCACGCAAGAAGATGGCGATGAAAAGCCTGCGTCAAAGGCTGTTTGATCGCCACGATAAAACGACAAAAGCCCGGCATTGCGTATACCGGGCTTTTGTTTTTTGGGTCAGGCCTTTCGTTTCCCAAGGTGGGTCAGCAGATAAATCAGCCCCCCAGCGAGCAGCCCCCAGAACGCACCTGAAATCCCGTAGAATGTCAGTCCGGCGGCCGTAACGATAAAGGTCACAGCCGCAGCTTCGCGGCCATCTTCTTCCTTGAAGGCTGCAACGGTTGATCCGGCAAAAGCCCCGATCAGGGCAAGCCCGGCAACTGCTTCGATAAGGATGCTTGGTGCCAGACTGACAAAGGCGGTGACCAGGCCGGCAAGCAATCCGAAGACGATATAGAAAACACCGCCCGAAATTGTTGCCCAGTAGCGTTTTGATGGGTCAGGATGGGCGTCCTTGCCTGCACAAAGGGCCGCCGTAATTGCAGCAAGGTTAACCGCATGTCCGCCAAATGGTGCGGACAATAGTGAAAAGATACCGGTTACGGTGAAAAGAGGACCCGGCGGTGTATCATAATCATTGGCCCGCAAAACAGCCGTCCCCGGAATATTCTGCGACGCCATGGTGACAATGAACAGCGGCAGGGCAATACCGATCAGGCCGCTTAACGTGAATTCCGGTATGACAAACTCGACCGGCGGGGCGATTGAGTTACCAAGATCGGCAAGGGCGCTTTCCGGAAATTCCACGCCAAAGATCATGACGGCAATAAAGGCCAGAAGAGCCGCAGGAACCGCCAATAGACGATTGAAACGCCCGACGACCAGCCAGGCAACGGCAATTGGCAGACCAAGCAATGGATTAAAGGCAACGGCCTTGACCGGCGCAAGGCAAAGTCCCAGCAGAACACCGGCCAGCATCGCATTGGCCAGCGGGGCAGGGATGCCCGCGACCGCGCGACCCAATGGACGCCAGACACCGCTTATAACGATCAGGATGGCACAAACGATGAAAGCCCCGACCGCAACAGCAAATCCCCCGTCAACTGCTCCGGACGTCGCCAAAAGTGCTGCTCCGGGCGTTGACCATGCAATGCTGATCGGCATGCGGGTTTTGAGTGACAGGACGATCGCACATAGACCCATCGAAACCGAAAGCGCCATAAGCCCGGACGCCGCCTGTTCGGGCGATGCCCCGACGGCAGTCAATCCCTGTAAGACAACAGCAAATGAACTGGCAAACCCGACAAAACCGGCCAAAAGGCCCATGAAAATACTTTGAGGCGAAATATCCCGCAGCATGATGGCTCCGACATCTGACTATTCTGAGTTGCGCGATGGCGCGGTTTTCGAACCTAGCGGGAAGTTCTTGATTTCACCACAAAAATAAAGGTCCCGAAGCTCTTGGCTCGGGACCTTCATACGTGGTTATGTTTTTTTGATCAGCGTTCCGTGATTTTGAACTCGATACGCCGGTTTCGGCGATAGGCGATTTCATCATCGCGGTTATCAAGGGGCTGATATTCACCAAAGCCCGCTGCAACCAGACGATTTGGCGGAACACCCTGATCAATCAGGAACTTGACCACCGAGATGGCGCGCGCGGCTGAAAGTTCCCAGTTCGATGCGAATTTCAGGTTCCGGATCGGCACCTTGTCGGTGTGGCCGTCAACGCGCATGACCCAGTCAATATCGTCGGGGATATCCGCCGCAATGGTTTTAAGCGTCTCGCCAAGTTTGGCGAGCTGTTCCTGACCGCCTTCGCCCAGATCCGCAGAACCCGATGCAAACAGGACTTCTGACTGGAAGACAAAGCGATCGCCAACCACACGGATATCCTGACGGTCGCCAAGGACCTCGCGCAGGCGGCCAAAGAATTCCGACCGGTATCGCTGCAATTCCGCGACCTTGGTTGCCAATGCCGCGTTCAGGCGCTGCCCCAGATTGACGATCTGGGCTTGCTTGTCGGCATTTTCACGTTCGGATGCTTCAAGGGCTGCTTCGATTTTCTGCAATTGCTGGCGCAGTGCCAGCATCTGCTGGTTCAGCGCGGCAACCTGTGCCTGTGCCTCGGTGCTCAGGTTTTTCTGGGTTTCCAGTTCGGCCGCACGCGATGCCAGAAGGGCAGAAAGTTCTTCGATACGGGCATCCTGATCCGATATTTTTTCTTCGCTGTTGCTGCGCAGTTCGGAAAGCTCGGTTTCCTTGTCTTCAAGTGATGCAAGGGCAGCCAGAAGCTTTTTCTCGATCTCGTCAGCCGAAAGCTTGGCATCAGAAAGCTGCGTCGCCAATGCAGCCGCGCGCGCCTTAAGATCATCACGCTGGTCACTGGTGTTGGAAAGTTCAGTGGTCAACTGGGTTAGTTCCAGTTCCATCCGCTGGTTATTTCCACGTTCAAGCGACAAAAGATTGGTCAATTCATTGACCTGTGCAGTCAAATCACTCAGCGCTTCATCACGACCCGAAAGAGCCGCGCCAAGATAGACCTGCGCAATCACGAAGATCATCAAAAGAAAGATGATCACCATCAACAATGTTGCCAGCGCGTCAACAAAGCCCGGCCAGGTATTTACATCGCGGTTACGACGGCGCGAAAGCCCGATCATGCGATCAGCCCTCCTCGGCGATGGCGGCGATGGTACGGGCCAGAAGTTTGATTTCGCTTCTGATTTCCTGTGTGGATTGCTGGCGGCCGATGGTCAGTTCTTCGGCGACACGGCTCAACTGGTTGTCAAGCGAACGGATATGCGCACGCGTGTTGTCATCAATGCCAAAGCTGCCCATTTTCATGGAGTCTGCAAGCTGATCAAGAACCGGTTTCAGATGCATCTGGTTTTCGGCCAGCTTGACCATCAATTGCTGCTCGGCTTTCATCTGATCGGTGAGGGTCGACAATTTGTCAGCAAGATCAATCAGGGTGTTATGCGACTTGATCTGCGAGCTTTCAGAACGCTGGATCGAGTTCTGCAAGCCTTCCATATTGTCAGCCATCTGTTCGATCAGGGCCGAAAGATAGGCCGGAACCGATTGTTCGCCATCCGAAAGTGCGCTGCCCGAACCCAGACGGGTAAAGCTTGAAAGCCATTCTTCAAGATCATTGAAGAAACGGTTCTGTGCCTGACCGGCCTGCATATCAAGAAGGCCAAGGGCAAGCGACCCTGCCAGACCAAACAGTGATGACGAAAACGCTGTGCCCATACCACTTAGCGGTTCAGACAGGCCTTCCTTAAGATCGGAGAACCAGAGATCAAGGTTCGACCCGCTGCCGACATTGACATTCCCGATGACGTTCGCAACCGAGTTGACGGTCTGAAGCAGGCCCCAGAACGTGCCGAGCAGGCCAAGGAACACCAGAAGTCCCACCACATAGCGCGACAATTCGCGGCTCTCATCAAGGCGCGAACGAATGGAATCAAGGATCGTCCGGGTCGATGTGGTCGAAAGCTGCGGACGATCGCGGCGCTGTTCGGCCATCATGCTGGCCATCGGGGCCAGAAGTTTCGGCGGAACCTGTGATGTCAGGCCCGGACGTGACCGACGGAAATCCTCGATCCAGGTTACTTCCGGTGACAGGCTTGCCGCCATGCGGAAGGTATAAACAACCCCGACCACAAACACGCCAAGGATCAGACCATTGAGAACAGCATTGGCCATAAAGGCATCAGACAATGTAGGGAACAGCAATGCGCCGACCCCGACGATAATGGCAACAAAGATTGCCATACGTGTCAGATAACTTCCGGGTTTGGTAATGGGCAGGACCGTGCCTGCACCATTGGCCGAATGACTGCTCATGACGGATTAATCCTAGCGTTGAACGGTTTTGATATCGACGCGATCAGCAGGGCCGGATGGAACGTTCGAGCCAAGGGCACGAACATCAATGCGCGTGGAGCGCACGCCCTGATCGATCAGATAGGAACGGACCTGAAGTGCACGCGAAAGCGACAGTCGACGCGCCTTTGACGCATTCGCCCCGTCACCCTGCGCATAGGCCTGAAGCTGAATGCGAAGGCTGTCATCTTTGTTCATGGCGGCGATCACCTGATCAAGCTCGCTTCTTGCCTGACTGCTGAGCTCAAAGCTGTCGGCGGCAAAGCCCAGGCTGTATTCATCGCCACCACTTGCAGGCATCGGTGCCGGTGCAGTGCTTGCGGGCGGAATAGCGGCTTCCTCAGCAACTGGTTGCGGTGCCGGTGCCGGTGCCGGTTCGGCTTTCGGTGCGGCTTCTGCCATCGCCGGTGCAGACTGGGTCGTATCAGGTGAGGGTGCCGGTGCAGGCGGAACTTCGGTGCTTTTGGCGATCGGTTCAACCACTGGCGCACTTGGTGCAGCGGGTGCTGGGCTGTCCTCGGACAGAAGCGGCGGGGCCTTTGGCGGTTCAATAACTTCGGCTGTTTCGGCCGCCGGCGCTGCAGTTGGTGCTGCAACCGGTGCTGCTGCCATGGTCGGTGCCGCAGGTGCAGGTTCCGGCGCCGGTTTGGTCAAGGGCGTTGGCGTATTTGATGCGCTGCTTTCTGCCATAACCGGTGCGGCCGGTTTGCTGCGTGGCGCAGACGTCGGTTCAGGCTGTTGCAGGGCAATGGTCTGGTTTGCACCATCATCCATTGCCGCCGATGCACTCACGCCCGGAACTCCATAAAATTCGGATCGGCTTGGAAATGCGTTGCCACTGCCTGCACCATCAATAACAACGGTTTCATAACCACTGTCATAGCTGCCCGATGCAGAGGCACCGGCGAACTGGTCGCCTGCAAGGAACTCGGATTTCGGTCTGGTTTCCGGGTAAATCAGATCTCCACCGGGCATCACGATATGTTCGCGCGAAACGGTTGGCGAAAGATATTGCGGGACGGTCGGCTGATCGCCAAACCCGTCTGCGACATCCCAGTTTACCTGTACGCTATTATCAACCGAGACGGGGGAGTATTGCTGTGCGGATGCGTCACTGCCATAGAACACGCCGGTTCCCAGTGCAGCTGCCATCGCAAGCACGGAAATATTGGAATACCCCTTCATCAAATCGCAGGCCCCTTAATACCCTGTGTTTGAAATCGTTTTATAACGTTTTTCTTTTTCACACAGTTTTGTGTCGATCGTTAGGCACCCGCAAAAATTTACCGAATGCCGCCCCTGTTGTCTGGCAGCCCGTTCAAAGGCCACTCAGTACCAAGCACCATAGCTTAGAGACAGGTAATGGACAACCGCTTTGACCGATAAAGCAAAAGGGGCACTTCGGTATTTTCCGAAGTGCCCCTTTCAAAAAACGGTAATAAAAGCGGGATGTTAGTCCGTGATCGCTTTCTTCAGCGTTTTAGCCAGAACCGGCTGGATATAGTCGTTGGCAGCAACGACGCTACCGGTGCCAAGCATGTTGGTACCACCGTTAATATCGCGGACATAGCCACCAGCTTCGGTCACGATCAGAAGGCCTGCTGCGATATCCCACGCATTGATGTGGGACTCCCAGTAACCGTCGTAACGGCCTGCTGCGACATAAGCCAGATCAAGAGATGCAGCACCCATGCGACGAACACCTGCACAACGATCCATGACCGAATGCAGCTGTTTTTCAAAGGCAGCATGATCGCCATGGCCAAGATGGGGAACGCCACAAGCCAGAACGCATTCGTTCATACGACGGCGGCCGGAAACACGCAGGCGACGGTTGTCAAGAAACGCACCAAGGCCTTTTTCCGCCCAGAAGCACTCATCCTTGGCAACGTCATAGATCATGCCAGCGATGATTTCGTCCCCTTTCTGAAGGGCAACCGAAATGGCAAAATGCGGAATGCCATGCAGGAAGTTGGTGGTGCCATCAAGCGGGTCGATGATCCAGCGATGTTCCGGATCGGATCCCTTGACCTCACCGCCTTCTTCAAGCAGGAAGCCGTAACCCGGACGGGAACGTTCCAGCTCTTCACGCAGGCGTTTCTCGGCACGGTGATCAGCCGCAGATACGAAATCTGCCGGGCCTTTCATCGACACCTGAAGGTTTTCGACTTCACCGAAGTCGCGTTTCAGTCCATAGGCTGCTTTTTCAACAGCCTTGTACATAACGTTGATATTCGCAGAACGACGGGCGGCGCCTCGCACGGCATATCTCCCGGTGTTTGAATTAAAGGGAGGGCAAAAACCCTAAACCAGAGAGCGGATAACGCCCTTAGTCCTTGGCACGCTCGATATAGGTGCCTTCAACCGTGTTCACGACGATGCGGGTACCCGATTCAATATGCGGGGGCACCATCACACGAACACCGTTTTCAAGAACGGCTGGTTTGAAAGAAGAAGACTGGGTCTGACCTTTGACAACGGCGTCGGCTTCAACAATCTGGAAGACAACATGTTCCGGAAGGGTCACGCCAAGCGGCTCGCCTTCGAAGGATTCGATGGTAACAACCATGCCATCCTGAAGATAAACAGCCGGTTCGCCAACAAGGTCAGCATTAATCGTGATCTGATCGTAGGTTTCGCTGTCCATGAAGGTGATCATGTCACCATCGGCAAACAGGTAGGTGTATTCTTTCTGCTCAAGGCGAACCTTTTCGACAGTTTCCGATGCACGGAAACGTTCGTTCAGCTTGGTGCCGGTACGAATGTCTTTAAGTTCAACCTGGTTAAAAGCACCGCCTTTACCCGGCTTCACAGCCTGGCATTTTACTGCACGCCACAGGGCACCTTTATGTTCGATAAGGTTACCCGGACGGATTTCGTTGCCGTTGATTTTCATGGCACCAACCGTTCTTTCAGATCACAGATTCACAATGCAATAAGGGGCACTTGCCCCATTTAAGGTGCGTTAAGTACCAGTTTGGCGTTTTTGCTGCAAGCAGATTGATCAGGGTTGTCGTGCATGACAGCCTGTCATTCCCGCATGGCTGAGGCCAACCGGTTGTCACCCAATATCTTTATGACGGATTGCGCAATCAGATTGCAGTGGCCGCAATCGCTGCCTTGATCGCCTTTGCCCCGGCCTCGGGCCCGTCGGGATGGTTCCAGACACCACCGGTCACTGCGATGAAATCAGCCCCGGCCAACACAATAGGGCCAAGGTTTTCGGCGGTTATTCCGCCAATTGCAACGCAAGGGACGGTGGTAAAGGTCGTCCAGATTTCAAGGATTTCCGGCGTGACGCTGGTTTTGGCTTCTTTGGTTTCGGTCGGATAGAACGCACCAAATGCAACGTAGTCAGCACCCTTGTCGCCAAGGATCATCGCGCGGTGGCGGCTGTCATAGCAGGAAACACCGACAATATGCTCTTCGCCCATAATCGCGCGCGCCTCGTCATAGCTGGCATCTTCCTCGCCAACATGAACGCCGTCGCAGCCCGATTTTTTGGCAAGATCCGGACGGTCATTAAGGATCAGCGGAATGTCACGGTCGTTACACATCGGAAGGATGGTATCAATCGCCTTGCGGATTTCATCGTCGCTGACGTCTTTGAGGCGGAGCTGCAGGCAATCAACCGCACCGGTATCAAGAACGGACTTCAGCTTCTCGCCAAAGGAAGAAAGTTCGATTTTCGGCGGGGTCAGAAGATAAAGACCGGCAAGTTCGTCAGTATTCACAATGATAATTCCTGATGATTTCCTGCGTGTTATGTAACCCTTGGCGGTGCTTTTGGCAATTGCCTTGGGGAAGGGGTCTATCGAAGACTGGTTTTCAAACGCCGGTCAAGTTCATGGTCGGGCAAGCGGTCATCTTCCATCTCATAAATTGCGATTGCCGCCGGATGTGCAGTCATGATCGCGCATGCGGCTTGCTGCCCCAGATCGCGCAGGCTTTGGACTTGCACCTCGTCAAGGGGATCAATGATAACACAATCAATGCCGATCTCGATTGCGGCCAATGCCCCCGACAGGCGTCCACGACAATCAAGCGTTGCCTTGAACCGGGCGTCGGGGAATTCGCTGCGGATCAGCGTGACCAGATCACCGAACCACTGCGCACCATGCGAAAGGGCCGCATTTTCAGGTGAGAGCAGGACGAAGGACCGGTTTCCCATAACGCGGCATGCCGATCTTGCACCGGAAATGCCCTGAATTCGGATGATGGGATCAAGCTCTGACGTCATGGGTGCGTATCGTTATGAAGGGGTGCGGGCAACATAGACTGTGTTGATGTCTTCGCGATCAATCAACGGATGCCGGAATGTAATTACCTCTGCACGAATATTGTCAAAGGCAGCTGACAGGTTTTCTTCAAACCACGGTTCGGGCAACTCGGTTGACCACAGGGCAAAAACACCACCGGGGACAAGGTGCTGTGCAAGTTTCTGGAGGCCATCCTTGGTATAAAGGCGTTTATGATCATCATGCAAAACATTGCCCGGTGAATGGTCAACATCAAGCAGGATGGCATCATGTTTTGTTGCGGGGGCATCCGGGTTCATTCCGGCCGTTTCCGAAAGGGCTGCGCCAAAGAAATCCCCATGCACCAGCGCGCAACGCGGATCGCTCGAAAGTTGCGCGCCAAGCGGTAGCAAGCCTTGCTGATGCCATTCGATGACCTCGGGCAAGGTATCAAGCACGGTCAGCTTTCCGGTTTTGGGATTATCAAGGGCTGCCTTGGCGGTATAGCCAAGTCCCAATCCGCCTACCACAACATCAAGGTTATCACGGTCAAGTTCTGTCAGTCCCAGATCGGCAAGGGCAATCTCGGCGTCGGTGAACAGGCTCGACATCAGATATTCGTCATCAAGCTTGATCTCGTAGACGTTGATATCGAGACTAAGTTCGCGCCGACGACGCAGGCTAAGAACGCCCATCGGGGTAGGCCGGTAATCGAGTTCCTTGAATAAAAGGCTCACGTCCGGGCTCCTGTGTTTTTAATGGGCGAAAGTCTGATCAGACAGACTGACCGATTGGTCTGCAAAAGAAAAGTGCCCGAAGCAGAATACTTCGGGCACTTTTGAAATTTGATCCAAGCGATGCTTAGAGGAATTTCGCCATGGCGACAGCGGTGTCGCTCATACGGTTGGAGAAGCCCCATTCGTTGTCGTACCAGGACAGAATACGAACGAAGTTGCCGTCCATAACCTGGGTCTGGGTCGCATCAAAGGTCGAGCTGTTCGGGTTGTGGTTGAAGTCAACCGAAACCAGCGGTGCTTCGCAAACGCCAAGAACGCCTTTAAGCGGGCCGTTTGCTGCTTCCTTGATTGCGGCGTTGACTTCTTCGACAGTGGTGTCACGACCAGCAACGAAGGTCAGGTCAACCATGGAAACGTTCGGGGTCGGAACGCGGATGGCGGTACCATCGAGTTTGCCCTTGAGTTCCGGAAGAACAAGACCAACAGCCTTTGCTGCACCGGTCGAGGTCGGGATCATCGAAAGCGATGCCGAACGCGCACGGCGCAGATCTTTGTGCAGGCTGTCCACGGTGTTCTGGTCGCCGGTGAAGGCGTGAACGGTGGTCATGAAGCCTTTGGTAATGCCAACGGTTTTGTTCAGGACGTCTGCAACCGGTGCAAGGCAGTTGGTGGTGCAAGATGCGTTCGAAACGATCACGTCATCAGCCGTCAGGGTGTCGGAGTTAACACCGTAAACAACGGTCTTGATGTCGCCCTTTGCCGGGGCAGAGATCAGAACGCGTTTTGCGCCAGCCGTCAGATGTTTGCCGGCACCCGCTTCGTCAAGGAAGATACCGGTGCACTCGAATGCGATATCAACATTCAGGGCCGCCCACGGCAGGTTCGCCGGGTCGCGCTCGGAGCAAACTTTGATGGCTTTGCCGTCAATGACCAGATTTTCGCCTTCGGCTTTGACGTCATTGGCCAGAACGCCATGAACTGAATCATATTTCAGAAGATGCGCGTTGGTGGCAACGTCACCCAGGTCGTTGATGGCAACAACTTCGACGTCGGTACGACCGCTTTCAACGATAGAACGCAGAACAAGACGGCCGATACGACCGAAACCATTAATCGCTACGCGAATAGCCATTCATCCCTCCAAAATTATAATGATTGCTACCTGGGGAGTATCAATCACGGCTTAGGGTTTCAAACCCATAGAAAAAAGGCCGGATCGGCATGTTACCGATCCGGCCCTGTAAATTAAACCAGTTCCTTGGCCGCTTTGACCAGCGCATCGGCGGTGATGCCGAAATGCTCGTAAAGGACCGGGGCAGGTGCCGAAGCACCGAAACCGTGCATGCCGATAACCTTGCCGTTATCGCCAACATATTTTTCCCAACCGAAGACCGAAAGAGCTTCGATGGCAACGCGCGGTGCGCTGCCCAGAACGTCTTTGCGGTATTCCGGTGACTGGGCGTCGAACAGTTCCCAGCTTGGCAGCGAAACAACAACGGCGTTGATGCCGTCTGCTTTCAGCTTGGCCTGTGCGGCAACTGCGATTTCAACTTCGGAACCGGTCGCGATCAGGGTGACCTGACGGTCGCCGTCGCAATCGGAAATCACATAACCGCCACGTGCGACGAGGTTGTCTTCACGATAGTCGGTACGAAGCGTCGGCAGGTTCTGACGGGTCAGGGCCAGAACGGTCGGGCCGCTTTCATTGGTGATTGCCATTGCCCATGCTTCTGCCGTCTCGACTGCGTCCGCCGGGCGGATCACGGTGACATTCGGCATCGCACGCAGCGAAGCAACATGTTCAACCGGCTGATGGGTCGGGCCGTCTTCGCCAAGACCGATGGAATCATGGGTCATGACATAAACAACGCGCTGGTTCATCAAAGCCGAAAGACGGATCGACGGACGGCAGTAATCGGTAAAGACCAGGAAGGTGCCGCCATAAGGCAGAACACCACCATGCAGCGCCAGACCATTCATGGCTGCTGCCATGCCGTGTTCACGGATACCGTAATAGATATACGCACCTTCATAGCCGCCTGCGGCGGTAATCGGTGCCTGAACGCTGGTCTTGGTGTTGTTCGAGCCGGTCAGGTCGGCAGAACCACCGATCATTTCCGGAATGGCTTTGGTCAGAACTTCAAGAACGTTTTCCGAAGCCTTGCGGGTTGCGACTTTCGGCTGATCAGCGGTGATCTGCTTTTTATAGTCGTTGAATGCTTCGATCCAGTTTTCCGGAAGCTTGCCTTCAACCCGGCGCTCGAATTCGTCTTTCAGGGCAGCTTCGAGGTTTTCGAAACGACCACCCCAGGCGTTGAAGTCTTCTGCACCACGCGAACCTGCTGCAAGCCATGCATCACGAATGTCTGCCGGGATATCGAACGGCTCGGAAGTCCAGCCGAGTTTCTCGCGCATGCCGGCAAGTTCGGATGCACCAAGCGGGGATCCGTGCGTTGCCGAGGTACCACCTTTGGTCGGTGCGCCAAAACCGATTTCGGTTTTGCAAGCAATCATCGACGGGGTGTTGGTGGTTTTTGCCTTGGCAATGGCGGCTTCGATGGCGACCGGATCATGGCCGTCAATTTCCTGAACGTCCCAGCCAGCTGCTTCAAAGCGCTTGGTGTGATCTTCAGAAGTCGAAAGCGAGGTCGGGCCATCAATCGAAATGCCGTTATCGTCAAACAGAACGATCAGTTTCGACAGTTTCAGGTGACCGGCCAGCGAAATGGCTTCCTGCGAGATGCCTTCCATAAGGCAACCGTCGCCTGCGATCACATAGGTGAAGTGATCAACAACGTCGTTGCCAAAGCGCGCATTCATGATGCGTTCGCCAAGTGCGAAACCGACCGAGGTCGCAATACCCTGACCCAGCGGGCCGGTGGTGGTTTCGATACCGGCACCGTGGCCGAATTCCGGGTGACCGGCGGTGCGGAAGCCCATCTGACGGAAATTCTTGATCTGATCAAGATCGAAATCTTCGTACCCGGTCAGGTGCAGAAGCGAATAAAGAAGCATCGAACCGTGACCTGCGGACAGGATGAAACGGTCGCGGTCCGGCCAGTTCGGATGCTTCGGATCGAATTTCAAGAATTTGGTGTAAAGAACAGTCGCAACGTCTGCCATGCCCATCGGCATGCCGGGGTGGCCGGAATTGGCCTTCTCAACAGCGTCTGCCGAGAGGAAGCGGATGGCATTGGCCATGCGGTTGTGTTCTACTTGCGTCGTCATGTGATGCGGTTCCTGGGGGTTTCGCGGTCGGGCGATCAAAACACTTTAAATACGGTTATTCCAGAATTAACGGAATTCGCGCGGAAGATGCCCTTACAGGGGGCATACGTCAACCGCTTCTGTCGAAAAACTGTACCTGTTACCCGGATTCTGGCTAACAGATGTGCCAATAGTGCATGGCTGGTGACGTGCTTGCTGATCTGCCTGCAATTGTCATACAGTGTTTTCATTGCTTTACCGGTCTTCAAACAATTCACAGATTTCTTGTTCAATCGGGCAAAAATGTTGTTGATCGGGATACTGGATGCTAAATCAGCCATTATCATGACATCTTCGCCGGGCTTGATGTCGCCTTTGGTGATTCGTCACAGTTCAGTTCGTTCTGTGGTCTTGGGTAAAACAGCAAACAATCGGGTAGTGATCAATGTCGCGGTTGCAACAGGCAAGTGATCGGCTGAAAACAGCATTGGACCGTCTTGAAATGGTCGCGGAGTCGGCTATCGCTCAAAAAGACCAGTCTGCAGTTTCAGATACACAGGAAGTTGAGGCACTGCGTGCCCAGCTTTCGGCAATGCGCGCTGATTACGACCGTCTGACCGAGGCGACCGAGACGGTTTCTGCCCGTCTTGACGGGGCGGTTGATCAGCTTAAATTCGTTCTTTCCGAAGATCCCGTAAAGAAACAGGCATAACCCATGGCACAGGTATCCATTCGCATTAACGGTCGCAGCTACGACATCGCATGTGATGACGGGCAGGAAGATCGCATTAACGCCCTTGCCGGTTATGTCAACGAACGGGTCAGGGAAATCGCCGAGGCCGTCGGCCAGATCGGCGAGCAGCGTTTGCTGGTCATGGCAAGTCTTCTGATTGCCGATGAACTTGGGAACACCCAGGAAAAGCTTGAAAACGGTACGCAGCAGTCGGCTCAGGTGACCGGGTTGTCGGATGCGGAAAGTGATGCCCTGGCTGACAATATCGAAACCATGGCCGCGCGCGTCGAAGCAATCGCCGAAAAGCTTGCCCAAAACTGATTATCCCGATGCATATCGGTTAGCCGGGCTTGGTCTGGCAAAGCGTTGCGCCTAACGCGCAGCGGGCATATCGATGCAATCTACTTGAAATTCAGCCGTCCGGGGACTAAGTTCCGGGCGCTGACAGTTTGCGATGCGTCGTTCGCGGCGATCAAGAACCCAGCATAAGGGGGCTGCCCTGTTCGTCAGGTTCGCTAATTCCCGGGGCCGATGCTCATTTCTCTAGGGAGCTGTCCCTTTCCAGGCCGTGGTCTGGTTATACGGCGCCCACCTGCACCTGCAGGTCACGAGGAATTACCACATGGCCAACGGCAGCGGTGGCTCCCGCTTATCTCCCGGATTTTGATCCGGACATTTCCCTTCTCCTTTGCGTAGTGCAATATGCTGTGCGTCCCGGATAGGGTGCATTGATAAAAAAGCCATGCCAAATACTCGGACATGGAAAAGACACAGGAAAGAATATGCGTTTACTTCATCTTGGCGACGTTCTGGGCCAAACCGGTCGCAAGGCAGCACTTGAGGCATTGCCGATGCTCCGCGATCGTTTGTCAGTCGACGTCGCAGTGGTGAATGTTGAAAACGCCGCGCACGGCTTCGGGGTAACGGCAAAGATCTGCAAGGAATTCTACACTGCCGGGGCCGATGTCCTGACCACAGGCAACCATGTCTGGGATCAGCGCGAAATCATTGCCTATATCGATGAAGACGAAAAACTTTTGCGGCCATGGAACTTCCCTGATGGGACGCCGGGCAATGGCGATTATGTTTTCAAAACCAGATCAGGCAAGAAAGTTTGTGTGATCAACATGATGGGTCGCCTGTTCATGGATCCGCTTTCCTGTCCGTTCCAGGGCGCGGACAAGCTGTTTTCCAAGCATAAGCTTGGCAAGAATGTTGATGCGATCATTCTTGATTTCCATGCGGAAACCACGTCGGAAAAAATGGCCTTCGGGCATCACTGTGACGGTCGTGCATCGCTGGTTCTGGGAACGCATACCCATGTCCCGACGGCAGATGCGCAAATTCTTCCCAATGGCACGGCCTATCAGACGGATGTCGGCATGTGTGGTGACTTTGATTCCGTCATCGGCATGAAAAAGGAAAACTCGGTCCGTAAATTCCTGACCAAGATGCCGGCGGGGCGTTTTGAACCGGCCGAGGGGCCTGCAACAGTTTGTGGCGTCTTTGTCGAAACCGATGATAAGACCGGTTTGGCAAAACGTATTGAATCAGTGCGGATTGGCGGACGCCTTAAGGGCAGTTGGCCAAGCGCCTGATTGCGAAATCCATTATCGGATCACCAATGTAAAAGGCCCGCCAAATGGCGGGCCTTCGTTTGTTAAGGTCGGGCAGGATAATTACGCTGCGCGGTCTCTGGCCTGCTGACGCAATGCATCAAGAATGGTGGTAATGCGGTTGCGCATTTCACCGACCTTTTCAGATGCAGCCCGGGAAGTCGTAAGAACTTCGCCCGACAACTGACCGGTGCGACCGGTTTCATTGGCAACCTCGGTGATCGATGCCGAAACTGCACGGGTGCGATCAGCGGCCCCGCGAACATTGCGGCTGATCTCGTCGGTTGCAGCACCCTGTTCCTCGACGGCCGCCGAAATCGTGGTGGCAATCTGGTTAAGGCTTTCGATGATTGAACCGATCTCGCCGATCGCGGAAACTGATTCATCGGTTGCCTTCTGAATACCGGAAATCTGCCCGGCAATTTCCTCGGTCGCCTTTTCGGTCTGGTTGGCCAGGTTTTTGACCTCGGCAGCAACCACGGCAAAGCCCTTGCCGGCATCACCGGCGCGGGCCGCCTCAATGGTGGCGTTCAGGGCCAGAAGGTTGGTCTGTTCGGCAATATCCGTGATGAGTGCAATCACTTCGCCAATGCGACCTGCCGACTGGGACAGGCTGACCACCAGTTCGTTGGTGTGCTGGGCACGTTGGGCGGCTTCGTTGGAAATGCGGGTGGTTTCCGCCATCTGACGGTTGATTTCCGCATTCGAGCTTGAAAGCTGCTCGGTTGCGGCGGCAACGGTTTCAACGTTGCCGGTGGCTTCCTGAGCCGAGGATGAGACATCTTCGCTCTGGTTGGAAACCAGTTCGGCACTCTGGGTCATCTGACCCGAAACGCCCTGCAGCTGTTCCCCAAGGGCAGCGATCTCGTTAACCGCACTTTCGACTTCACCCTGAAGCGTATCGGCAAGGCTGAGCAACTCGTCACGAAGGGCTTCATTGCGTTCACGGTTAAGGCGTTCTTCCTCGGCCTGCATGTCGCGGACCTTGATGGCGTTTTCCTTGAACACGTCAACCGCACGGCCCATGGCGGAAATCTCGTCACTGCCCCTGGAGGGGATCGCAACTTCAAGATTGCCATCGGCAAGGGAAACCATCGACTTCTGAAGGCCTGCCAGACGGCGCAGCAAACTGCCATGCACATAAAACACATAGATCAGAAGCGGGATCAGGATTGCAGCGGCACCCACGGCATACATCACGACCGTACTTTGCTGGGTCAGGGTGTTTGCCGATTCCGTCGCATTATCAACACCGGTTTGCAACGTATCGACAAGGGCATTCACGCCGTCTTCCATGGCCGATGCATATTCTGCACTGTGACTGACAATATCAATTTGCCGTGCCGAGAGTTCAAGCTCGGTTGTTCGAAGGGTCGGAATGCTGCGCTCTCCGGTGGCAAGATCGGTGATGTCTTCCATCAGACCCTTGTAGAACTTTTTGAGTTTCTCGTTCTCAAGGGTATCGACGGTACTATTGACCACTCCAACAGACCCTCGGACCTGAACCCCCATCAGTTTGAGCTGCATCGGATCGTTTGAAGATGCAGCTGACAGGATGGTATTGCTGATTTCAGAGCCGCGATTTGCAAGCTCAAGAACCGGTGCGCGTGATGTCATGATTTCATCAAGCTTGAACAAAAGCCCCTTGGTTGATGCATTCTGTTCGGCGGTCATGAAGGCTCCGCTCAGGCGGAGTTCCTTGATCTGACTGGTAACCCCGGTCAGCTGGGTCTGGGAAGCAGACAGAACCGGCTGGATCATTGAGTTGAACCGTCCGGTCAATTGCTGAAACTTGCCGAGCGATGTGGCGAGTTCCTTGGCAATTGCGAACCGGTCAATGGTGGTTTGATGCAGTTCTGCAAGGGCGTTGGCAAGGTCTTTGCCATTCTGTTCAATCAGGGTCAGGGAGTCTTCGGGAAGACCTGATTGCTCCAGTTGCCCGAGATAGTCGTTCAGATTGGCCAGCAATCCATCAAGCTCGGACTTGAACAGAAGTTCCTCTTCCGGACTGGTTGCCGCAACAATGCGCGGTGCGGACGCTACGATCTTCGAACTGGTCGCAGCCAGTTGCTGTGCAGCAAACATGGGTGGCAGTTGCTCGTGGGCAATCTTGCCAAGCTGGGTGCCGAATTTTGTGAATGAGAAAACCGCAACTGCGGCGGCAAGGATGGCAATCAATCCGGTCAAAAAGAAAGCCGCAGCAAGCTTTTCACGAACGCCGAACCCTGATTTGTTCGTCTTGTTAGACGATGACGGCTTTACGCCGTGCTTTATGTTCAAACCCATATTTCTAGTAACCCCGTAGACCAAAAAGCCAAAAGCCGACACGGCAAAGCGTCGACGCAAAAGATGCGTGTTTCTTGGACTTTGTTTCCTGGTCAAGCCACTTCGGGGAGACCCGCATATCGCCCGGAGGCGGTGTTGCGGGAATAGAAAGGCACGGCTTGCTTTTATATTTATTAGAATAATCGATAGCACGTTATTCGTTGTATTCGCAGGATTTTCCTTTTGATCTATGCACCGGTATAGGTTTTTGTACTGAGGCAAAGAGATGCCGTAATCGTGCGAAGAATACGTCCCCAATTTTCCGGTAAAAGAAAAAGGCCCGCCGGATGGCGGGCCTTTGTTGATCTGGTCGGGCAGGGCGTTCAACGCCTATGCTGCGCGATCATGTGCCTGTTGGCGCAGGTCCTCAAGAATGGTTGCAATGCGGTTGCGCATTTCATTGACCTTCTCGGATGCCGCACGGGAAGTCGTAAGAACTTCGCCCGACAACTGACCGGTGCGACCGGTTTCATTTGCAACCTCGGTGATCGATGCCGAAACCGCACGGGTGCGATCAGCAGCCCCGCGAACATTGCGGCTGATCTCGTCGGTTGCAGCGCCCTGTTCCTCGACAGCCGCCGAAATCGTGGTGGCAATTTCATTGAGATTATCAATGATCGCACCAATTTCACCGATTGCAGTCACGGACTCACCGGTTGCCTTCTGAATACCGGAAATCTGCCCGGCAATTTCCTCGGTCGCCTTTTCGGTCTGGTTGGCCAGGTTTTTGACCTCGGCGGCAACCACGGCAAAGCCCTTGCCGGCATCACCGGCGCGGGCCGCCTCGATGGTGGCGTTCAGGGCCAGAAGGTTGGTCTGTTCGGCAATATCCGTGATGAGTGCAATCACTTCGCCAATGCGACCTGCCGACTGGGACAGGCTGACCACCAGTTCGTTGGTGTGCTGGGCACGCTGGGCGGCTTCGTTGGAAATGCGGGTGGTTTCCGCCATCTGACGGTTGATTTCCGCATTCGAGCTTGAAAGCTGCTCGGTAGCCGCGGCAACCGTTTCAACGTTGCCGGTTGCTTCCTGAGCCGAGGATGAGACATCTTCGCTCTGGCTGGAAACCAGTTCGGCACTTTGGGTCATCTGACCCGAAACGCCCTGAAGCTGTTCCCCGAGGGCAGCGATCTCGTTAACCGCACTTTCGACTTCACCCTGAAGCGTATCGGCAAGGCTGAGCAACTCGTCACGCAGGGCTTCATTGCGTTCACGGTTAAGGCGCTCTTCCTCGGCCTGCATGTCGCGGACCTTGATGGCGTTTTCCTTGAACACGTCAACCGCACGGCCCATTGCTGCAATCTCGTCACTGCCGCTTGACGGGACATCAACTTCAAGATCCCCTTCGGCCAACGACACCATGGTTTTCTGCATACCGGCAAGGCGACGCAAAAGGCTGCCACGGACATAGAAAACAAAGATCATAAGAGGCAGAACAATCGCCAAGGCACCGACTGCATACATCACGTAGGTGCTTTGGGTGTTCAGGGTCTTTGCTGCTCCGGCAGAACGGTCAACGCCGGTTTGCAGGGACTGAACCAGCGCATCAACGCCGCTTTCCATCGCCGTTGCAAATTCACCACTTTCCGCAACAACATCCGCCTGTTCCTTGATCAGCGCAAGTTCGGACAGGCGCATGGCCGGGATGCTGTTATCGCCAACGGCAAGCGGTTTGATCTCGCTCATAAGGTCGGAATAGTATTTCTGGAGTTTTTTGTTCTTCAGGCCTTCGATCAGGGTCTCAACTGCACCGATCGCGGCATTGACCTGTACGCCTGTGATCTTGAGGCGTGTCTCGTCGTTGCTGGATGCTGCGCCAAGCACGGTGTTTGCGATTTCGCCACCAAGCTTGGACAGCTCAAGAACCGGTTCGCGTTCGGCAATGGCATCGTCAAGTTTGATCAGAAGTTCTGTGCCTTGGGTTTTCTGTTCAAATGTCAGATATGAAACATCCTTGCGGATTTCTTCAACCTGATTGCCGATATTGTTGATCTGGTTCTGCGACATTGCCAGCAACGGCTTGAGCATCGAGTTATATTTGCTGTTCAGGTCCTGAAACTTGCCGATGCCTTCCGCAAGTTTATTTGCGGCGTCGAAGCGGCGAAGTGTCGTTTCGTGCAGGGTTTCAAGATTCTGGGCAAGCTGTTTGCCATCTACCTCGATTTGCGACAGGGCAGATGTGGGCAATCCCGAACTTGCCAGTACGTCAAGTTTCTCGCGCAGACTGTCGAGCAGAATATCAAGTTTGATTTTTACAACCTGTTCTTCCTCGGGCGAGGTCGCCGCGACGATGCGCGGTGCTGCTGCTACAACTTTCACACTGTCGGTTGCCAGTTGCTGGGCTGTGAACATTGGAGGAAGCTGTTCATAGGTAATGTCGTCAAGTTGCCCGCCAAACTTGTTGAACGAGAATACCGATACACTTGCAGCAAGGATGGCAATCAGACCGACGAGAAAGAACGCGCCAGCAAGTTTTTCGCGAACCCCCAGTCCTGACTTTTTTGTTTTACTGGATGACGACGGGGAGGTGCCGCGCTTAAAGTTAAGTCCCATAGTTCTTGATACCCCATAGACGAATAAGTCGAGTATCGACGCAGAACTGCATCGACACACTAATTACGGGTCTCTCAGATGTAGCTTCCCGGAGGCGTCACTTAAGGAAGGCCGATCAGCCAGATCGTGGGGCGGCATGACCGGAAAAAGTGACTTATCATTTATAGTTACCGCTCATATAGCACACAGAGTACAAACTAGGCATGAGTTTTTATGCTCAACCAGACGTATAGGTTGTGTTGCTTTTGCGTATATTGTGGCTAACGCTGACAGGTGGACTGTCTTGGCAAGCAGAGGTGACAGAAACGAAAAAGGGCCCGCCATGTGGCGGACCCTTGAAGTCAGGAGTGTTCAGGCTTCGATCAGGACGCTGCCCGGTCATGTGCCTGTTTGCGCAGATCATCAAGAATACCGTTGATCCGTGACCGCAGGTTTTCGACCTTCTCGGACGCATCCTGTGCGGTTGCAAGAACCTGGCCGGACAGTTCGCCAGTTTTGCCGGTTTCACTGGCGACTTCCGTGATTGAGGCCGAGACAGACCGGGTCCGATCCGCCGCACCGCGCACGTTACGCGTGATCTCGTCGGTTGCAGCACCCTGTTCCTCGACCGCCGCCGAAATGGTGGTGGCAATCTCATTGATATTTTCAATGATGCGGCCAATGTCGCCAATCGCGTTGACAGACTCACCGGTTGCTTTCTGAATGCCGGCAATCTGGCCCGAGATTTCCTCGGTTGCTTTTTCGGTCTGGTTGGCAAGGTTTTTGACCTCGGCGGCAACAACCGCAAAGCCCTTGCCTGCATCGCCAGCACGGGCCGCCTCAATGGTGGCGTTCAGTGCCAGAAGGTTGGTCTGCTCGGCAATGTCGGTGATCAGTGCGATAACCTCGCCAATGCGATCAGCCGATTGTGACAGGCTGACCACCAGTTCGTTGGTCTGCTGGGCACGGGTTGATGCCTCGCCGGAAATGCGGGTGGATTCCGCCATCTGACGATTGATCTCCGCATTCGATGCCGAAAGCTGTTCGGTTGCAGCTGCGACCGTCTCAACATTGCCGGTGGCTTCCTGCGCAGAATTGGCAACATCTTCGGTTTGGCCGGAAACCAGTTCGGCACTTGATGTCATCTGACCCGAAACGCCCTGAAGCTGCTCGCCCAGTGCGGCAATTTCATTCACGGCAGTTTCGACTTCACCCTGCAAGGTGTCGGCAAGGGCAAGAAGTTCGTCGCGCAGTGCCTCGTTGCGTTCGCGATTAAGGCGTTCTTCCTCGGCCTGCATCTCACGAACCTTAAGGGCATTGTCCTTAAAGACCTCGACTGCACGGCCCATGGCACTGATTTCGTCATTACCTTTGGCCGGAACGATAACTTCCAGATTTCCATCGGCAAGCTGAACCATGGTTTTCTGCAAGCTGCCAAGGCGACGCAGAACGTTACCCCGGACATACAGAACATAGATCAGAAGTGAAATCACAACGCCAATGGCTGCAACGACAACAAGGGCCGTCAAACTCTGTTTTTCAACAACCTTTGCCTGGGCCGCGGCATCGTTAACTTCCTGATTGAGGCCGGCAACCAGTTCATTCACGCTTGCGCGCATGGCGTTGGCATATTCGCCACTCTGAACCACAAGTGCCTGGCTTTGTTCGCTGGCTTCAAGTTCACGTTTACGCAATTCGGGCAGGCTGCCTTCGCCGATCGAAAGGGCTTGCATCTTTTCGATCAGATCGACATAGAACGCCTTAAGCCGTTCATTGCCAAGAGAGTCAAGCTTGCTGAGTGCGTCGGTATAGGTGCCCCGAATTCGCACAGGGATGATCGAAAGGCGAACGGCCTGCGTTTCCGTGGTGCTCGAAATAATCATGTTGGCCGCAGCAGAACCCAGACGCTCGATATCAAGGATCGGGGTGCGGACATCAATTGCCGAGGCGTATTTCTGGAAGGTCTCCAGAATTTCTTCTTTGTCAGTGCTGAACTGCTTTGCCGGATCATCTTTCAGCGATGCGGCGAACTGTCCGCCCTGCGAGATATCGTTTTGCGTATAGGACAGAACCGGTTTCAGCGTATCGGCATAACGTTTTGCCAAATTCTGGAATTCTGCGAGTTTCTCGGATTTTTGGTCAGAAATCTGGAAACGTTCCTGCGTGACCGTGTGGAGCTTTTCCAGGTTGTCCTGCAAAAGTCCGCGATTGTTATTGATGCTGGCAATAACCTCGGGCATGAAACCGGTGGCTTCGATCTCGTTGATTTTCGAGACGAGTTCCTGAAGACGCAAGGCGAGTTCATCATTAATCGCATTTTCTTCGTCGGTATTCGCAGAGGCAACAATGCGCGGTGCAATGGCGACGATCTCGGCACTTTCTGTTGCCAGTGCCTGGGCTGCTGCAATTGGCGGAAGCTTTTCTTCTGTGATGGTCGTAAGAGCATCACCGAACTTGTTGAAAGAAACCGCGCCGACGACAGCGGAAATAACCGCCATCAGTCCAACCAGAGCAAATGAAATCAGTAATTTGCTTTGGACCCCGAATTTAGTTCCCATTCTATCTAACCTTTGTTTCCTGACTGTTCCCGTATGGCTTCTTTGTCCATTCGGGTTAACTCGACCGCTTGAAAGGGCATTGCTCCCTTTGCTGATAGCCGGTTTCTTGGATCCCTGAGAGTATTCTTCTTTAGTTTAATAAGTACCCTTCTTGTTATTAATGAAAGAATATCCTTACATCTGCAACATCAAACCAAACAGGTGCCACGAATTGCAAGAAAATTACGGTGTTGCAAAGGGCTGGCGTCGGGCTGGCGGGGAGTGTCATCGACGAGATCGTGTTCGGAATGCCAAGCATCGCTGGACCTTCACAGGTAAACACGCTATAGGAGCGGTCGAATTTTTCGTTCGTGTCTGCTGCAGATGACATAAAACAGTCTTGCGGATGCCCGAGCGGGCTGGTCTGACAGGGAACTCCCGCATGACCGGCGTGGTATCAGCCGATACCGTTCCACATCGAGTTCAATGAATACAGGTTACAGGTTATGGCCGGCCATTCCCAATTTAAGAACATCATGCACCGTAAAGGTGCGCAGGATAAAAAGCGCGCCAAGATTTTCACCAAGCTTGCCCGCGAAATCACCGTGTCGGCAAAGATCAGTGACGACATCAACAGCAACCCGCGTCTGCGTGCGGCAATTGCAGCGGCGCGCGGGCAGAACATGCCCAAGGACAACATCGATCGCGCGATCAAAAAGGCGACCGGTGCTGGCGACGGCGACAATTACGAAGAAGTTCGTTACGAGGGCTATGGCACCGCAGGTGTTGCCGTAATCGTCGAAGCCCTGACCGATAACCGTAACCGTACGGCGTCGGAAGTGCGTGCTGCCTTTGCAAAAAGCGGTGGTAACCTTGGCGAAACCGGCTCGGTCGGCTTCATGTTCAACCGTCTTGGTGAAATCGTTTATCCGGCCGATGCTGCGGATGCAGACGAAATCTTCGAAGCAGCCCTCGAAGCGGGTGCGGCGAATGTTGAATCTGATGAAAACAGCCACGTTGTCGATACCGAACTTGAAGACCTTAACGCTGTGCGCGAAGCGCTGACTGAAAAGTTCGGCGATCCGGAAAGTGCAAAAATGGTCTTCCGTGCGGTAACCGAAGCCGAAATCAATGTCGATCAGGCACAGAGCATCATGAAACTTGTTGATGTGCTTGAAGACAACGATGACGTCCAGAACGTCTGGACCAACGTTGCCTGGACCGACGAAATCGTTGCCGGTCTCGATAACTAGACTTGTTTAAAAACCTCTCCCCCGAATATGGTTGCCAAGGCCATCATATTCGGGGACGGTTCTATGCCCGCCCTTCATTTTGTGAATGGCGGGTGTTTTGTATCTGGTTTCTGAATTTTAGGGTGACACTGTGGTCAGAGTTCTCGGAATCGACCCCGGTCTTCAACGTACGGGCTGGGGGATCATTGACCTTCAGGACAACCGCATGCGCCATGTGGCCAACGGTATTGTTACCTCGACCCAGTCTTTGACCCTGGCAGAACGCCTTGATCAGCTCCATTCCGGACTGATCGAAGTGATCCGGATCTGGACACCTGACGAAGCCGCAGTCGAAGAAACCTTCGTCAATAAAAACCCGGTATCCACCCTTAAACTTGGTCAGGCCCGTGGTGTCGCATTGTTGGCACCCGCACGGAATGGTATTCCGGTAACGGAATATACACCCAATGCAGTCAAAAAGACTGTTGTGGGTGCGGGTCATGCTGCCAAACAGCAGGTGGAAATGATGGTTTCGACCTTGCTTCCGGGATGTGAAATTGCCGGGGCGGACGCGGCTGATGCGCTTGCAGTTGCCATTTGTCACGCGCAACATGCCGGAAACAGATCGCTTGCGGCAAGCATGGCGGCCAAACCAACAGGAAACGGGAGACGATACAGGTGATCGCGAAACTGCGCGGAATTGTCGATTTCATTGGCGAAGACAGTGTCATCATTGATGTGAATGGTGTCGGCTATCTGGTTTTTGCCTCGCGCCGGACTTTATCCATGCTGCCCCAAAAGGGCGGGGATGCCGGTCTGATGATCGAAACCCATGTCCGCGAAGATCACATTCATCTGTATGGTTTTGCCGATAATGCGGAAAAGCAGTGGTTTTCCTTGCTGACCACCGTACAGGGTGTCGGGGCCAAGGTCGCACTGGCACTTTTGTCTGTTCTCAGCCCGACCGATCTTCTGCGCGCGCTTGCCGCCCAGGATACAACAGCCCTGTGTCGCGCACCGGGCATCGGCCCGAAAGTTGCGACCCGTATCGTTGGCGAACTTAAAGACAAGGCCGCCAAGCTCAATCTTGGCCCGGTGGCAGCACCAGCGGCCCCGGAACCGGCAAAGCCGACGAAGTCAAAGAAATCTGACAAATCATCAGCCGATGTGAGCGTGGACACAGCCCCGGTCGAACCGGTTGTCGATGATAGTGTGGTGATGGCTGATGCCGTCTCGGCACTGGTTAATCTTGGATATGGCCGCTCCGAGGCCTTCGGGGCGGTGGGCAAAGCAGCCCAGCAGGCGGGTGAAGACAAATCGATTGATACCCTGATCCGTCTGGGACTAAAGGAGCTTAGCGCGTGAGCGAAGAAGAAGATCGCCTGCTCAGTGGTGAGCGTCGCGAAGAAGACCATCAGGATGGATCGCTGCGTCCGCGCCGGTTGGATGATTTCACCGGGCAGAAAGAAGTGCGCGAAAATCTTGATGTGTTCATTCAGGCCGCGCGGGCCCGTGAAGAAGCCATGGACCATGTCCTGTTCTTCGGGCCTCCGGGCTTGGGCAAAACCACATTGTCGCAAATCGTTGCCAGCGAACTTGGTGTCGGTTTCCGCGCAACTTCCGGTCCTGTGATCGCCAAGGCTGGTGATCTGGCCGCACTTCTGACCAACCTTCAGCCGCGTGACGTTCTGTTCATTGATGAAATTCATCGTCTGAACCCGGCGGTGGAGGAAATCCTTTATCCGGCGATGGAAGATTTCCAGCTTGATCTGATCATCGGCGAGGGGCCTGCTGCCCGCTCTGTGCGGATTGATCTGCCGCCCTTTACCCTTGTTGGTGCAACCACCCGGTCCGGGCTTCTGACCACGCCGTTGCGTGACCGTTTCGGGATTCCGTTGCGTCTTAGGTTCTATGAACCCGAAGAGCTGGTTAGCATCGTTTCGCGTGGGGCGCGGCTTTTGCATTTCGATATGACCGAAGAAGGCGCGATGGAAATTGCCCGCCGGTCGCGCGGAACGCCGCGTATTGCCGGACGGTTGCTGCGTCGTGTGCGCGATTTTGCCGCTGTGGCCGAAAAGTCACCGGTTGATAAATTTATTGCCGATGCCGCACTGACCCGGCTTGAAGTCGATAATCTTGGTCTGGACAGTCAGGACCGCCGGTATCTGAACTGTATTGCCGGGAACTATGGCGGCGGGCCGGTTGGTGTTGATACGCTGGCGGCGGCCCTGTCAGAAGAACGCGATACCATCGAAGACGTGATTGAACCCTATTTGCTCCAACAGGGCCTGATTCAGCGCACCCCGCGCGGGCGTATGCTGGGCATCAAGGGGTTCCAGCATCTTGGTCTGACACCGCCGCGCGAGGCGGGCGGGATGCCGATATCGGACCTGTTTGACCGGCAGATTAACGGGTCGTCCGGGGGCGATTCCTGATGTCACACAATCATCACGATGCGTTGCTGGGTTATATGGATGGCACCCGGCATGTCTATCCGCTTGTTGTCTTCTATGAGGACACTGATGCGGGCGGAATTGTCTATCATGCCAACTATCTTGCATTTGCCGAACGTGCGCGTTCAGCGATGCTTAACCTGTTGGGCTTTACCAATCGAAATGTTGCAGAACGCCACAAAGTTGCCATAGCGGTTCGACACTGTACCGTCGATTTTCGTCGCGCTGCCCAGTTGGAAGACCGCCTGACGGTGGAAAGCCGGGTGATTAAGCTAGGGGGCGCATCGCTTGGTTTCGAACAGAAAGTCATGCGCGACGGGGAAATACTTGTGGTGATCGAGATTTATCTCGCCTGCATGTCGCTGGAAGAACTTCGGGCACAAAGACTGCCCGATGAATTAAGAACGATATTTAGTCGATATCTGGATGTGAACAAGGACTGACGGGAATATGGAAAATCAAGTGGTCGACGCGGTAACGCTGGGGCAGTCGGTCATGGCACATGACATGTCTCTGTGGGGACTTTTCATGCAGGCTGGACTGGTCGTCAAAACTGTGATGATCGGGCTTTTGATGGCTTCTGTCTGGGTATGGGCGATCGTAATCGAAAAGATTTTGCGCCTTCGCAAACTGCGCGCGCAGGCAAATACCTTTGAAGAAGCCTTCTGGTCGGGCGGTTCGCTTGAAGACCTGTATGACCGGATTGCAGACAAGCCGCGTGATCCGATGTCGGCGATCTTTGTATCGGCAATGCGCGAATGGCGTCGTTCGAACGCACGCGGCGTCCATGGGGACACCATGCGTGCCCGTTTGCAGCAGCGCCTTGAAAAGTCGATGGAAATTACGCTGGGCCGTGAAATGGACCGGGTTGAACGTTACATGACCTTCCTGGCATCGGTCGGCTCAACCGCACCGTTCGTTGGTCTGTTCGGGACGGTCTGGGGCATCATGGTATCGTTCCAGTCGATTGCGGCTTCGAAAAACACGTCGCTGGCTGTGGTTGCACCGGGTATTGCCGAGGCATTGTTTGCAACCGCCATGGGCCTTGTTGCCGCTATTCCGGCGGTTGTTGCCTATAACAAGATTTCCAGCGACCTTAATCGTTACAATAATCGTCTGGAAGCTTTCGTGGACGAGTTCAGCTCGATCCTCTCGCGCCAACTTGACGATTCGAGAGACTGATCATGGGCGCACAACTCGCATCCCGATCTGGCGGAGGTCGCCGCGGACGTCGCAATAACCGGCGTGCCGCAATGAGCGATATCAACGTCACACCGATGGTTGACGTCATGCTGGTGCTGCTTGTGATCTTCATGGTCGCAGCCCCGCTGATGACGGTCGGTGTCGAGGTTGATCTGCCTGAAACCAGTGCTGCCCCGATGACCGGGCAGGACGAACCGCTTGTTGTCTCGGTATCACGCGAAGGCACCATCTATATTATGGATAGCGAGATCGCCCAGGACACCCTGAGCGAAAAGCTTGCCGCGATTACCGACAACAAGGCTGACACACGCATTTTTGTCCGTGGGGACAAGGCCATTGATTATGGACGCGTGATGGAAGTCATGGGGCTGATCAAGGATGCCGGCTTTACCAAGGTCGCCCTGATCGCCGAACTGCCCAAAAAGGGCTCGTAACAGACGATGCTGCGTTACGCTCTCATATCGCTTGGTTTGCATCTTGCGCTGTTTCTGGTCGCATGGCTGGGTTTGCCTGACCTGTTTGATGAAACGCCGCTGGAATTGCAGTCCATTTCGGTCGAAGTCGTGACAGTGGACGAGTTTTCTGCTGCCCCGACCAAGGCTTTGCCAAAGCCCGAACCGAAAAAGGAACCCAAACCTGCACCCAAGCCTGAGCCGAAACCGGAGCCCAAACCGACACCCAAGCCGGAGCCGAAGCCCGAACCAAAACCGGAACCGAAACCCGAGCCAAAGCCTGAGCCGAAACCGGAACCCAAGCCGGAACCGAAACCGGAGCCGAAGCCCGAACCAAAACCGGAACCGGTGCCCGTGCCCGAGGTAAAAAAAGAGCCTGAACCAAAACCTGAACCAAAGCCAAAAGAACTGGCTGCGGTCAAACCCGATAGCAAACCACAGCCTCCCAAACCGGAGCCGGTGAAAAAAACGGAACCGAAAAAGGAAGAACCGAAGAAACGCGACCTCATGAGCGTTCTCAAGGATGTGAGCAAGCTAAAGGAGACGGCACAGGCAACACCGGATACGCAACCCGATGACGTTCCAGAGGAAAATGCCAGCGAGGTTGTTGCAACCAGACTGGATGCCAATCTGACCATGAGCGAGCTTGATGCGGTCAAACGTCAGATTGAACGCTGCTGGAGCCCGCCGGCGGGTGCAAAGGAAGCAGGGAACTTTGCTGTTGAAATTCATGTCAGCGCAAATCCCGACGGAACTGTTCGACAGGCACGCATCAGTAATCTGAATGACATTCAGGGCGATTCTTCTCGCCGTACGATTGCAGAAAGTGCTTTGCGAGCAGTGCTAAATCCGCAATGCAGTCCTCTAAAACTGCCGCTGGATAAATACGAAATGTGGCGCACATTCACGTTTAATTTCGACATGCGTGAAATGCTGGGCCTTTAGTGATAAGTTCTTGAACACGCGTGGAAAATAGCGAGGCAGGATGACGATCAAGACCAACGCAGGAAAACGATTTTGGGTAAGAAGCGGTGTTGCCACACTGTGTGCCCTTGCCGTTGTCGCTGGCCTGAATGTCGGTTTCATGTCACCGGCAAAGGCGGAACTCCGGATTGACATCACCCGGGGTGAACTCAAGCCGATGCCAATTGCTGTCACCCGTTTCCCGGGCGACGGTGTTGCCGAGACCGAGATCGGGCAAAACCTGACACAGGTGATTGCCGCCGACCTCGAACGTTCGGGGCTGTTTGCACCGATCAATGAAAAGGCATTCATCCAGAGTGCTGCTTCGCTGGCGGTCAACCCGAACTTTGCCGAATGGCGCGCCATCAATGCCCAGGCATTGGTCAATGGTCGCGTTGTTACGGAACCAAACGGATTGCTTCGTGTCGAATTCCGTCTTTGGGATGTGTTGGCAGAAACCCAGATGTCAGGGGTTGCCTATCGTACACAGCCCAATAACTGGCGCCGGATTGCGCACAAGATCGCCGACGAGATCTATAAGCGCATCACCGGCGAAAGCGGATATTTCGATACCAGAATTGTGTATGTGTCTGAAACAGGCCCGGCCGACAAACGTGTGAAACGTTTGGCGATCATGGATCAGGATGGTGCAAACCACCGGTTCCTGTCGGACGGTCGGTTCCTTGTGCTGAACCCGCGCTTCTCGCCGACAGCACAGGAAGTGGTCTATATGTCGTACTTCAACGACAAGCCACGCGTTTATGTTTTGGACATTGATACCGGCGAGTTGGAATTGCTGGGCGATTTTCCGGGGATGACCTTTGCACCCCGATTCGCGCCAGACGGGAACTCGGTTGTCATGTCGCAAGCGCTTGACGGGAACAGTGAAATTTATCAACTGGACCTGCGCACGCGCGAAAAGCACCAGCTGACGCGACATCCGGCCGTGGATACCTCGCCTTCCTACTCGCCTGACGGTTCGCGCATTGCGTTCAACTCTGATCGCAGTGGGTCACAACAAATTTACGTGATGAATGCAGATGGTGGGGGCGTACAGCGTATCAGCTTTGGGGGCGGTCTTTATGCCACCCCGGTCTGGTCGCCTCGCGGAGACCTGATTGCATTCACCAAATCACAAGGAGGTCGGTTCTATATCGGTGTCATGCGGCCAGACGGCAGTGGTGAAAGGCTGTTGGCCGAAGGGTTCCTCGTCGAGGGACCAACATGGGCTCCGAACGGAAGAGTGTTGATGTATCACCGCCAGCACCCGTCCAGGGACGGGACCAAGGATCGCTATCGTCTGTATTCGATCGATCTCACAGGTTATAACGAACGAGAGATCGTTACACCTGCGGATGGGTCGGACCCAGCATGGTCACCCTTGATTCCCTGATATCTCAAGAGTATAGTCATCGCGAAGCACTGAATGCGATTCGCTTTAATCGCGGGC
Organism: Thalassospira sp. CH_XMU1448-2; assembly: GCF_037027285.1. NCBI lineage: Bacteria > Pseudomonadati > Pseudomonadota > Alphaproteobacteria > Rhodospirillales > Thalassospiraceae > Thalassospira > Thalassospira sp. CH_XMU1448-2. The sequence continues at coordinate 216,145 of NZ_JAYMEA010000002.1, forward strand.
ATTTTCGGTGTCGCGAGACATGGAAAACACCAACCTCGGGCGAATGCGTCCGGTGTTAAGGGGAAAACTTAAATGAAACTTCGTATTCTCAGCGTTTTTGCTGCTGCCGCTCTTCTGGCTGCATGTGAAACTGCACCTGATAGCTCTGCGACCACTGGTGGCGAGGGTGTATCGACTGTAAACCAGCCGTCCACCAGCACGTCGCTGTCGGAAAGCAGCCCAGAGTGGTTCGCTGTTAACGTTGGTGACCGCGTCTTCTTTGGTTTCGATAAATACGATCTGGCCGGTGAAGCACGTCGCACCCTCGAACTGCAGGCCGCTTGGCTGAAAAAATACCCGCAGTACAAAGTTGTTGTTGAAGGTCATGCCGACGAGCGCGGCACCCGTGAATACAACCTTGCACTCGGCGAACGCCGCGCGAACTCGGTTAAAGATTACCTGATCGCTCTGGGTATCGACCCGTCGCGCGTTGAGACCATTTCTTATGGTAAAGAGCGCCCGGTTGCTCTTGGCCATGACGAAGAAAGCTGGGCGAAAAACCGCCGCGCTGTATCGGTTATCCGTTAAGCGCGTGCAGGTGAAAGCCTGACTTGAATATCAAGGCGCCTGTCCCATCCGGGGCAGGCGCCTTATTTTTGCCGCCTGAAAATGTTGAAAATGTCATGCTGTCCTGTTCATAGTGACGCATCGAAGACCGCATTGACGACAAAGGACCTGATAATGATCCGAGTTCGACCCACGACTGAATCGCAAATTATTGCCTGTGATCACGCCCCTTCTGTTTGGGCCAATATCACAGCTTCACGCGTAACAGGGGCCGCAACTTCGCGCAAAGGCCGCAACTTTCTTGTCGCACTTGCCATTGGTACAGTGCTTGGCGTGACGTCACTTGGGGCTGTTCCTGTGCATGCACAGGATGCGAACATGTCCCGGCAGGTCGAACAGCTGCGCAAGGATCTTGATCTTTTACAGCGCTATGTCTATCGCGAGGGCACCAATGGTGCAGCCGCTGCTGCGGGGAGTGCGGTAAGCGGTGCAGACGCCTCGACCCCGGCTGCGGCGCGTCAGCAGGTCCAGATTAACGAACTTCAACGCAATTCTTCCCAACTGACCGGACAGCTTGAGCAGTTCGATTTCCGCATCCGCAAGATCGAAGAACGGCTTGAACGGCTGGTGGCTGATATTGATTTTCGCCTTGGGCAGCTTGAAGGCGGCGCTGCCGTTTCGGGTGGTGCAACTGGCACAGCCCCGCTTGCAGCCGGGCAGGCAAATACAGCGACCCCGACCGGTAACGCGGTTTCATCGGGTGATCTTGGCGGGGGTGCCGGTACTGGCGAACCGCTTAATGATCGCGGAACCAAACTGTTTGGCGTGATCGAAAGCGAAGGTCAGCCGCCGAAAATTCCGTCAGGCGCCGCTGCAACTGCCGGTGCACAGACCCAGTCTGCTGCCCTGTCTGGTGGCACACCCGAAGAACAGTATCGCGAAGCATTCGGCCTGCTGCGCAAACAGGATTTCCCTGCCGCGGAGAAGGCTCTTAGCAGCTTTGTCTCCGCACATCCGAATGATCCGCTGGCGGGCAATGCGCAATACTGGCTGGGCGAAACCTATTATGTGCGCGGGGAATTTGAAAACGCTGCCATCGCCTTTACCGAAGGTTTCCAGACATATCCCGATAGCACCAAGGCACCGGACAATCTGCTGAAGCTTGGCATGTCGCTTGCCAATCTTGGCAAGAATGAAGATGCCTGCACTGCATTCAGTCATCTGATTGATAACTTCCCGAATGCGTCGAATGTTGTGCTTGATCGCGCCCGTCAGGAACGCAAAAATCGCGGATGCGCGCAGTAAGCCGACTGTAAAAGGCATGTCATGACCGACAGCGTCCCGACAAATTCCGATCTTTCGGCGGCGTCCAGTGGAACTCCATTGGACGCCGTTGTCTTTGATCGTCTGATGATGAGCTTCGCTCCGTTCGAAGCTGCCCCGAAAATGGTCGTTGGCGTTTCGGGGGGCGCGGACAGCATGGCGCTTGCCCTTTTGGCGCATCAATGGTGTCAGGCGCGTGGCGGTTCGGTCGTTGCGCTCACGGTTGATCACGGGCTGCGATCCGGTTCTGCTGCCGAAGCCCGATGGGTCGGTGATCAGCTTTCCAGATACGGGATCGAGCATGTCATCCTGCGCTGGGAGGGGACAAAACCCGCCAGTGCGGTGCAGGAACGCGCCCGCCAGGCACGCTATGATCTGATTGATCGGTTCATGGCTGATCGCGGCATTTTCCATTTGCTGGTTGCCCATCATGGTGGAGATCAGGCCGAAACCATTGCCATGCGCGATGCCCGGGGGGCCGGGATTATGGGGCAGGCGGGCATGTCTGCCCGGCGTTTCCTGCGCAATGGACGTGTCTTGCGTCCGTTGCTGTCGGTTCCGAAAACCGATCTGATCGCAACGCTTCGGCAATCGGGTCAGGAATGGGTGGAAGACCCGTCAAACTGCAACGAAAAATTTGAACGCGTGCGGGTTCGCAGCGAGCTGCAAACACAAGGTGCGGGTTTGGTATCTTTTGATGATGCTTCGGAGCGCATCAGGTTTGAAGCCGCTATCGGCCGATTGCTGGCACAGGCGGTCACGTTGCATGGCAATGGTGTGGTGCAATGCGCCCGCGATCTGTTGACCGACACCCAAATCCCCGAAGCTGTGCGGGTCTATGCGCTGGGGCAGGTGGTGCGCACCGTTGGCGGGGCCGCCTATATGCCGGCCATTGACGGTTTGGCTGCTGTACTTGCCAGATTGGCAGCAGCCCCGTCTGCGCGTGTCAGTCTTGGGGGCTGCGTCTTGCATGGTCGCAAAGGCAAGATTTGCGTTTATCGGGAACTTGGTCGCATGGACCGGGAGCCGGTTCGTGTTGCACGGGACATTGTTGGTCGGGACAGTTTTATAAGGTGGGATAACCGGTTCGAATTGGTCTTTGATCGGCAGACATTAACGCCACAGGATCACATGTGGATTGCGCCTTTGGATCGTTGTGATGTGTGTCACACGAAAGCATTTCGTGCTGCATTACGCGAAATTGTACCATTTATTGGTGATTTGCCACGCGCAGCCCTTGCATCAATGCCTGCACTCTACGATAAAGAAGGCTTGCGATCCGTTGGCGGGCTTGAGGTTTCGGAGCTTTCCGACGTATTATCCGCCGCCGACTGCGAATGGCCCCCGGGCAGGGGGAAATTTTCATTTGGCGGGCGATGGCGGTTTGCACCACCGGTACCTTTGTGGGAAAGTGGTTTCAAATCGTCGCCGAAACCCGGCAACCTACTTGCGTAAGCAGGGCTTGTGACTATCTGATGTTCAAGCCTTGCGCAGGAAGTTTTGCGTCACGGCACACATAATTGCGACCAGTAGCTTGGAATGAATATGGGAAAAAATCTCGCACTGTGGGTTATCATTGCCATCCTTTTGGTGGCCTTGTTTAACCTGTTTCAGTCGCCCTCCGGACGGTCCGGCCAGTCGTCGCTGGCGTTCTCGGACTTCCTTGCCGAAGTTGATAGCGGCCAGATTTCGGAAGTCACCATCCAGGGCAATACTCTGATTGCAGAAACGCGCGACGGTCGCTCTGTTAATGTTTACACCCCGAATTACCCGAACCTTGTCGAAAAACTGAATGACAAGGGTGTGCGCATCATTGCACAGCCGGAAGAAAGCCTTTCGCCGCTCATGAGCGCGCTGATCAGCTGGTTCCCGATGCTGCTGATTATCGGTGTGTGGATTTTCTTCATGCGCCAGATGCAGGGCGGCGGCGGCAAAGCCATGGGCTTTGGCAAATCCAAGGCCAAAATGCTGACCGAAAAATCCGGTCGCGTGACCTTTGATGATGTCGCAGGCATCGAGGAAGCCAAGGGCGAGCTTGAAGAAGTCGTCGACTTCCTGCGTGATCCCCAGAAATTCCAGCGCCTTGGCGGTAAAATCCCCAAAGGTATGCTGCTTGTTGGTCCTCCGGGTACTGGTAAGACGCTTCTGGCACGTGCGATTGCAGGCGAGGCAAACGTTCCGTTCTTCACCATTTCGGGTTCGGACTTTGTTGAAATGTTTGTTGGTGTCGGTGCATCGCGTGTGCGCGACATGTTCGAACAGGGCAAGAAAAACGCTCCTTGCATCATCTTCATCGATGAAATCGACGCTGTTGGTCGCCATCGTGGTGCCGGTCTTGGCGGCGGTAACGATGAACGCGAACAGACACTTAACCAGCTCCTCGTCGAGATGGATGGTTTCGAAGCCAACGAAGGCGTGATCCTTGTGGCTGCGACCAACCGCCCGGACGTTCTGGACCCCGCATTGCTGCGTCCGGGCCGTTTTGACCGTCAGATTGTTGTTCCGAACCCTGATCTTGAAGGCCGTGAACACATTCTTGGTGTCCATGCCCGCAAGGTGCCGCTGGGGCCGGATGTTGATCTGCGTACGGTCGCACGTGGTACGCCGGGCTTCTCGGGTGCTGATCTGGCAAACCTTGTCAACGAAGCAGCTCTTCTTGCAGCCCGTCTTGGCAAGCGTGTCGTTACCATGGCCGATTTCGAAAACGCCAAGGACAAGGTCATGATGGGCGCGGAACGTCGTTCCATGATCATGACCGATGACGAGAAAAAGCTGACGGCCTATCACGAAGGTGGTCACGCGCTGGTTGCTATTCACACCCCGGCATCTGATCCGATCCACAAGGCGACCATCATTCCGCGCGGTCGTGCGCTGGGTATGGTGATGCGTCTGCCGGAACGTGATCAGGTTTCGAAATCCTATGAACAACTGATCTCTGATCTTGCAGTTGCAATGGGTGGTCGTGTTGCCGAGGAAATCATCTTTGGCAAGGACAAGGTCACCACGGGTGCATCCTCGGACATCAATATGGTGACCCAGTATGCCCGCAAGATGGTCACGGAATGGGGCTTCTCGGACAAACTTGGCAATGTCAAATACGTTGATAACCAGGAAGAAGTGTTCCTTGGTCACAGCGTGGCACAGCACAAGAATGTTTCCGAGAAAACTGCACAGCTGATCGATGAGGAAGTGCGTCGTTATTCTGACGAGGCCTATACTTTCGCCAAGCGTGTTCTGACCGAACATCTTGATGATCTGCATATTCTGGCCAAGGGGCTTCTGGAATATGAAACCCTTTCGGGTGATGAAATCAACGCGCTGCTGCGCGGCGAGGAACTCAACCGTTCGGGCCATTCGACTGGTGGTGGCAAGGATGCCGGTGGTGGACGCCGTTCCACCGTGCCGAGCACCGGTGGTGCCCGCAAGGATAACCCTGGTGAAGGTGGCGGAGATCTTTCTCCCGAACCGCAACCGGGAAGCTAACGAAAGAGACTGATGGACGAGATCAAAAGATCGGTCCTGCGAAGCCCCGCCGATGTGCGGGGCTTTGCTGATTTTGATGGACCGCTTTACTACGCACCCACGGGTTTCATTGATCATGCCGATGATCCCAATACGCTGCCGCTTGCGGGATCACGGCGCGGGTTTTCTGCCCTTGAAATCATTCGTCGTCGCGAAGGTGGTGGTGCTGAAAGCATGATCCTGCCGCTTCTGGCCCTCGAAGGCTGGGTTCAGAACAGCGGGCGCGTGGATGAAATCAACAATGTCCTTGACCGGCTGATGGCCAAGCGTCCGGAATATGCCGGGCTTGATATGGCTTCCTGTCACGTCATGGGCATCATCAATGTCACGCCCGACAGTTTTTCCGATGGCGGGGACTACAACACGACTGCTGACGCGGTTGCTCGTGGTCGCAAGATGGTCGAGATGGGGGCATCCATTCTTGATGTCGGCGGCGAATCGACCCGACCGGGTGCGGATGAAGTCTCTGAACAAGAAGAAATCAACCGCGTTGTACCGGTCATCCGTGACCTTGCTGCCGACGGTCATGTGATTTCAATTGATACCCGCCATGCTTCGGTAATGGAGGCTGCGATTGAGGCCGGTGCTGCCATCATTAATGACGTTACCGGACTTGAGGGTGATGAACGCGCGATGGAAGTTGCGGCTGCATCGGGCAAGCCGGTCATGCTGATGCATATGCAGGGTGAACCGGGCACGATGCAGACAGATCCGCAATATGATTGCGCTGTTCTCGATGTTTATGACTATTTGCTTGATCGCATCGAAAGCTGCGAACGGGCAGGGATTTCACGTGATCGCATTTGCATTGATCCGGGCATCGGATTTGGCAAGACGCTGTCGCACAATCTGGAACTTCTGTCGCGGTTGGCGATTTTCCACGGCTTGGGATGTCCGATCCTTCTTGGAACGTCGCGTAAATCCTTTATCGGCAAAATCGATCCCAAGGCAGAACCCAAACAGCGTTTGGGTGGTTCGATTGCATCGGCGGTTAATGGATGGCGTCACGGGGTTCAGATGATCCGCGTGCATGACGTTCAGGAAACCGTACAGGCGCTTTCCGTGGCCAGTTCCACCTCAATCGTATAGCAAGACAGGTCGATATATCACTGGCTGTATAGCTTGTGATTTTTGACGGTTTGATTAAAAGCAAGATCAGTCAGGTTGTTGAAGAAAGATATTCTCAACCTGAGTTGGTCTTGCTTTTTTTTGTCGGGATTCTGGCATTTTCTGACCTTTGAAGGTTGGGGCTTGCACATTGGGACACATCGTCACATACCAAACAGTGAATGAATAAAAGTGACTCAAAAGTCACAACTGTTGGTTGGCGCAAAAGCAAATGCGAAGGTCTTTGTATGAACGGATTTGAGGGTCTGGCGCAGTCCGTATTCGACGGTGCCACTTCCGGCCGGGATGCTATGAAACACTGTGTGTTCGTCGTGGAAGACAACACAGACCTGAACAAGGATCTGTGCGAATATCTTGATATGTGCGGTTTCGATGTCGTCGGATGCGAAACCGGTGCGGCATTTTATCGTGCGCTCAAAACCGGAAAACCGGATGCTGTCATTCTTGATATCATGCTTCCGGATGCGGACGGTTATGAACTGGCGCAACATGTCCGCAAGAATATTGATTGCGGGATCATGATGCTGACGTCGCTTTCGGGCATGGATAATCATCTGACCGGCTACAAGTCCGGTGCGGATGTCTATCTGACCAAGGACAGCCCGCTTTCGGTCATTGAAGCCGCCCTGAAACCGCTGATGCGCCGCACGACACGCAGTGACATGGACACAGGCCAGGAACAGGTTGTGCCTGATGATGGCTGGGTACTGGATCTGCTGAACTGGACCCTGCGTAATCCAAACGGGAACGAGGCGAGCCTTACTGCAACGGAACGCACGATCATCAGATTGCTGATCGAAGCCAATGGTGCTTGGCTGACCCGCCCGGAAATCGTTATGGAACTTGGCAAGGCCGATACCGCAGAAAACTGTCGCAACCTCGATACGGCCATCCGCCGTGTTCGCCAGAAAATCCTTAAGGAAATTGGTGAAGAACTGCCGGTTCGAACGGCCTATGGTCGTGGTTATGCCTTTACTTCGACCGGGGTTGTTCTGGGCGCTGCCGACGCATCATAACGCGGCGTTACGATCCGTTTTCCTGTCGATCTTCTTTCAGGGTGTCTTGATAGCGGGCTCTTTGATGGGCAAAAGCAAGCACAGTTCTATCCCGGACTGTCCGCGGTCACGCAATTTGATTGATCCTCCGTGGGCATCGACAATGCGTTGCGAAATATGAAGGCCAAGCGCACTGCGTTGCGAACCGGACTCAACGTCCTTGCGGAACAAGGCTGCCCCGATCAGGCGGATTTCCTCATCATCAAGTTCCGGACCGCTACAGGGAATAGCAATTTCGACTAGCCATTTGCTTTGCCGCTGCAATACCAGATGCAATGGATTGCCATGGGCAAAACGTCGGGATGTTTCAATCAGGTTGGTAATAGCAAGGCCAATCAGCGTTTCATCAATGTAGGCCTCGACACCTTCGGCATGGTGGATGGTCAGGAAAATTTCGGCACCTTCACGGGTGGTGTTGGCAACGAATTCTTCCATGAAACGATCAACGGAAACCACTTCGCGAGCCAGTGAAAGTTCCTGATTATCAATGCCATCCTTGCTCAGGAATATATCGACCAGGCGGGCAAGTTTGCGCGCCTGAAGCTGGATCCGTTGCAGTCGATCCATGACATCGCCCTTATGGTTTTTCAGGCGCAGCATCAGCATTTCAGCCGACCTCTGGATTACCGCAAGTGGTGTACGAAACTCATGCGACAGCATCGAAATCAGTTTGCGCTGTTCTTCAACCAGTGTGGTGGTCTCAGCTGCCTTCATTGCAACAGAGATACGTTCTCGATCCATAGACGCCAGACGAAAGCCCATCAGGATACTCATAGCGATGATGTGGAACAGCAATGTGAATTGATGCAGTCCCAGACGCATCGGTGTTGCCTCTATCAGTCCGACATGGGCAAGTTGCAGCATGATGGCAGGGCCTGTCGGCATCACCAGAACGATCAGAAATGCCCAGCTCATCTTGTTGCGAACATTTTTGAACAGTCGTCTGATGATGTGAAGGCACATCAGGGCCATGAATACTGAATGGCTCGGAATAATATAGGTGCCAAAGACCGTATACAGATCGTTGGTTGCTCCAAAAAGGAAAAACAAAATCATTGCGCTATAGCCGCAATAGATTTTGAACATCAGGGGATGTCGTTTCCTGATCCCGGTAATATGTAACCACAGGAACGCCGTGGCGGCATGCGAGATGACATTTAGTTGCCCTAGAAGAAGATCATTCATCCAGGGCGTTTCCGGCCGGATATCGCTTAATACAACACCGTTTACAATTGCGACAACACCCCCGACGCTGGCTACCCAGATTCCATACAGAACCACAATAGGGTCGCGCGCCATAACGCCAAGCGCCAGATAGGCAAAGCCAAGTGTTGCGATTATCCCGAAGAACACATTGGTCGCAATGTTCCGATAGGTTAGCGACGAGATCAGATCACCCGCAGGCCACAATTTTGCCCGCAGAAAATTCGCACTGTTGCTTTTTACCCGGATGAACATCTTGTAGTCGCCAGTGTCAAGCAATGGCAGGGCGGCCACTTGGGTTGATCCCGCATAGGTCCGTTTACTTGCCGGAACGTGATCTCCGAGATGCTCTTGCCAGACAGGGTCGCGTGTGCCGTCTGCGACAATCATCACATCAATGAAGTTCAGGTAGGTGGGATTAAGTTCAATGAGCGGCTTTGTGGTCAGTTTGTCCTGAACTGTGATGTCCAGCCTGTACCATATTGCATCCCGGCTATAGCCAAAGGACGGGATGCCGGTGGTCATGACAAAGGCGCTGTCAGGAATCTCCCTGATATCGCTTAATACCATACGGCGAGTCTTGTCGACATACCATCGAAGGTAGGGCGTAATTTCAATCGGTCCGGGAATAAAGCTTGATAGTTTCAGTCTGGAATATTCACTGGGCTCAGGGGCTTGTTGCGCCTGCGCTGATTGAATTGTCGTGACAATAAGGGCGATGACGGCCAAACCCGTGACCACAGTCATTGTGACCACCAAATGGCCAAGCTTTTTTCTGATGGATGCTAACGCTGATAACATTGGTTCAGCGCCTTTTGTCTGAGGGTATCAAGGGCAGCTTCCCCGAAAGGCCGAACTGGATTTCGTTGGTTTTCCCGGCTGTTGCTTGAAGGTTGTAGGGCAGCTTAAGCAATACCGTTGTCCCGCCATGTTCGCCGACACTAAGTGACATGCTGCCTTTATGGGCTTCAATGATCCGGTTGGTAATATGCAGACCCAGTCCCACACCCTGTGTCACCGAAGATTCCCGGCCGCGATAAAACGCATTCTGGACCTTGCCCAGTTCATCCGGCGCGATGCCGGGGCCTTCATCGACAATGCGGATATAGACATAGCCGTTGGCAGACCGGTTGCAGGCAATCCATACCGGGGCGCCCGGTGCATATTTACGGGCATTTTCGATAATATTGATGATGGCACGTTCCAGCAGAATGCGATCAATATTGACGATCGCGAAATCTGCATTGATCAGGCTGACATTCTGCTCCTGAACTTCTATGGACCGCCGTGCAATCAGATCCGTCAGAAACTGGTCGATGGCAACCTGTTCACGCGATGTCGTGAAGGTCGCACTATCAAGGGTTTCCTTGGTCAGAAAGGCATCAACAAGAGCTGATAGCTGTCCGGCATTTCGGCGGATTGTCGTCAGTCGGTTATGAACGGATTCATCTTCATCACGCATATGCAATCCCAGAATTTCTGAAGAGCGCTGTATGATTGCAAGCGGTGTGCGGAACTCATGCGACAGCATGGTGATGAATGTACGTTGTTCTCCGGCAAGCTGGGATGCGCGCTGATTGCTCTGATAGGCATGGATGCGCTTGTGTGCAAGTCGATAGACACGAACACCCATGGCAATCGCAACCATGACCAGATGGATTGTCGAGCTGGCCTTGTAGATGTTGGACGTTAGGCTGTTGATTGGCAGGCTGCCAATCAGCATCAAAAGATGAATACACGCCGACAGCGTCGGAAAGCCCAGAGCAAGAAGGAAGAACCAATACATCAGTGTATTGTTTTCCCGGTACCCGGTCGCGATCAGATAGCCAAGCAAGATGAAAAGCAGGAATGTATGGGGAATGAAGAACAGCTTGGCATAATAGATATAAAGGTCCGATGTGGACGTGAGAGCCCCCAAAATCATGAGACCGGCAAGGCCCATCATCACACGGAACAGGAACGGGTTATGCTTGTCTAGGCGAATAATATGGGCCCACATTGCGACAGATGACCCGATAGAAATCGCCGTGCCGGTCCCGGTAATCAGGTCGTTTGCATATAACGAGACATCCTTGAATAACAGCTGGGCATATCCTGTGGTTCCGAGATTAAGCAGGAACAACCCCAGAATATATATCGCATACCAGCTCACAGATGCATCGCGCGAAAACACGCCAAACGTCATATAAAGGGCAAAAACAACAAGCAAAACCCCAAGATAACTGCCGTTGCGGTAACTTTGCGAACCGGTTTCTGCAATGAATGTTTCCTGAGTCTGAAGCTTGGCTTCAAGGACATGTGCGCTGTTTGTGACAACCCGGATGACAAGCCAGTAGTGACCGGGGGCAAGTTCGGGCCAAAGACTTATATATTTAAGGTTGGCCGGGGCGCCTGGATCGTTGGGAACCCTGTCACCAACCCGGTCTTCCCAAAGCACCTTTCCTGTTTCCCGGGAAAGAACAGTTAATAAAATATCGTTGAGATAAGCTGCTCCCAGCTCGATAAAAGCATTGGTTCCCGGGCTGTCAAATCGACTTTCAACGATAAACGGAGCGCGATACCAGACCGGCTGGTCGGTATATCCGGGGCCGGGCCTGTTATAAATCGTTTCAAATTCGGTTTCGGGAATGTTTATGACGTCGGCCGGGATCGATATTTCCCGGCTTGTCGTCAGACGGGTCAGAAAATGATCAAGGGTGATATCACTGGCCGGACCGTTGTTTCCGATTACGAAATGTTGCTGCCTGTCATGGGCGCGGGATGTCGCCGGGAACATTTCAATGAAAACAGCGATAATGATTGCCCAAAGCACAATCACCGCCATGTTTGAGCGAAAAACGCGCAAAATTCCCCCGGTTTCAATCCTTTAAAACGATGACCTTTTTGATAGCGGGTTTTTGAAAGCAGGTCATTGCTTTTATCAGAAGGTAAGCATGTAATCGCGTTAACGTATTGATGGCAGACTGGGCGTAAAATCTAGCCCTTGTCAGGATGATTGAAGAGTAGCATTGAAGCGTCACTTTGATATAACCGGCAGTCAGAATTCATGAGGCGGTCATCACTGTCCGTCACGTAAGCAGAGAAAAGAACATGAGCCGCAAATATTTTGGTACCGATGGAATTCGTGGAACGGCCAATACGGCCCCGATGACCGCCGAGGTTGCGTTGAAGGTCGGGATGGCTGCCGGGCATTATTTCACGCGCGGGAACCATCGGCACAAGGTCGTCATCGGCAAGGATACCCGTCTGTCGGGCTATATGCTTGAACCGGCACTGGTTGCCGGCTTCACCTCCATGGGGATGGATGTGATGCTGGTCGGGCCAATGCCGACCCCCGCTGTTGCCATGCTGACCAAATCGATGCGTGCCGATATCGGTGTCATGATCTCTGCTTCGCACAACCCGTTTCAGGATAACGGCATCAAGCTGTTCGGTCCGGACGGCTTCAAACTGTCTGACGAAGTCGAACTGGAACTCGAAGCCCTGATGGAAAGCGACCTTTCCGGCAAGCTGGTCCCGGCCAATGCACTTGGACGGGCAAAACGCATTGATGATGCGCCCGGTCGCTATATCGAGGCTGTCAAATCCTCCTTGCCCGGTTCGGTCACCCTTGAAGGCATGCGCATCGTTCTCGATTGTGCCCATGGTGCCGGATATTCGGTTGCGCCCAAGGTTCTGCGTGAACTCGGTGCCGATGTGATCGAAATCGGCACTAGCCCGAATGGCTTGAACATCAATGACAAATGCGGTTCGACCTATACCAAAACCATGTGCGATCGCGTTCTGGCCGAAAAGGCTGATGTCGGTATTGCGCTGGACGGGGATGCCGACCGTGTTCAGATGTGTGATGAAAAAGGTCAGTTGATCGATGGTGATCAGTTGATGGGGCTTGTGACCACCCACTGGAAACGAACCGGTCAGCTGCGTGGCAACGCGCTGGTGGCGACGGTCATGTCAAACCTTGGGCTTGAACGATACCTTGAACGCAATGATGTGCGCCTGATCCGCACCAAGGTCGGTGACCGCTATGTGGTTGAACAGATGCGCGCTCTTGATTGCAATGTTGGCGGGGAACAGTCCGGGCATATCGTACTATCCGACTTCGCATCGACTGGTGATGGCCTTCTGGCAGCCCTTCAGGTGCTTGCCGTCCTTGCCAGCCGCGAGGGGCGGGTGTCGGAAATGAGTCGCGTGTTTGATCCGCTGCCGCAAATCCTTAAAAACGTGCGCTATTCTGCCGGTTCTGATCCGCTTTCCGATAGCAGCGTGATCGAGGCTATTGCGACAGCTGAAAAGTCATTTGACGGCGACGGTCGTGTCCTGATTCGTAAATCGGGTACCGAACCACTGATCCGCGTCATGGCCGAGGGCGATGACGCGGTCAAGGTCGAACAGATCGTTGACCGCATTGTCGCACAAATTACCGCAGTGGCAGGCTGATGCCGGTTAAACGCCGTTTACTGACGTCATAACAACACTTTGCATGCATAAAGGAAGTCGATCATGAAAGGTCGTGTCTTGATAATAGCCGGATCCGACTGTTCGGGCGGGGCAGGTATTCAGGCCGATATCAAGTCGGTAACTGCTCTTGGTGGCTATGCTGCAACGGCGATTACCGCCTTGACGGTGCAAAACACGACCGGAGTCTTCGACGTTCTGGGCATCGCCCCGGAGATGATCGTTCATCAGGCGACTGTGACGATTGATGATATCGGTGCTGATGCCATCAAGACCGGGATGCTCCACAGCGTGCCGGTGATCGAAGCTGTGGCGGAATTCATCAAGCAAAAGGCAGCCGGTATTCCGGTTGTTGTTGATCCTGTGATGGTATCGCAAAGCGGATCTCCCTTGTTGCAGGAAGACGCTGTTTCGGCCCTGATTGGCAAGATGATCCCGCTGGCTACCGTTCTGACACCAAATATTCCCGAAGCGGAAGCATTGTCAGGCATGAAAATTACCGACGAAGGTGATATGATTGCTGCGGCGCACAAAATTGGCGATCTCGGTGCCGAGGCAGTCCTGATAAAAGGTGGTCACGCCGAGGGTGATAAAATCGTCGATATCCTGTGGCGCCGGGATGGCGATATCGAGGGCTTTGAAGGAACTCGTATTCCGTCTGAAAATAATCATGGTACGGGCTGCTCGTTAGCAAGTTCGATTGCAACCGGGCTGGCACAGGGCATGGGATTGAGTGATTCTGTTGCTCGCGCACGGGCTTATGTCCGTGAAGCCATCCGAACCGCACCAAATTACGGCAAAGGAAACGGTCCGCTAAACCATGCGCATCCTGTGACCGGGTAAGTCACTTAACGAAATGTCACAGGGCGCCAAAAGTTGGGACACTTGCGGTATGCCGGGAACTTCGTTTTTTCATCAGGCGCGTAATAATGCCTGGTCCAATCACCGTCTGTTCGGGGTCTGTCAGAAGCTGACAGCGCACGAACTTGATGCCAAACGAACAAATTTTTCGCCCTCAATTCTTGAATCCCTGAACCATATGCTGACCGTTGACTGGTATTATCTCGACGTTCTTACCAACGGGGGACGGGGGGCTGATTGCCTGATCAATGAAATGCCGTTTCGCGATATCGCCAAACTGGCCGCTGCCCAGCGCGACACAGATCATAAACTGATGACCTTCTGTGAACAGCTGGGAGAAAAGGATGCCATGCGTGACGTGAAACTCGAACGTCAGAATAACGGGGTTACACACGAAACCGTCGCCGATATTCTGTCTCATCTGTTTGTCTATCAAACCCATCATCGTGGGCAGGTCCATGTTTTGCTGGGCCAGACCACACAGTCACCGCCACCACTTGATGACTATCATCTTGAATATGATGCGCCTTTTCCCGGAACGGGGTTTGAAATTCCCGGCGGTAAAGGTGCCTGAAGGATACCGATGAATAAACGAATGCTACGTCGTGCAATTTTGGTGGGCGGGATTGCTGTTCTTGCCGCGGCAAGCTATGGCGATCCCGAACGCCATATCGCCGATCTGATCTGGAAGAATGATGCCGCCCCCTGGGAAAAGGTAACAGCGGTCTATACGCCTGATGCTGCGGAGCCTCGCAAGATCGAAATCAGCGAAGCCGTGTTTGCCGATGTTGCTGCCTGCCGTGACCATGTCATGGAATTGGCGGCCGAGCGTGGCGATCCTGACCTTCAAAAAGGCAGTTTTGAATGTGCAGTCGGCTTTTACCCGCAAAGGGATGCGGAAAAAAAGACCGTGACCGGCGACTATCGGCTGATTGTCCGCTAGGCCCTAAAGCACATACCAAAGAAGGGCGGGCAGGGCGATGGCGGCAAGGAAGCTTGAGCTGATGACTACGCCTGCGACTTCTTCTGGTTCGCGGTTATAAAGCTGCGCAAACAGATAGCAGAACACCGCAACCGGCATAGAACATTGCAAGATCACAACGCCGCGTTCGATGCCCTCCAGCCCCATGACTTCCGAAAGACCCAGACCAACCCCGAACCCCATGCCAAGGCGCAACAGGCTAAGCGCTGTGCTGCGCGCAAGGCTGACCGGACGTAGCTTGGCCAGTGACACACCAAGCGTGAACAGCATCAGTGGAATGGTCAGCTGCCCGATCAGGTTGGTGGTGTTGTAAAGCCATGCCGGAACGTCGGTGTCGGTCGCAAGGAAAACCGTCGCAATCAGGGTTGCCGGAATGATCGGCATCTTGGCCAGTGATCGGATCGAGAAACTGCCCGAGACAAAAGCAACCCCGATGGTCAGTTGCAAAACAACATAGGTGGCAAAAAACGCCACCGACAAAGCCAGACCTTCCTTGCCATAAGCCAGCATGCAAAGCGGCAAGCCGACATTGCCGACATTCGGCCAGGTCAGCGATTGCAAATAGGTGCGCGGAGACAGATTGAAAACCTTAAGGATCGGCCAGCCGATCAGCGCAAACAGAATGTTCGCCGCAAGGGCAGCCGTTCCCATTAAAATCAGGGCATCCCCCCCAAGTTCGACCGTGGCAAGGGCGGCAAAGGTCAAACAGGGTGTCGCGAAATAGGTGACAATGGATGTCACAAGGTTGGTATCAAAATGCTTGCCGGCACGGGCCCAGAAATAGCCAAGTCCTGCGGTAATAAAGACCGGTGCCAGAATGGCTAGAATATCGGCAAACATTGAATACGCTTTCTCTGATCAGGTTCTTTTAACCAGAACCTGTCACGGCGGGCCATATTTCTGCAAGCGAATAATGGTAATACCACTTTGTTTTTCGCGCTGCGGAATGTGGGGTGCCTTTTGCTCGCGAACTTGCCATATTGGCAAAGCTTGCGGCATTGTTGCCCGAAACTGATTGCGTAAAAGGTTGCTGATGCAAAGCCCGTCCCATGATTCCGTCAAACGTCATCTGATTGATCCTGCACCCCGATTTCGGGATCGGCGGCATTTGCTTCCTGCGGTCTTTCTGGATCGTGACGGCGTGATCAATGAAGAAGTCCATTATCTGTCACGTGTCGAGGATTTGCGTCTGATTGACGGTGTTGCAAGCGCCATCCGTCGTTTGAACGAGGCCGGGATTCCGGTGATTGTTGTCACCAACCAGTCGGCGGTTGCCCGTGGCTATATCTCGGAAGATCAGCTTCTGGATATTCATAAGGCACTTGTGGCCATGCTGGCCGAACAAAAAGCCTCGTTGCAGGGCATCTTCTATTCCCCCTATCATGAAAAGGGCGAGGGGGATTATCGGCGTGAAACAACCTGCCGCAAACCGCAACCAGGCATGTTGCTGGCTGCGGCGGACGAGTTTGCCATTTCATTACCGGACAGTGTGCTGGTTGGTGATCGTATCAATGATGTCCGCGCAGGACATGGCGCGGGGGCGCGTGCGGTCATGGTGCGAACCGGGCATGGGGCCAAGGAAACGCAACTGCCCGAAGCAGCCGAAGCAGACGTGATTGCCGATGATCTCGCCGCTGCGATTGATATCATTCTGGATTCAATGATCGCCCGATAAGGCGGTGAGTTGTCAGGGACTAACCCCGTTGAAGGCACCAGTTCTGCCACATCTCGCGGCAGGCCTCTTCGAATTCGCGGGCAATGGCTGGTGGGTGAAACGCCTTGCTGTTGCGGATGCGTTCACGCATGTTTTCGCGGATGCTGGCAAGGGCGGTAAGGTCGGAACTCAGCATGATGCATTTATCGACATACCCTTTTTCGGTTTGCGCGCATAATGCCTCAAGCCCGATATCACTCAGTAATCCCAACCCCAGTCGAGACCCTGGAAGGTCATTGGCAAGCGATACAAACGGCACGCCAGACCACAGCATCTCGAAATAGTTTTCAAGCGACATGGCGGGAAACGGCGCAAGACCGATATCAATCTGGGCAAACAGAGCGGGGCGATCTTCTTTGGCAACAGCACCGGCAAGATCCAGTCGGTCACGATTGATCCCGGCCTGACGGATGCGGTCCAGGAACGTCTTGGCGGCATATGAATCCTCAAGAACGTCGTCCTGAATGACGATGCGGCTGTTTTTGACTTTATTGAGGATGCGGGCAAAACAAATCAGCGTTTTGTCACTGATATTGGCAACCCGGTCAATACAGCCAAACCGGATAATTTCGTCACCGAATGCCGCCGGAAGCGGGCTGACAGGTAAAGCATCATCTCGTTCAGCCGGAAGATACGGTCCCATCTCCAGTCTCTGGGGGCGTTCGGAAAACTGTTTGTTATCGGCAAGGCTGCTACTGAACACTTCCTTGTGCCCGATCAGATAGTCAATCTGCGCAATCCCGGTTGTTGCCGGTGAAAGGCTGGCCTGAACCGGTGCGGCGTAAAGGGCAAAGACCTCAATCGGCTGGGTCGGGTGCGCGCCGCAAATATCAATCAGGATATCGATCTTGTCCTTGCGAATACGATCGGCAATCTGCATCGGGTCCTGACCAAATACCTCGCGCCAGCCATCAGCCATGACTTGCCAGGACCGTGTGACATCATCAGGTCGCGGTGTTGCCGAATACAGGAACAGCTCGATCTCATGCCGGTTCAGGTGGCGCGCCAGCGTCCCCAAAAGAGCATGCGACGGATGCTCGCAGAAAAATGGTGACAGCCACCCGATGCGCAGACGCTTGTCGGCCTGTCTGCTATTGGCAAATACCGGTTTTGCTGCAATCGGCATATGGTGCTTTGCCCAGTTCTTCGCGGCCTTGGCATGGTCCGAGGTGTTTGCGGATGCCAGTTTGACCTTGGTGCGCAGCAAAAGGGCGTCGGCAGTCGCATGGTCAGGATGCTTTTTAAGGATCGCTTCAAGGGTTTCGATGGTTGCTGCGATATCACCGCATTTCAACGTGATGTCTGCCAGAACCAGATCAATATCGGCTGTATCCTTGGTAAGCTGCCGGGCGGTTTTCAAAAGCGCAATTGCCTTGGCATATTGCCCCTGATGGGCAAGTGCCTGTCCAAGGCCGCGCAATCCGGGAACGAATTTCGGATTGATGCTGAGCGCGCGCTGAAACAGGCCTTGCGCCAGCTCAGGATACCCAAGCCGCAAATAAGCGCCACCAACACGACAGATATATTCCGGTGAAATCCCCGCCGTCCGGGCCGCATGTTCAAGCGAAGTCAAAGCCGCTTCTTCCTGACCCAGCGCATGCAGCGCATTACCAAACAGCAACAAGCCTTCGTAATGATCCGGTTTTAACCCCAGCAAGCGCCCCAGAAGATCAACCGCCTGTCCCAGATGCCCGCGCGGCATTTCAAGACGCGCCAGATGATAAAGGGCTGTGGGGAAGTCGCCGTGATAGCTGATGGCCTGTTTGAACTGATCAATTGCCTTTTCAATCTGGCCTGAACTCTCAAGCGCGATGGCATAGTTGCATCTGGCGGCCGGATTGGCCCCGAAACTTGAAAGGCAGCTTTCAAAAAGATCAATCGCCTCGCCGTGGCGTCCAAGTCCGGTCAGAAGTGTTGCCAGAAGATGCTCGGCCTCTGCATTATTGGGCGCGATATCAAGAACCTGACGGTAAATCTTCTCGGCTTCTTCGGGGCGATTGCCCTCATGCGCACTAAGTCCGCGTCGCAACAATGTCTTGAGTTGGTCGGACATGGGGGTGCGTTTCTCCGCCGGATCATCATTTCTGAATTCTGCAATTGGTCTCAAGACATTAAAGGGTTTGGGGGAACCTTTAAAGTGGTCAGTTGTGACAGGCGGGCAGACGGTTGCCAAATCGGAAAAAAAAGAACCCCGAACCGTTACGGGTCCGGGGCGAGAATGGGAGTGGGAGAATCGCCTGGCGGCGATAATCACTTGTTAAGATATGGATTGTTTGGATGAAGATCGCCTATCCAAGGGGATAGTGGCTTTGGTATTTGGGGTAGGTATTTCAGGATAATGGAATAAAAGATGTGAAGTGGTTCACTTATTTCCGCAATGGTCTGTTATCTTGTCTGATTATCATGTGCAAAGTGGATGGTCGCGTAGCAATCATACCCAATGATCGGTCCGTGCGAAATTTTCAGGCAAAAAACTGTCAAAAAGCGCGAATACTGTGCTAGAACGCGACTATATTAAAGAAACAGACCCCGCGAAGATTTAGAGAGGTTCCTTCCATGCCGGAATATCGGTCCCGTACAACAACCCATGGCCGCAATATGGCTGGTGCGCGCGGCCTTTGGCGCGCCACTGGTATGACTGACGAAGATTTCGACAAGCCGATCATCGCCGTCGTCAACAGTTTCACCCAGTTTGTGCCCGGTCACGTCCATCTCAAGGATCTGGGCCAGATGGTCGCCCGCGAGATCGAGGCTGCTGGCGGTGTGGCCAAGGAATTCAACACCATTGCCGTTGATGACGGCATCGCGATGGGCCATGACGGCATGCTCTATAGTTTGCCTTCGCGCGAAATCATTGCCGATTCTGTCGAATATATGGTCAATGCCCATTGCGCCGATGCGATGGTCTGCATTTCCAACTGTGACAAGATTACCCCGGGTATGTTGATGGCTGCAATGCGCCTTAATATCCCGGCTGTGTTCGTTTCGGGTGGCCCGATGGAAGCAGGCAAGGTCATTCTGAACGGCGAAGAGCATCACCTTGATCTGATTGATGCGATGATCCAGGCTGCCGATCCGAATGTTTCCGATGAACAGGCCAAGGTGGTCGAGCGTTCTGCATGCCCGACTTGCGGGTCTTGCTCGGGCATGTTTACCGCGAACTCGATGAACTGTCTGGCCGAGGCGCTTGGTCTTGCGCTTCCGGGTAATGGATCTGTGCTGGCAACGCATGCTGCGCGCAAGGAACTGTTCCTTGAAGCTGCACGGACCTCGGTCAAGCTCGCACGTCGCTATTACGAAGAAGAAGACGTGACTGCGACCCCGCGTGGCATTGCCACGTTCGAGGCCTTTGAAAACGCCATGGCGCTTGATATCGCAATGGGTGGCTCGACCAACACGGTTCTGCATCTTCTGGCGATTGCCAAGGAAGCCGAGGTCGATTTTACCATGGCCGATATGGATCGCCTGTCACGCAAGATCCCGTATCTTTCCAAGGTTGCGCCAAACCACCCGAAATTCCACATGGAAGACGTCCATCGTGCCGGTGGCATCATGCGTATTCTGGGTGAACTTGATCGTGCCGGTCTGTTGCACACCGATGTTTCGACCGTGCATACCAAAACCATGGCCGATGCCCTTGAAAAATGGGACATCAAACGCACCACCAACGAAGCTGTCCACAAATTCTATCGTGCGATGCCAGGCGGCGTTCCGAGCCAGACGGCCTTTTCTCAGGAACGCTACTGGGACGATCTCGATCTTGATGAAAAAGAGGGCTGCGTTCGTGATGTGGCGCACGCCTACAGTCAGGATGGCGGTCTTGCGGTTCTGTTTGGCAACCTTGCGGTCAATGGCTGCATTGTTAAAACCGGTGGTGTGGATGAAAGCATCCTGAAATTCTCCGGTCCGGCCGTGATCTGTGAAAGCCAGGACGAGGCTGTTGCCAAGGTTCTTGGTGGTGAAGTCAAGGAAGGTGACGTTGTCATCGTCCGTTACGAAGGACCGAAAGGCGGACCGGGCATGCAGGAAATGCTCTATCCGACCAGCTATCTGAAATCGATGGGGCTGGGCAAGGCCTGTGCTCTGATCACGGATGGTCGTTTCTCGGGGGGGTCTTCGGGCCTGTCGATCGGTCACGTATCTCCGGAAGCCGCTGCTGGTGGCGATATCGGCCTGATCGAGCCGGGCGATATGATCGAAATCGATATTCCGAACCGTTCGATCAAAATCGCTGTGGACGACGCTGTTCTCGCCGAACGCCGCAAGGCGATGGAGGCCAAGGGGCCCGAGGCATGGCGTCCGGCCAAGCCGCGCAAGCGTAAAGTCTCGACCGCCCTTCGCGCCTATGCCGCCATGGCAACCAGTGCCGATCAGGGGGCAGTTCGTGATGTCAGTCAGGTCGAGTTCTGATCGGTCCTGCACCAACAACAGTTATGAAAAAGGGCACCTTTGGGTGCCCTTTTTTTTGTTTTGGAATGCCCGCATTCAGGACAGGGCCTGTTCCAGCGGTAAATTGTCATATCCGAGCGCATCTGCAACCGCCTGATAGGTCACCTTGCCACTATGAATATTAAGGCCCGCTGCCAGATGCAGATCATCCTTGCAGGCCTGTTTCCACCCCTTGTTGGCCAGTGCAAGGGCAAAGGGCAGGGTGGCGTTGTTCAGTGCAAAGGTTGATGTGCGTGCAACGGCACCGGGCATATTGGCAACGCAGTAATGCACGACATCATCAATGATATAGGTCGGATCAGCATGGGTGGTGGCTTTGGATGTTTCAAAGCAGCCACCCTGATCAATGGCGACATCGACAATCACCGATCCGGGTTTCATCTTTGAAAGCTGTTCCTTGCGGATCAGTTTGGGGGCCGCAGCACCGGGGATAAGAACCGCGCCAACAACCATGTCGGCATCAAAGACCAGGGCTTCGGTGTCGTCAATCGTTGCATATTGGGTTTTGATACGGGGACCGAAAACGTCATCAATATAGGTCAGACGTTTGACATTCTTATCGAGAATGGTGACATCAGCCCCCATGCCGGCAGCGATCCTTGCGGCATTGGTGCCGACAACACCGCCACCGATCACGACAACCTTTGCTGGTGCCACACCGGGAACACCGCCAAGCAAGACCCCGCGTCCGCCATTTGCTTTCTGAAGGGCGGTTGCACCGACCTGCGGGGCCATGCGTCCTGCCACCTCGGACATCGGTGCCAGAAGTGGCAAGCCGCCATTCCGGTCCGTCACGGTTTCATAGGCAATTGCTGTTGCGCCAGATTTGATCAGGCCTGCGGTCTGGTCCGGGTCCGGGGCAAGATGGAGATAGGTAAACAGCAACTGACCTTCGCGTAGCTGTTCATATTCAACCTTCTGCGGCTCCTTGACCTTAATAACCATTTCAGCGGTGGCAAAAATTTCGGCTGCGGTTCCGACAATTTCCGCACCCGCAGCCACATAATCTTCATCACTGCAACCGATCCCGGCACCTGCCATGGTTTCGATTTTTACCTTGTGACCATGAATGGTCAGCTCCCGGACTGAACTTGGCGTCAGTCCGACACGGTACTCGTTGTTTTTGATTTCCTTTGGAACACCAATCAGCATTTCGTTTTCTCCCGACGAATTCAGGTGGTAATCGGGTTATCTCCCGGCTTTGACCGGGGACTCCCGGGCATTTCGCGCCCATTTTTGATTGTTTGTGCATGATACCCTAAAAATGGGGCAATTAATCTTCAATTCCAGACCCGTTTGGTGATATCATTGCTAGATAATTTAAAAGAATGACCTAAATCTCGGAGGATTATTCTAATGCAGATGGACGAACGTGACCGCATGATCCTGCGTTTGTTGCAGAAAGATGGTCGCATCAGCAACGCGGACCTTGCTGAAAAGGTCAACCTGTCGGCTTCGGCCTGTTTGCGGCGTGTGCGCCTGCTCGAAGAGGCGGGCTTTATTGATCATTACACGATGCTGCTCAATCCGGCCCGGATTGGCAAACCGGGCAATGCGTTCGTCAATATCGCAATTACCCGTCAGACCCGCGAAGCACTTGAGACCTTTGAACGAGAAGTCCAGAAGGTGCCCGAGGTTGTCGAATGCTATCTTCTGGCCGGACAAAGCGATTATCTGGTGCATGTTGTCTATAGTGACACCGCCGATTACGAGCGCATCCACAGCGAAGTCCTGACCCAGCTTCCCGGTGTCGAGCGCGTTCAAACCGTGATCACGCTTCGTGAAGTCAAACGCACCACCGAATTGCCGGTCTAGAACCCCTGAAATACTGAACGTGTGCATCTCTGATGCGAATACAAGGCCCGTTATCTGACATGGTACCTTGCCTTGATCTTTTAAAAGTCGCGCGGCGGGATAAAGCCGGTTTCGGTATCTGCGACTCGTCAGGGAAATGTACAGATTCGCAAGATTTGTTCGGAAATTTGGTGCTGGTTGATTTTATGTGACCGTTATTCATCTACCGGAGAGGATGTGTCACGGATAAAATCCCTGTTTTTTCAAGGTGTCATAAGTTTTGTCTATTTATTCTCGTTCCACGGTTTGACTTTTAGGTGAATTACAATGCAATAATATTGCGGGGAAAAACGCTGGGGGAAGCTAATAAATATGGAACAAGAAAATCTTGTTCGTGCGCGAAGCCACGAACAGAAACTGAAGCGTCGTGCTGATATCCTTGAGGCTGCACGTGCGCTGTATCTTGAAGGCGATGGAACCTTGCCATCGGCAGCCGAGGTTGCTCGAAAGGCCAATCTGGCCAAGGGAACCCTTTATCTCTATTTCTCAAGCAAGGAAGCCCTGTTTCTTGAAGTGCTGCGCCATTTCCAGAAGGGCTGGTTTGAGAACAATCTTGATATCATTGATCAGGAAGCATTGCGTCGCCCCGAAGAGCGGGACTCTACCCGTGTGGCGCGCGAATTCGTGCAATATCTGGTGAAGAACGAGAAGTTTCTCTGTCTCGCATCCTTGGCGCAAGGCGTTCTGGAATCAGGTTCAGACGACGAAATGGTCGTCGGTCAGCGCCGTTTTCTGGCCTCTATGGTCAAACGTACGGCTGATGCCCTGGCAGAGCTTTATGCGATCACGCCGGACGAGGCCAGCAAGCTGATGCGGTCTTCCTATGCGCTGGTGCTTGGGTTGTGGCAGATGTCACAGCTTCCGGAACGGGTGAAGCGCCTGATGGAACAGAACGCCCTGAACAGCCTTATCATCGATTTTGGAGAAGCTGCCGAAGAGGCCGTGGTGTCTTATTGGCAGGTTGCTGCACCGGGCATGAAATGTCGCGAGATGATGCGACGTGCCGCAGCAGGTGAATGTTCCTGAGCAACAGGTTTTCAGATCATCTGATTACATGAAAACAGCGCCGAAAGATTTCTTTCGGCGCTGTTTTTGTCTGAGCATTTTGGTTCAGGAAATCGGGTCTATATGTCGCTCGCGTTTGCTGTGCGGTTGCGCATTCGTTCAGACCGCAGGATCATGATGCTTGCGATCACAATCAAGATCGACACGGCAAGAATGATCAGTGTGGCTAATGCGTTGATCTCTGGCGATACCCCAAGACGCACGGACGAGAAGACCTTCATCGGAAGGGTGGTTGACCCCGGTCCGGCGACAAAGCTTGCAATCACCAGATCATCAAGCGACAGCGTAAAGGACAGAAGCCAGCCCGCCAGAAGGGCCGGAAGGATCATCGGAAGCGTGATGACGAAAAAGATCTTTCCGGGCTTTGCGCCCAGATCCATCGCGGCTTCCTCGACCGAGATATCCATCCCCGACAGGCGCGACTGCACAACAACCGCGACATAAGCCGCGCAGAAAGTCGAATGCGCGATTGTGATTGTTGAAATCCCGCGTCCTGCCGGCCAGCCGACAATTTGTTCGAGGGTTACAAACAACAGCAAAAGCGACAGACCGGTAATGACTTCGGGCATCACAAGCGGGGCTGCGATCATGCCTGAAAACAGGGTGCGTCCCTTGAACCGGCCAAAGCGTGACATGACAAGCCCGGCTGGCGTGCCAAGTGCCAGTGCAAGGGTTGCCGACATCACACCGATCCGAAGGCTGTTCCAGGCGGCATCAATCATGCCGTCATTGTTAAACAGCGACACGTACCATTTGGTCGAAAAGCCCGACCATACGGTCACCAGCTTGCCTTCGTTAAACGAATAGATGATGACAAGCAGGATCGGCACATAAAGAAAGGCAAAGCCAAAGGCCAGTGCCGAAATCAGGAAGGTTGAACGTTTACCACTCATTGCTGGCCTTCCTCCTGCTTGGTCTGGATATGCTGGAACCACATGATCGGAACAACCAGGAAGACCAGCATCGCAATCGCCACTGCCGAAGCAATCGGCCAGTCACGGTTGGCAAAGAATTCGTTCCAAAGCGTTCGACCGATCATAAGGGTGTTCGGACCGCCCAGAAGTTCCGGAATAACGAATTCGCCCACAGCCGGAATAAAGACCAGAAGCGATCCCGCCAGAATCCCCGGAAGTGACAGCGGCAGGGTGACTTTGACAAAGGCCTGCCAGGGCTTGCAGCCAAGATCAAGGGCTGCCTCGATCAGGCTGACATCCATTTTCTCAAGTGTCGAGTAAAGCGGCAGGATCATGAAGGGCAGGTAGGTGTAGACAATCCCGACATAGACCGCGAACTCGGTCTGGCGCATGATCAGTGGTTCGGAAATGATGCCGGTCCACAGCAGGAATGCATTGATCAGGCCTTCGCGATCCAGAATCCCGATCCACGCATACACACGGATCAGAAAGCTGGTCCAGAATGGTAGGATCACAAGCATCAGAAGCACACTGCGCATCGATCCGCGCGCACGGGCAATCCCGTAGGCCATCGGATAGCCGATCAGCAGGGTGATGACGGTGGAGATCGCGGCAATCCGGATCGAATTCAGATAGGCCGTCGCATAAAGGCTGTCTGATAACAGGAACAGGTAGTTCCCGAAATTAAGCGTTATCGTTACACCTTCATCAATCCAGGCGAACAGCGCGCTATAAGGCGGCTGCGCATATTCGGCCATGGAAAAACTGATCTTCAGAACGATCAGAAACGGCACAAGGAAGAACAGGAAAAGCCAGAAATACGGAATACCTATGACCAGTACCCGGCCATGCTTGATCATCCAGCGATCAAAACGTTGTTTCAGGGTTAGCTTGTCACTGCTCATTGGTTCAGAACCGAAGCAGCCCCGGCCTCCCACGATACCCAGACGCTGTCTTCCCACGTGTAACGCGGTTCGATCTGGCGGGTGGAATTCGGTTCGGTCACCTTGATGCGTTTGCCGCTTGCAAGGCGCACGTGATAGGTCGAAATGCCGCCAAGATAGCCGATCTCTTCAACCTTGCCCGACACACAGTTATATTTGGTGTCTTCCGGTGCCTCTTTGGTCAGACGCAGGCGTTCGGGGCGAATGGCGGCCCAGAATGTCATGCCCTCGTGGCCCTGAACCGCGTGATCAATGTAGATTTCGCAACCGGCTTCGTCGGATTTGATGACGGCGTATTTCTCGTCATCATCAACCAGAACGCCTTCGATCAGGTTGACCTGACCAAGGAAGTTCGCCGTGTAGCGGCTGTTGGGATATTCATAAAGTTCGAACGGCGTTCCGATCTGGTTGATCACGCCTTCATTCATCACGGCGATACGTGATGCCATCGTCATGGCTTCTTCCTGGTCATGGGTCACCATGACAAAGGTCGTGCCGACTTTTTCCTGAATATTGACCAGTTCGAACTGGGTCTGTTCGCGAAGCTTCTTGTCAAGTGCGCCAAGCGGTTCATCAAGCAACAGAACCTTGGGGCGCTTGATCAGTGAGCGGGCAAGGGCAACGCGCTGGCGCTGTCCGCCCGAAAGCTGATGGGGTTTGCGTTTGGCAAACTTGCTCATCTGAACAAGGCCAAGCATCTCGGCCACCAGTTCCCTGATCTCGCTGCGCGAAACCCCGTCCTGCACAAGGCCGAATGCCACATTCTGCTCGACGCTCATATGCGGGAACAGGGCATAGGACTGGAACATCATGTTGGTCGGGCGTTCATAGGCCGGAACACCGTCCATATCGACGCCATCAATATAGATTTTTCCCGATGTCGGTTCCTCGAACCCGGCCAGCATGCGCAGAAGCGTTGTTTTCCCGCAGCCCGAACCGCCCAGAAGGGCAAACAGCTCGTGGCGATAAATATCAAGGGAAACATCATCAACGGCGTAGAAGTCACCGAATTTCTTGGTCACATTCTCAAAGCGGATATAGGGAACCGCATCCGGGTTGTTCCAAGGTTGCGTCTTATGCACGTCCTCATGCGCGCGATCCAAAACCGCCTCAGGCACCAGCATTCTCCCCTGTTTCAAATTCATGATGAACCGATAATTCCAGACGACAGTCCCTGATGATCTGCTGCGCAATCTTTGAATGTTGCGTCGGCGCCGGTATGTCGGTTCGCTCTGATAACAGGATGAAGCAATTCTACAATCTGTAAAGAGGGGTGTGCGATATTTTGAACAACAACCCGTATATGCCGCCAAAAATGGCAGGAAATGACCTTGGGGTGTTCAGAAAATGTGCATTATTCAACAGGCCTCCGGATGCGGGCTGTTGGTCGGGCAGGTGTGAATATCATCACAGGATCGCGAGTCACATCACGGCCCGGCTGCACATCAAAAAGGGCGCGATCAAAATCGCGCCCTTTGACGTTCAGAAGGTCCGACCATCAAGCGATGGTCGCAACAGATTTCTTACTGACCGGTTTTAAGTTTGGTCCACAGACGGGTACGGGTGCGCAATTCGCGGGGACCCGGTTCGATTTTCGAACGCAGACGTTCCTTGACTTCCTGAGACGGGTAAACGCCCGGATCAGATTTCAGCGCTTCGTCGATCATCGGCATGGCTGCAAGGTTCGGTGTTGCATAGGCGACATAGTTTGCAATGTCGGCTTCAACATCGGCACGCAGGACATAATCGATGAATTTGTGTGCGAGCTCGGCATGCGGTGCATCGGCCGGGATCATCATCACGTCAAACCAGATCAGGGTACCTTCATTCGGGATCACGTATTTGATCTCGTTGCCGTTGCCGGCTTCTTCTGCGCGGGCTGCTGCCTGACCAACGTCACCCGACCAGCCCACAGATACGCAGACATTGCCGTTGGCAAGGTCGTTAATGTATTGCGAGCTGTGGAAATAGGTGATGTACGGGCGGATTTTCTCCAGCTCGGCCATCGCACTTTCGATGCTTTCTGCGGTCGGTGCGCCTTCCGGCATATTACCAAGATAGAAGTTCACAAGCGGGACGATCTCGCCCGGATCATCCAGAAGCGTCAGGCCACATTTGGACAGGGCTTCGGCATATTTCGGATCGAAAATCAGCGACCAGCTGTCAAGCGGCGCGTCATCCCCAAGGAGTTCCTTGACCTTGGCAACGTTATAACCAAAACCGTTGGTGCCCCAAAGATACGGAACAGCGAAATCGTTGTTCGGATCGTATTTTGCGGTCTGGGCCAGAATGACCGGATCAAGGTTGCCGAAATTGGTCAGTTTGGTCTTGTCGACTTTCTGGAAAATGCCCGCCTGGATCAGGCGCTGGGCATCGGCCAGGGTCGGGACAACAATGTCGTAACCGGAATTGCCGGCAAGAAGCTTTGCCTCGACAACCTGGTTGCTGTCATAGACGTCGTAGTTAACCTTGATGCCGGTTTCTTTTTCGAAATTGGCAATGGTTTCTTCGCCGATATAGTCAGACCAGTTGTAGATGTTCAGAACATCTTCGGCCTGCGCTGCACCGGCAAAGCCGATCGAGGCAAGCACGACAAGGCTTGAAGATTTAAGAAGAGATTTCATTTCGCTGAGCCTCCCATGTGGCAGCGTTTGAAAGTTTGGTGATCCTGTTGTTTGCTTCCTCTAGGACCCGAGGACACGTCCAATATCCTTCGAATGCATCAGGATATTGTCAAACACAAGATGGAAAATTGTGCATTTTTCGCATCAAGTAAAAAATTAGGCATTTTCGATGCAATAATCTTGCGCCGGGACTTCACACCCGGCGCAAAATTCGACCCGCAGTTTTAAACGTTCAGCAGAAGATGCTCGCGTTCCCATGCACTGATCACGGTCTGATAGGCATCCCACTCGGCTTCCTTGACCGCCAGAACCGCTGCCGAGAATTCCTCGCCAAGCAGCTCTTTAAGCGGCTTGCAACGCTGGAACTTCGCCAATGCTTCATGGATATGGCGGGGCAGGGAATGGGCGCGGTCATAGCCCGAACCCTCGATCGGTGCGGTTGGCTCGATTTCTTCAATGATGCCAAGCAAGCCACAGGCAAGTGATGCGGCAACCGCCAGATACGGGTTTGCATCCGCGCCCGGGATCCGGTTTTCGATACGACGTGCCGCAGCCGGCCCATTGGGCTGACGCAGGCCGACGGTACGGTTATCAAGGGACCAGTGCATGTTGATCGGCGCATCCGACCAGGGCTGCAAACGGCGATAGCTGTTCATGTTCGGAGCCAGAAGCGGCATGGCCGCGGGCAGGTAACGCTGCAGGCCGCCAATATAGTTCAGGAACATCTTGGAGTTCTCGCCATCATCATCGGCAAACAGGTTCTTGCCAGTGTTGATGTCGATCAGACTTTGATGGATATGCATGGCGCTGCCCGGATGGTTGCCCATCGGCTTTGCCATGAAAGTTCCGTAGACTCCGTGTTTGAGTGCAGTTTCGCGCAGGGTGCGTTTGAACAGGAACGACTGGTCGGCCAGTTCAAGCGGCTCGCCATGGTTGAAGTTCATTTCAAGCTGGGCCGGACCGGATTCGTGGCTCATGGTATCGGCATCGATATCCATGGCCTCGCAATAGTCATACAGGTCTTCGATCAGCGGATCGAATTCGTTGATCGCGTCGATTCCAAACGCGTTCGATGCCCGTTCCGGGCGCCCGGAACGTCCGATCGGCGGCTCAAGCGGGTTGTCCGGGTCGGTGTTTTTTGCCACCAGATAAAATTCAAGTTCAGGGGCAATGACCGGTGTCATGCCGCGTTCCTCAAAAGCCTTGAGAACACGTTTGAGAACCCCGCGCGGCGAGGTCGAAACTTCCTCGCCCGAGAAATGATAACAGTCGCAGATGATCTGAGCAGTCGGCTCCTCGTACCAGGGCACAACGCGGATGGTCTTCGGGTCAGGAACCATCACAACGTCTTTCTCGGCGGGATCAAGGAATGCATCGGTTTCTTCGGGATAGCCGCCAGTCACAGTCAGGCAGAAAATTGCCTCCGGGATGGCAAGGCTTTTGGCCTCCAGACCGCGCAGGAATTTCTGCGTCGGCAGGACCTTGCCCCTTGCGACCCCTGACATATCCGGGACGATGCATTCGACTTCTTCGATTTTACGCTCAGATAGCCACTTCTTGAGATCGGTGCTCATATGTAGTCGGGCGCTTTCACGCCAGTCCTTCAAAATTGCATTTTCTTGCGTTTTTCGGGCCATTCCCGACAAAATTCACAAGAAAGAATGTTGGTCTTCGAAGAGTTTTGTATTTAATTTTCTTATTGTCTTTGTTTTTCGAATTATAGTCGAAATATTGGTGTTATCGTCGAAGATATCAATTCATATCTCTGGAACGCTTCCACCATATTGCGCTATAAGTGCTCCAGATTATAAGGGCAGCGTTTGGACGCTGGTCAAGGAGGTATTATGAAAATCGAACATCCCTATCTTATGTTTCTTGGTGACGCGCCGGACGAACTGGCAGCAAAAACCGCAATCGGCATCAAACAGTGGCGTCCGGAATGGTGCGTCGGTCAGCTCAGCCTTCCGGGCTGTCAGGCCGATCTGGGTCTTCCGGAAATGTCCATTGCCGAAGCAAAGGCAGCAGGTGTTAAGACTCTGGTACTTGGCGTTGCCAACCGTGGCGGCATTATCGGTCCGGCATGGATGGAAACCCTTCTGGCAGCAATCGATGCCGGCATGGATATCGCCAACGGTCTGCATACCCGCCTTTCGACCATTCCCGAACTGGTTGAAGCTGCCGCTGCCAAGGGCGTGAACCTGTTTGACGTGCGTCACTTCGATGGCAAGGTTCCGGTCGGTAACGGTGAAAAACGTTCCGGCAAGCGTGTTCTGGCCGTCGGTACCGATTGCTCGGTTGGTAAAATGTACACCACGCTTGCCATTGATGCAGAGATGAAAAAACGCGGCATGAAGTCCGACTTCCGCGCGACCGGTCAGACCGGCATCTTCATCGCGGGTGAAGGCATCTCGGTTGATGCGGTGATCTCTGACTTCATTTCGGGTGCTGTTGAAACCATAGCACCGGCAAATGATGCAGACCACTGGGACGTCATCGAAGGGCAGGGCAGCCTGTTCCATGCATCCTTCTCGGGTGTAACCATGGGCCTCATCCACGGTTCGCAGGCTGACGCGCTTGTGATTTGCCACGAACCGACCCGTGCGCATATGCGCGGTCTTCCGGGCTACAAACTGCCCGATCTCAAGACCTGCATGGATGTCAACCTGATGCATGCCAAACTGACCAACCCCGATTGTGTGGTCGTCGGTTTTGCAATCAACACCAAGGCGCTTGACGATGCCGCTGCCAAGAAACTTCTGGCAGAGATCGAAGCGGAATTCGGTCTGCCGGCGGTTGATCCGGTTCGCATCGGCGTCGGTCCGATCGTCGACAAGCTCCAGGAGATTTAAGTTGCCCCAGCTTAGTGTGATTTCCGAAGTCTTTCCTCTGGCGCAGGTTTTCAAAATCTCGCGCGGGGCGCGGACCGAGGCACATGTGGTCAAGGTGACCCTGACGGACGGCACGCATACGGGCTATGGGGAATGCGTTCCCTATGCCCGTTACGGCGAAACTGTGGAAGGTGTCATTGCTGACATCAATGCACAGGCTGATGCGCTGTCACGTGGCATGACGCGTCTCGAGCTTCAGGATGCCATGAAAGCCGGCGCAGCGCGCAATGCTGTCGACTGTGCCTATTGGGATCTCGAAGCCAAGCGCACCGGACGCCGCGTTTGGGAAATGATCGGTCACAAGGCCCCCGAAGGGTTGGTGACGGCCGAAACGCTCAGCATCGATACGCCTGACAACATGCGCGAAGCGGCACGCAAAATTGCCCATGCGCCTTTGTTGAAGGTCAAGCTGAATGGTGAAAATGTTCTCGAATCCGTGCGTGCGGTTCGCGAAGGTTCACCCAGGGCCCGTATCATTGTTGATGCCAACGAGGCATGGACGCTGGATCTGCTTGCCGATATCGGCTCGGAACTTGACGGGCTTGGCGTTGAAATGATCGAACAGCCGCTTCCTGCGGGGCAGGATGATGGTCTGATCGATATCGACTGTCCGGTTCTGTTGTGTGCCGATGAGTCGGTTCACACGGTTGCCGACATTCCGCGTCTGGCCAATCTCTATGACATGATCAATATCAAGCTCGACAAGACCGGCGGTCTTACCGGTGCGCTGGAACTGGCAGAAGCCGCTTCCAAGGCCGGAATGCAGCTGATGACCGGGTGTATGGTGGGGACCTCGCTTGCGATGGCACCGGCCATGATCACCGGGGCAATGTCACGCATTGTCGATCTCGATGGCCCGATCTGGATGGCCAAGGACCGGGAAAATGCCCTGACCTTTAACAATGGGGTCATGGGGCTTCCTGATCGTGCTCTTTGGGGCTGATCATCATGTACCGGAAATTGCCCGAGATCGGGCAATTCTGATCCCTGTTACGATATACAAGGCCGCACCGAAAGATCCGGTGCGGCCTTGTTCGTTCGGGAAAGGTCGTTGGCAGGCCGATGACCCACGGGTGCCGATCAAGAAAGTTGCATTTTTCTTAAAGCGGCGCTGAAAATATTAGTTAACAAATTGTTATTTATTTTCAGGTGCTTACGTATAGATTTCCAACGGAAAAGTA
Source organism: Thalassospira sp. CH_XMU1448-2 (assembly GCF_037027285.1). NCBI lineage: Bacteria > Pseudomonadati > Pseudomonadota > Alphaproteobacteria > Rhodospirillales > Thalassospiraceae > Thalassospira > Thalassospira sp. CH_XMU1448-2. Next base: position 248,856 of record NZ_JAYMEA010000002.1, read on the forward strand.
TCGAAATACTCCCCGGTCGGGTACTTCCACCTCTAATGGATAGTTGTATCTTGGGTTAAATAAGGGAACCATGATGCTCATATGAGGGGACAGGTAGGGCCCTTTAAAAAACTGAAGCTGGAGCTGTACTGCGTGCTATCTGATCCCTTTAAAGATAGTAGACGCACTGCCGGATCTTTGCGGTGTTGCTATCGTGACTTCCTCTATACGCCAAGGCATGCAGAATTGATGCATTTGCGGCGCAAGGAGTCGATTCAGCTTTCCGCACGTTTTGCCGCTCTTTTTGTTCTCGTTCTTCTGCTGGCGGCCCCTTTCTGGGATCACAGTTTTTCCACCGATATCTGGTCGTCACAGACTGTTATAATGCGATTGCTGGTTGGTTTGGTTGCCTTGGCGGTCATTACCAATCGGGCTGTCAGTGCGCGGTTGCGACGCCGGTTTCCCTATTTGCCGATGTTGATGCTGATCGTTGCGGCCTGTTTGCTCAGCATCTTTTCCGGCAATGATCCCGAATCCACTATCTTGATGCATTCCGCCCATAGCTGTTTGATGCTTGGCCTTGTGCTGATGATTGCGATCATGCCTGTGACCCTGGTCGAGGCGATTTTGCTATCGCTTCCCATCATCGCGCTTTTGATCGTTGGCAGTTATGTCGATCTGGCAACCGGGGTCATCCCGCTTGAAATGCTGTTGTCGGTCTTGCTGCCGCTTGCCGTTTTTTCGGCCCTTGTGCAGCTTTACCGGACGATCATGGCTGCCCAGGAAATTGCGATCGACCCGCTTACGGGCTGTTATACCCGGGCTTTTGGCATGGAAATGATCAAGGTCAGCTTCGATGGTGCGCTTCGCAAGCGCGCCCCTTACACCGTGGCCTTTATCGATCTTGATGACTTCAAGCAGATCAATGACCGCTATGGTCATGATTACGGGGATCGCATTCTGGGCGAGGTCGGGGAAAATCTGGTAACCCGGTTCCGGCGATCCGACCTTGTTGTCCGCTGGGGCGGGGAGGAATTCCTTGTTCTGCTGCCCGAGCTTGATCATGCGCGTGCAGCCGAAGTGCTGGACCGTGTTATGGCGCCGGGGCTGGCGGCACTCGAAAACGGTCAGGTTCAAAGGGCCAGTGTTGGCCTGTCAGAGCGGATCGAAGATGCGATTGCCCTGCCGCAAAACCTGATCGAGCTGGCTGATCGTCGCATGTATGAGGCCAAGAAGCGTCGCGATCATGATGATATGATCGCCAATAGCCTCTCGGGGCGTCGCAACGCTGTGGCGCGCAATCCCGGTGCTCCCTGCAGTGCCAAGGTTCAGCCTGTTGACCGGACGCTGAACTAGGCTTTCAGAGCTTTCCTGATTTTATTTTGATCCTTGTATTAAAACACCAGTCTTGCTGGATTGTGACAACAGGAACGTGTTTTAGGCGCGGCCAAAGTCATCATTGTGATCGCTTGGGCTGCGGATTTGCGAATCCCTTGGATCATTTCCGGTGCAATTAGAGGCCAAAATAACCGTTCAACGGGAAATGATGGTGGGGGACAGGCGATTTTTGGTCCTGCCTGAAGCCAGATTCGCGCCGATTCTCTTTCCGATTGTGAAAATACGCTTTTCTTCAGTGATCAAAAAATAATCTCTGACTGGGGATTTTCAGGGCGATTGACGGGCATTGTCATAAAATTGTGATCAAAAAACGTGCAGTAATATTTTTGGCGAAAAAATAGTCAAAAAGCTGTTGCGTCCTCCCCGGCAAATCGGTAATGTTCATTTGTGCGCTGCGGTAGGACGCAGTGCATTCCGGCGAGCGACTTGTCGCTCGTTTCTTGGACGTTTCCTCCCTAGACTTGGGCCGCTGTCACAGGCGGCCTTCTTTTTTGCCTGAATTCTGCCGTTTCGGTTGATGGTTGAGCTTGAAACTAACCGATTGGTCCAAAATTCCCCTGCTTTGAAAATATAATTGTGCGCTGCAAATCAATTTCCGGTTTTGCTGATGTGGCTGTGTCTTTTGTATGTGTGAACTCTTGTGTGCCGCAGGATGCTTTTACCGAACATCGCGCCCTGTTGATTCGGTTCAAGTGTTAAAAAGGGCGCCATCACAGTTGTTTCTGCAGTGGCGCCCTGGAATTCGCGGTTTCGAATGTTCTGAGATTACTTCTCTCGGGTCGGGTTGCCTTCGGGAATCGTGCCGTCACCATCCCCAAGCCCGCGCTGCATGATCACGCTATCGACCCAGCGGCCCAGTTTGAAACCGGCTGATTGCAGGGTTCCGGCAACCCGGAAGCCCAGACGCGCATGCAGGCCGATAGAGGCTACGTTGGCGCTGTCACCGATCACCGCGACCATCTGGCGATAACCAAGCGCTGTGCACCGTTTAATCAGCTCTGAAAGCAACGCGCGACCCGCACCCTTGCCGACGACATCGGGTGCGATATATATCGTGTCTTCGACCGTAAAACGATAGGCCGGGCGCGTACGATAGGACCCGGCATAGGCAAATCCCTCAACCCGGCCGTCAAGCTCTGCGACCAGATAGGGCAGGCCGCGCTCGCGCACATGTTGCCAGCGCGATGTCAGTTCGGCGATTTCCGGGGCGCGTTCCTCAAACGAAGCCAGCCCATGCAAGACATGATGGCCATAGATTTCAGTGATGCGCTCGAAATCTTCGGGTTCTGCGTCACGGATCACCAGATCGTGCAAAACAACACTGGTCGCGGTATCGGTCATTAAAGCGGGTTCCCGTCGAGATCATGGAAGGACGCAATCAGATTGGTCATCTGGTCGCGCAAAACGTCAAATCCGCGATGCGGGGTGATTGTGGCTTCATCCATGTAAAGCGCGCGCGACAGCTCGATCTGAAGACTGTGCACATGCTCCTCGGGGCGGCCGTAATGACGGGTGCAATATCCCCCGGCATAGGGGTCATTGTGCGCCGGACCAAATCCCATATCGCGAAGACAATCATCCACAAACCGCGTCAGTGACGGGTGGCATGATGTTCCATAGCAATCGCCAAGCACCAGATCAACGCGGTTTTTTGTGCTGTCGGTGGAATCGCCGGGCATCGAATGGCAATCAATCAGGATGCAATAGCCAAATGTATCGCGCGTCTGCTCAATCAGCTTCTGCAAGGCCCGGTGATAGGGACGGTAATAGGTATCGATGCGTTCGAATGCTTCTTCGACGGGCAGGCGGCCTTTATAAATCTCGACCCCGCCACTGACCACACGTGGAATCGACCCAAGTCCCGAAAGCGCGCGCATCGAATTGATTTCCGCATCATGGGGCAGGTCACCCTCGAACATGCGCGGATCAAGTTCCATCGCCGCCCGGTTCACATCTACATAGGCCCGCGGGAAGGTCGCGCACAGCAGCGGTGCGCCGAGTTTCGGGGCCGCGTTGAACAGCTGATCGACAAAGGCATCTTCCGATGCGCGTAATTCAAACGATCCGATCCGTGCACTTTCAATCAGATCCTGCGGGTATTGGCGCCCCGAATGCGGGGATGCAAAGACCACAGGCAAGGTCTGCCGTGGCGGCAGGATAACAGTAGCAGGCCCGCTAGAGGCAATTTCCGAAGGCAACTGGTTCATTGTCTTTCGTAATGTCCATCCCTGAATGGGTGTGTTGAATGTCCCGCGGTCCCCAAAAATCATATTGCACCTGATCAGGGGCAATATGTTCCTCTAGCATATGGTAATTGGAGCAGAATTGATGAAGATTTTTTGTCAAAAAACCATTTCTGGGGTTGCGCCTTTGTCTGCCTTGGGCTAAATACCGCCTCGCCGACGCAAACGGCACAGACCAATCCTTTCGATATGATCGGGGCGGTCTTCTGAAAGATGGATTTGCGGGCCTATAGCTCAGTTGGTTAGAGCGTTCGCTTGACATGCGAGAGGTCACAAGTTCGAGTCTTGTTAGGCCCACCATCTTTCACACCCATAGGGGCCTATAGCTCAGTTGGTTAGAGCGTTCGCTTGACATGCGAGAGGTCACAAGTTCGAGTCTTGTTAGGCCCACCATTCCCACCCCGCCGGGTTCCCGCGCGGGGTTTTGTGTTTAAAATCCTTGACCGATTTAGCATTCTATTAGGATTGCGCTTTTTAGGAGTGAATTGTAGAAAGTTTAAATCTTTTGATTGAACTTCTTCTGCTGTAGTCTGGTGCTGCTCGCTCACAATTTCGGTGATTTTCAATATGGCAAACAACCTCCAACTACTGCCACCGGGCGACTGGGAAGCGTTTGAGAGTATTTGTCTTGACGTCTGGAGAGAGCGATGGAGGGATGATTTCGCTCAAAAAAACGGACGAAAAGGTCAATCGCAAAACGGCATTGATATAATAAGTAGTGGGAATAGGTCTGGCTTTTATGGGGTTCAGTGTAAGGGTAAAGATAACTTTCTCCAGAAAACACTGACTCTAAAAGAAGTGGAAAGCGAGCTTAAAAAAGCTCGGGATCTCATAGGTAACCTTAGAGAATTTACGGTCGCAACTACAGCTCCGAGAGACGCGGTTTTACAACGGCAGGTCCTAGAGTTATCTACTCTTTCACAGTGTAATGGCGGCCCAAAGGTCTATGTTTGGTTCTGGGACGATATTCGGGATATCATACTGGGAAATGAGGATATTCTTTACAAGCATTACCCTCAGCATTGCCCTCCCAACATAAGAAGTAAGGTTAGAACAATTGAAGACGGGAGTTTTGAGTTTGATCTATATCCCAACGGCTACCAAGCCGATCTGAAAGAGGTGTTTTGTACGCCAGAAGTTTTAAGTGTGGTTAGTGGTTTAATGAGGACGGACTTGGGTGCTTTATCGCATGAGATTGTAAGAAATGCTTTTGAGCATGGTAGGGCCACTAAGGCCACAATCCAAGTTTCGGCAAGTTCATTTGCAATTTCCGATAACGGGAGAGAATTTAATAGTTTAGATGGTGAATTTTTAAGTAAATCTGACGGAGTCGGTCTAAAATTACTTCATAGGATAAAGGAAAAATTCTCCTCTGTTTTGAATTTGTCTTACAAGTATGACGGAAAGAATAATATACTTCTGTCGTTCTCGTTAGATATTTCGGAAATTGATTTTGATAGTCGTTGTGAAATACGTGCCCCATCCGACATCGTTGATCGATACTTTTTGAGGGATAATTTGGTTATACCAGACGGTTGTGATGTCTATCACTTCGTGCTGCCATCTGGGTACTATGGTTTTAGTGATATTGTGAAGGCAATTCGGAATTTGTTAGAGAAAATTTCCAGTACTTCTCTATTAATTATATATGTATCAGAGGCATCCTCCGGTGGAGAAGTAATGGAAGATTGTTTTGATGATCCTCGCCTACGGTTCGTTTTGCAAAAAGATATGTTATTTAAATGAGAGCCAATTGAAGGAAATGTTTGATTTTAAATAGATAATCCAAAAATCTTTTCTTTATTTAAACTTAAACGACTTTTTTGCAGCTTTACCGCATCTGAGCAATACTCTTTCTAAACCGAAGCGCACTAAACGCAACGAAGCCAACCCCGATTGCAAACACCAGCAGGAATTCCGGCCAGACCACCTCAATCCCGGCCCCGCGAAACAGGATCGCCTGCGCGTATTTGACGAAGTGGGTCGCGGGGGAGAATTGCATGATGTTCTGAAGGGTTTCGGGCATGCTTTCAAGCGGGGTCGTTCCCCCCGACAGCATGCGAAGCGGCAGGACGACAAGGATAAACAGCAATCCGAATTGCGGCATTGATCGGGTCATGGTCGCAAGGAAAATGCCAAGTGCGGTGGCAAAGAACAGATACAAGACCGTCCCGGCCATGAATAAAAGCTTTGATCCGATCACCGGCACGCCAAGCACCAGCTGAACCACGAAGATCAGTGACAGCATACTGGCAATCAGGATCACAAGGCCGTTGGCCCAGACCTTTGCCATCATGATTTCAAACGGATCAAGCGGCATCACCAGAAGATGTTCAATCGTGCCATGTTCGCGTTCCCGAATAAGGGCCGCCCCCGAAAGAATGATCGACAGCATCGTGATGGCATTGATGATTTCCATGGTCGCCGTAAACCAGGAACTCGTCGCATTCTGGTTATAGGCATAGCGTGTGACGATCTGTGCCGCGCTATCCGTCTTGGCCCCCGCATAGGCCGATTTGCCCCCCAGCCAGCTTGAAACTTCCTGTGCGATGATGTTGCTGACATAGCCCTGACCGATCCCGGCCTGCATCATGGCGGTGGCATCGATATTAAGCTGCACTTCCGGATTGCGCCCGCCAATCAGATCGCGCTCAAACCGTGGCGGGATAACAAGGACAAAGGTGAAGGCACCGCTATTCATTGCCGCATCCAGATCACGCTCGGCAATCTGCACCGGTGTCTGGAAAAATGGCGGCAGGAAAGCATCCCGAATGCGAAGCGATATGGCCGATCCGTCCTGATCGGAAATTGCAATCGATGCATTATTCAGGTCATGCGAAAAACCGGTCGCCGCGTTATAGATCGCAAATGAAAACGCCCAGACGATCAGGGCCATCAAAACGACATCGCGCCTGAGACTGTAAAGCTCCTTGATACCAAGGCGATAGATATTGCCAATCCGTCTTGAAAACATCGCCTTACACCTCCTGCTTTTTCAAAAGCAGCATCGAAATCACACTTAGGGCCGGGAAGAATATCGCAAGCTTGATCAGTTCGGGATAAAGCTCGGCAAAGCCCAGCGCCTTGGTAAAGGTGCCGACACTGATCGACATGAAATGCGATGTCGGGATGATGGTCGAAAGCACCGCAGGCGCGCCCTCAAGCGACGAGATCGGCTGCATCATCCCTGAAAACATCACCGATGGCACCATGGTGATGATCGCTGTGCCGAACAGGGCGGCGATCTGGGTGCTGGTAAAGGACGAAATCAAAAGTCCGAGCCCGGTGGTCGCAATCACAAACAGGGTTGCACCGACCAAAAGCGTCAATCCGTTGCCACGCAACGGTACCTCGAACCAGAACAGCGCCATCGCTGTCATCAGAACAAAGTTGATCAGCCCAAGCCCGATATAGGGCAACTGTTTGCCCAGCAGGAATTCAAGTTTCGAGACCGGCGTCACATAAAGATTGGTGATCGATCCCAGTTCCTTTTCGCGCACCACGCCTACCGCCATGAGGACGGCAGGAATAAACATCAGAAGCAGGGCAATCACCGATGGCACCATGGCATAGATGCTTTTGAAATCCTGATTATAGCGATACCGGGTTTCGATCCGGATCGGCAGGGGGGATGATGCGCTGCCTTGCGCGCGACGTGCACTTTCGGCCAGATAACGTTGATGAATGCCTTCGACATAGCCGTGAATCGTCTCGGCCCGAAATGGCATGGTGCCGTCAATGAACGCCCCGATTTCCGGGCTTGCCCCCCGGCCGACATCCCGTCCGAAACCGGGCGGAATTTCAATCGCCAGCGATATGTCGCCTGATAACAACCGCGCCTCAAGATCGTTATTGCTGATCAGTGCGGGTTGCTCTTCGAAATAGCGCGATCCCGACAGATTTTCGATATAGGTCCGGCTTTCGGGCGTCTGATCGCGATCCAAAACCGCATAGGTCAGGTTTTCAACGTCAAAGGTAATGCCATAACCAAAGACCGGCATCAGGATTGCCGTCCCGATCAGGGCAAACATCAACCGGATCGGATCACGGATCAGTTCCATGGTCTCGCGCAGTGAATAGGCCCATAACCGCCTTGGGCTGAAGATCCATGCCTTTGCCGGTTTCCAGTGATCAGACTGGATATCATCGCCTGCAATCTGATCGGGGTCCGGTTCAGGTGCGCTTTCCTGTTCGCCGCTGGCCTCAACCAGATAGCTGATAAAGGCTTCTTCTAGTGTCGCAAAACCGCGGCCCTTGGTGATTGCATCTGGCGTATCGCTGATCAGAACCTTGCCCGCATGCATCAGCGATATGCGATCACATCGCTCGGCCTCATTCATGAAATGGGTGGAAATAAAGATCGTCACGCCCTGTTTGCGTGAAAGCTCGACCAGCAATTCCCAGAACCCGTCACGTGCCACCGGATCCACACCCGATGTCGGTTCATCAAGGATCAGGATTTCCGGGTCATGAATGATCGCAACCGCAAGCGACAGGCGCTGTCGCACACCAAGTGGCAGGCGTTCGGACAGATCGTCGTGATATTCACTGAGCCCGAACCGGTCTGAAAGTTCGGCAATCCGCGGTTTGATCTGATCATCGGGGAGGTGAAACAGTCTTGCATGCAGCTCAAGGTTCTGAAGTACGGTCAGTTCGGAATAAAGTGAAAAGGCCTGACTCATATAGCCAACCCGACGGCGCAGTTCGATATCCTGCCCGTCAACCGGTTTGCCAAAAAGTTCTGCCGTGCCTTCGGTCGCTGCCAAAAGCCCGGTCAGCATCTTCATGGTCGTGGTCTTGCCACAGCCATTTGATCCGAGGAACCCGAAAATCTCGCCTTTTTCGATCCGGAAACTGACATTGTCGACGGCGGTAAAATTGCCAAATCTCTGGGTCAGGTTTTCGGCAACGATGGCCGGTATGTCGCCATTTTCCGTGCGGGGCGGAATGATCAGCTCATGATGCCCGCTGCGTTCTTCTTCGGGTAAAAGCGCGATGAAGGCTGCTTCAAGGCTCTCGGTCCCTGTCCGGCTTAAAATCTCGTCGGCACTACCGGTCGCCAATACCTTGCCGTCATTCATCGCAATCAGATGATCAAACCGGGCGGCTTCATCCATATAGGCGGTGGCCACCAGAACCGTCATTTCGCTTCGGGTTTCGCGGATGGCATCAATCAGTTGCCAGAACTGCCGACGCGACAGGGGATCAACCCCGGTGGTCGGTTCATCAAGGATCAGGATATCGGGATCATGAATAAGCGCGCAGCAAAGCCCCAGCTTCTGTTTCATCCCGCCCGAAAGCTTGCCCGCCGGGCGCTCGGTAAACGGCGCCAGTCCGGTTGCCCTGGTCAGCGACGCAATGCGTTCATTGCGCTCGCGTTTGCCCTGACCGAACAGACGCCCAAAGAAATCAAGGTTCTCACGGATCGTCAGGTCCATATAAAGGTTCTTGCCAAGTCCCTGGGGCATATAGGCAATCCGGGGCAGGACAGCATTGCGATGCGCGCTGTCGCTCATGGATCCGCCCAGTGTCTCGACCAGCCCGTCCTGACCTTTACGCGCCCCGGATATCAGGGCAAGGGCCGATGATTTCCCCACACCATCGGGGCCGATAAAGCCCACAGTCTGTCCGGTCGGAATCTCCAGATGGATATGATCAAGGGCTGTGACCTTGCCATAGCGATGGCAAACATCACGAAGCCGCACGGCAAAATCAGTGCCGGGATCAGAATGCGCCGCCACGCCCGCCATTATTGCAGGCTCTGGCGAAGGGTGGCGTCATCGGGCACATTGGGTGTGAATTCGGCCGGCCAGTCATTATGATCGGCCAGCATGATATAGGCCTCACCCGGAAGGCCGGTTTTGACCCGTTTGATATGTTCAGAAAGCAATTCCCGATCAATACGGATCTTGACCCGGAACATCAGCTTGTCGCGTTCCGACCGCGTTTCGACTTCGCGCGGGGTGAATTGCGCGTCATCGGCGACAAACGATACCCTGGCCGGGATCACAAAGCCCTGTGCCGCATCCAGAATGATGCGCGCCTCGTTACCGACAAAGGCAAGGCCTGCCTGACGGGTCGGCAGGAACACATTCATGTAAACATCGGTCAGATCAATCAACGTGATGACCGGTCCGCCACCCGATAAAACCTCGCCCGGTTCGGCAAGGCGATATTGCACACGCCCGTCACGCGGGGCTTTCAGGACAGAATCATCAATCTGGACCTGGATGCGTCTGAGTTCGGCCTCGGTCGCCTCGACATTGCGCCGGGCGCTGACCAGCCGGGCCTTGGCAGCACTGAGCGCGGCCTGTGCCACATCGCGGTCTGCGCGGCGTTGATCGACCTGTTCACGCGAAATGTTGTTGTTTTTGACCAGTTCATTGGCGCGCACCAATTGCTGCTGGGCAAAGGAAAGCTCGCTTTGGCGCTGGACAATCAGGGCCTCGGCCTCGGCGATACCCTGTTCGGCACCGGCAACTTCGGCTCGTGCACGCGCCTGACTGGCCATCAGTTCGGCGGTATCCATGCGTGCAAGAACCTGACCGGTCGTGACTGTATCGCCCTCATCGACAAGGACTTCATCAATCCGCCCGGCATATTTGGTCGCCACCCGGATTTCTTCGGCTTCAATGCGGCCATTGCCCGATGCGATATAGGATGGAAGTTCGGATTGTTGCGATTTCCAATAGGCAAAGCCGCCACCGGCCGCTGCAACAATCACCACAAGAACAATCATCAAAGAACGCAGGTTCTTCATTCCATCCTCCGGAAACGGGGCTAGGGTTCTGACCCTCGAACATGTCGGCAAGGAATTTACAATCTCGGATCGTATTATCTGACCAGAGTTCGCTTACGCTTGCAATGTCCGATTTTCTGGAATGATCCTAATAGGTTGCCGCACTGCATTCTTTGATGTTGCGCAAATTTGCAGTGTTCACTGTGTGTCTGAGAAAACCTTGTTCCTATAGCTGTTCTCTAACAAGCTTTCTGAAGCTTGTTAGATCATTATAGTAAGTTTGTCGGTTCTCGAGCAAAGCCTTGACGGTCTCAATAGGAAGCTCGTTCTTTACGAGCAAAACAGGACCAGCGTACTGACTGCCGGTTTCTGCGCTTACACCCAAAATCATGCCAATTCGGACGTCTTCGAATATCTTTGAAGAGGCTCTGTTTATGGAAATATAGAACGATGGGCTTGTCTTGAACCGAACTACCAAGAAGTTTGGTGTTTGCTCAATCTTCCCCAAATTCGATATTGTCTTGGTGATGTAAGGGGATCGGAATTTCGCATATATACGTGGGAATAAAAATCCGATTTCAAGCGTTCCTTTCACCACTTCATCTGTATCATTGATCAGTCTGTAGAATATGAATTTTCCTGTGTCAGGTTTGATGTCTCGATATTCTTTTATTTTGTTAGGTAAAAACAGGAATATAGCAGATATCAATCTCCGGAAAGGCGAGACAATGAATAGCATTGCAGTTGCAGCAATCGATGAGCTGACTGAAACAGCAAAGTTCTTTGCGTCTTGTAAGTTATCGATTCCTAGAAAATCTAAACTCGCTAAGGCTTGTAGAAGTTCCTTCTCCATCTATCTTGCTTTGATTCCGGTTGTTTTTCTTTAAATTAGATATCTGTCACAATAAGCATATTACTTCAATTATCTATAATGAATGCCTCTGTTTAATGTGAGTTGAGACTCAGATCAAACACCACCAACCCCGACAATCCACCGTCAAGCATCCCGACCAGTTGCCCGCCGAGTTTCTGATGTTCGGGATGTTCAAGATAGGCGTCGCGTGCGGTGGCATCGTCGAAATCAATGCAGAAACCATGACGGAAACCCTGTTCAAGCTTTTCCGGGCTGACGGAAATGCCGCCGTCAAATCCCCGCATGCCGGGAATAAGCGTGCCAAGATTGGCAAGGGCATCAAACAGGCTGTTGATTTCATCCTGTTTGATGCCGGGTTGGAATTTGACCAGAACGATATGGCGGATCATGACAGTGCCTTTGTGAAGGTTGACTTTGCCTGATTTCACCTTTGTTTCGTCTGGTCTGTCAATAAGGTCCCACAATCAGCGACCATTAAGGCTTGCGGCAATGCTGTCGCCAATGATCGAAATGCCAAGATCAAGTTCGTCCTCGGAAATGGTCAGGGGCGGGGCAATGCGGAACACGCCGCCCATGCCCGGAAGCTTGACGATATTCATGCTAAGCCCGCGTTTAAACGCCTCACGCGCAATCGCAGCCCCCAGATCATGATCAGGCGCACCACCATCCTTGACGATTTCCATACCCAGCATAAGCCCGCGTCCACGCACATCGCCGACACATGAATACTGACCTTTCAGCGCGGCCAACCCGTCAAACAGCCGCTTGCCCAGGATACCCGCCCGCGCCACAAGGTTTTCTTCGGCCACCACATCAAGCACCGTGACACCCACGGCGGCGGGCAGGGGATCGGACACATGGGTGGTATAGAAAAGATACCCCTTTTCATGGGCGGCATCCTCGATTTCGGGCGTGGTCATCACGGCCGAAAGCGGCAATCCCGCCCCGATGGTTTTTGAAAGCGTCATGATATCGGGCATCACGCCATCGCGTTCAAAGGCAAACATGGTGCCGGTGCGGCCAATACCGGTCTGGGCTTCGTCCAGAATAAGCAGCATCCCGCGTTCCTGGCATTTCTGCTTAAGGGCTGCGAGGTAGCCTTTTGGAAGCTCCAGCATCCCGCCGCTTGACAGGATCGGTTCGGCGACGAATGCCGCCAGATTGCCGGTCGATTGGGCATCAATCAGGGTGAAGGCGTCATCAAGCTCGGTCTGCCAGTCAAGCGACCCGTCGGCATTCCTGAAACGCGGGCGAAACGCATTGGGGGCGGGGATGGCAAGCGATCCGACCGCGGCCGGGCCATATCCCTTGCGCCCGGCACTATAGGTCGCCGATGCCGCAACCCCGGTCATCCCGTGCCAGCTTTTGGAAAACGCCACAATCTCATGTTTGCCGGTGACAAGCTTTGCCATGCGAATGGCCGCTTCGTTGCTTTCTGCCCCCGTCGAAAGCAGTAAAACCCGATCCAGCCCCGGCGCAAGGGCGGCCAACCGTTCGGCCAAGGTCACCACCGGGCGGCTCAGCATGCCGCTAAACAGATGGGCGACGGTTTCGACCTGCCGCTGCACGGTTTCGACGATTTTCGGGTGCCCATGCCCCAAAACCGCACTCATCTGCCCGGATGTGAAATCAAGGATCGCACGGTTATCGGTGTCATAGACAAACGATCCCTTGGCACGTTCAATGATCGCGGGCTCAAACGTTCCGCCATAGCGGATCAGGTGTTTTTGGGCAGCATCCCAGAATTTCGGATCGGCATTGTTTGACATGATCGGCTCCCCGTCAGCATGTGTCTTTGATGGATGCAGGGTATCGGCTGTTGATATCATCGTAAAATTGATAATGATGGCATTCCGGTATTGGAAAAATTGATATGCGGTGGCAAAGCCATGCAAACCTTGCTTGATCTCAAACTGCTGACGACCTTTGTGCGCGCCGCCCATTCCGGGACGCTGAGCGCCACCGCCCTTCAGGTCGGGCGCACGCAATCAACCGTCACCATGCAAATTCAACGTCTTGAAGACGCGCTGGGCCAGACGCTTTTTCATCGCAGTGGCAGCGGCGTTACCCTGACCGGCAGTGGGGAGCGGTTCCTTGGCTATGCCGAACGGATATTAAAACTCCATGACGAGGCAGTCTTTGCCTTTTCCGACCGGGGCCTGCGCGGTTCGATGGTGTTTGGCTGTCCAGAGGATTACCTGATCGCCTTTTTCCCGGCCCTGCTTAAAAGCTTCGGGACGATCTATCCGGATGTGGAGATCAAGGTGGTTTCGGCCCCGACGCCGGAGCTGCATAAGATGCTGCGGGCGCGCCAGATTGATCTGGCATTGGTCTCGGTCGCCAACCCGGACGGGGAACCCGATATCGCAAGGACCGAACAACTGGCCTGGGTCGGGGCAAAGCCGACCCTTGATCTGCATGATTTCGGCACAGGGATTGGAACCGGGATCGGAGAAGGGGCAGGCGACACCACAACATCAAGCGGCCGCACCATCCCGCTTGCCCTTCCGGCATCAAACGCCCTTGATCACAAGGCGGCGTGTGATGCCATGGACGCAGCCCTTATCCCCTACAAGATTTCCTATGCCAGCAGCAGCCTGACCGGCCTGATCGCGGTGGCCCGTTCGGGGCTTGCCATCAGTGTGATGATGCAAAAGGCGGTGCCCAATGACCTTTACATCCTCAAAGCGCCGCTACCGGCCTTGCCCAAGTTGGGCCTTAAGGTGATGGCAGGCGAGGGCACCCAAAACCCCGCCTCAGCCGCCTTTGCCGATCACGTCAAAAACATGCTGCCGTTTTTGTAAGGGGAGGGGTGCTAGGCCTGCAAACCCGCACAGCGTGCGGTATTGCGCACATGGGCCTGCATTTCCTTGCGGGCACGGTCCGCGTCATTGTCGCGCAGGGCCGCCATGATTTTGCGATGTTCGCCAATGGATTCGCGCATGCGTTCCGGGTCGGTGATCGGAATCGGCTGGCGCTGGGTTTCGGTGATCTGATCGCGCACGGTTTTGTAAAGATCACGCAACATGCTGTTGCTGCATGCCGCCACGATGGTGCCGTGGAACTCAAGGTCGGCCTCGACATTGGCAATAAGGTCCTGATCGGCCCAGCATTTTTCCATGCGGTTGGTGGCATCTTCCATGGCTTCAAACTGGGTTGCTGCCAACCGGCCGCAGGCCAGTGCCGTGATTTCACCTTCGAGGATCAGACGGGTCTGGAAAACGTCAAAAACGCTATGGGTTTCCGAATAGCGCCAGGGCGCCATATCGCCTTCTGATTTTGTGCCACCGGCGGTAACAAAGGTGCCACGTCCGGCTTCGGTCTTGATCAGGCCAAGGGTCTCGAGCGTTAAAAGGGCTTCGCGAAGCGACGCGCGACTTACCCCGAATTTCTGAGCAAATTCGCGCTGCGAGGGAATCTTTTCGCCGGGCTTCAGGGTGCCGTCCTGAATCATCCCCTGAATTTCCCGTGCCACTGATTGTGGCAAAAGGGTCCTGTTGAACATTGCTCTTCCCTCGTTCCTTGTTCTTAAAGCGAATACCGCGCTGGTTGTGTGCTTGTCACGATTTTTCTCCAACCCACTTGCAACGGTTCCGGATTTATGTTTCGTTGTGGTCTAACTGGTCTGACCAGTTAGACCAGTAGTTATCAGGGATATCGAAAAACACAAGGATAATAAAATGAAGCTCTTTTCATATGTTGCGGCTTCCGTTGTCGGTGGGGTTCTTGCGATGGGTGTCGCAAGCTCGGCCAATGCCGCCGATCTGACGGTCGGGGCGAATATCGGCAACGTTCCGTGGGAATTCGAAACCGCAGACGGCACCGTGGTTGGCTTTGAAGTCGATCTGGTCAATGAAATCGCCAAGCGTCTGGGCAAAAGCGTCGAATTCGTCAACATTCCGTTCAACGGTCTGTTCCCGGCGGTGCAATCGGGCCGTATCGACATGGCAGTTTCCTCGATCACCATCACCGACAAGCGGCTTGAGTCTGTGACCTTCGCACAGCCATATTACGATAGTGACCAGTCCCTGACCGCGACCGCAGCAGGCGGTGTCACCGGTCTCGATGCCATGAAGGGCAAGGTTGTCGGTGTTGATACCGGCTCCACGGGGGATATGTGGGTCACCAAAAACGGTGGCGAATATGGCATCGAAGATGTCCGTCGCTACGAAGGCCTTTCGCCTGCGATGCTTGATCTGACCGCAGGCCGTATTGACGGCTATATCAGCGACATTCCGGCACTGCTTTACTACGTCAAGGACAAGCCGAGCCTCAAGGTTGTTGAGCGCATCACCACGGGTGAAAAATACTCGATCATGTTCAACAAGGATGCCGCGCTGGCAACCGAGGTCAATGACGTGATCACCGAACTGAAAAAAGAAGGCTTCATCGCCGGTCTGCATGAAACCTGGTTCGGTGCCGTTCCCGAAGACACCACCTCGACGGTCAAAGTGCTCGATATGCCGACCCTGAAATAATCGCGCATATCGCACATCAACCCTGCCGGTGATGCCCCCGATATTGGCATGCGGCTCCCGGCATTGTCGGCAGGGTGAATTTGAACTGGTGGTGAAATGGATTTATTTTCGACTTTCTTTAACATCCCCGTACTGGTTGCCAGCCTGCCGCAATTGCTAAACGGCCTGCTTGTGACCATCGGGATTGGTATCACAAGTATTATTGCCGGTCTGATCGGCGGTCTTTTTCTGGCGGTTTTGCGGCTTTATGCCGGGCCGGTGACCAATGCGCTGGTGCGCGGATATATTGATGTTTTCCGCTCGATCCCGCTTCTGGTGCTTTTGATCATTGTTTATTACGCGCTGCCTTTTGTGGGCATTCGTCTGTCGCCGTTCTTTTCGGCGGTGACGGCGCTGACACTGGTTTCGGCGGCCTATACCGCAGAAATCTTCCGCGCCGGGATCGAAGCCATCCCCAAAGGTCAGTTCGAGGCATCCGCCGCCCTTGGTCTTTCCAACCGCTATACCATGACCGATGTGATTCTGCCCCAGGCGATCCGCATCGTTATCCCGCCACTGACCAATAACTGCATCAACGTTCTCAAGGACACCGCACTGGCATCGGTTGTTGCCATGCCCGACCTGCTCAAACAGGCAACACAGGCACAGGCCCTTTCTGCCAACCCGACGCCACTGATCGGGGCGGCTGTGATCTATCTGATCTTGCTGTTGCCGATGGTGCGTTTCGTCGCCCGTCTTGAAAAACGTTTTAGCCGCGGGAGAACATGATGAAAGCGCCCCTGATCAAAATCAAAAACCTCCGCAAGGCCTATGGCAATTTCACTGTCCTGCACGGCATCGATCTTGAAATTTCGCAGGGCGAGGTGGTTTGCGTCGTCGGGCCTTCGGGATCTGGCAAATCAACGCTGATCCGCTGCATCAACCATCTCGAACCGTTCGAGGATGATGGCGAAATCATCGTTGATGGCATTCCGGTGCGCCCCGGTCGCGATCTTGCCGATGTTCGGGCCGAAGTCGGCATGGTGTTTCAGTCTTTCAACCTGTTCCCGCACATGACCGTCTTGCGCAATGTCATGCTGGCCCCTATCCGGGTCCGCAAAATGAACGAAGCCGATGCCGAAAAACGCGCGCGCGATCTGCTTGAACGTGTGGGCATTTCGGTGCAGGCCGATAAATATCCCGGTCAGCTTTCCGGCGGTCAGCAACAGCGCGTCGCCATTGCCCGTGCGCTTGCCATGGAACCCAAGGTGCTTTTGTTTGATGAACCCACATCGGCCCTTGATCCGGAAATGGTCGGCGAGGTGCTTGACGTGATGAAAAAGCTCGCCGGGACTGGTGTGACCATGGTCGTCGTTACCCATGAAATGGGCTTTGCCCGTCAGGTCGCCGACCGGGTGCTGTTCATGGATGGTGGCAACATCATCGAGGCCGGCACGCCCACCGAAATATTCGACGCCCCCAAAGAAGAACGCACGCGGAATTTCCTCCACGCCGTTCTCGATCATTAAAAATAGAAACCATACACCCGGAGGATGCCTTTCATGGCAAACACACGCACCCTTGATATGGATTATGTCCACAGCCAGTTTCCTGCACTTTCAAATGGCTGGACGTTCTTTGACAATGCCGGGGGATCGCAGATCCTGACCAAGGCGCTCGATCGCATCAACAGCTTCCTGATCAATCGTAATGTGCAGATCGGCGGGTCTTACGAGGTTTCCAAACGCGCAGCCGAGGCCCTTCTTGATGCCCGCAAAAGTGCGGCTCAGCTGGTCAATGCATCGCGCCCCGAGGAAATCATTTTCGGTGCGTCGACCACCGTTCTTGTGCAAAATCTTGCCCGCGCCATGCGCAGCCAGTTTTCCGCTGGCGATGAAATCGTTGTTACCATCGGCGATCATGAATCCAATATCGGGCCGTGGGTGGCACTGGAAGAATTCGGCGTGAAAATCCGCTTCTGGGAACCCGATGCCAAGACCGGGCGACTGCATCTGGACGGGCTTAAGGCCGTGATGACCGACAAGACCAAACTGGTCTGTGTCACCCATGTGTCAAACATTGTTGGTGAAATCAATCCGGTGCGTCAGTTCGCCGATTATGCCCATGCCAATGGTGCGAAAATCTGCATTGATGCGGTGGCCTATGCGCCACACCGCGCAATTGATGTGCAGGCCTTTGACGCCGACTATTATGTCTTTAGCCTCTATAAAACCTATGGTCCGCACGGGGCGATGATGTACGGGAAGTATGACCTGCTTCTCGAACTTGATACGCTTTATCATTACTTCTATGGCAAGGATAAAGTCCCCGGAAAGCTCGAGCCCGGCAATCCAAGCTATGAAATGGCCTATTCGGTGTGCGGTATTGTCGATTACCTGTGCGAACTGGGCGAACGGGCCGGGGAAACCGGATCGGTGCGTGACAAAATCGTTGCCGCCTATGAGGCCATCACAAATCAGGAAAATGCCCTGACCGACCGGTTGCTGTCATACCTGCGCGGGCGCAATGATTGCGTCGTGATCGGGCAGGCCGACAATCGCGACGGCACGCGCATCCCAACCATCAGTTTCCGGTTCGATAATCGCAACGCCGAGGAAGTCTGCAAGATCATTGACCGCGAAAAAATCGCCATCCGCTTTGGGGATTTCCATTCCCGCCGTCTGGTCGAATTTTTGGGCCTGTCTGATAATGGCGGCGCAGTTCGTGTTTCGATGGTGCATTATAACACCATCGAACAGGTGGACCGTCTGACCGCGGCCTTTGACCGTCTGCTTGATACAACCGATCAATAAAGGGGGCAGGCCACATCATGCAGTTTGACCGCATCATCAAAAACGGCACCATCGTTACCGCCAGCGACATTTATGTCGCCGATCTTGGCATCAAGGATGGCAGGATTTCTGCCATCGCCGCATCCCTTGACGGGGCGGATGACATTATCGATGCCACCGGGCTTTATGTCATGCCGGGCGGGATCGATAGCCACGTCCATATTGATCAGCCATCCGGCGATGGCATCGTCATGGCCGATGATTTCGAAAGTGGCACACGTTCGGCCGCCATTGGTGGCAATACCTCGATCCTTGCCTTCTGCATGCAGGAAAAGGGCGACAGCCTGCGCCATTCCCTGGATGTCTATCACGCCAAGGCGGATGGCAATTGCCATATTGATGTGGCCTTCCACCTGATCGTCACCGACCCGACGCCCTCGGTTTTGGGGCAGGAACTCCCGGCCCTGGTCGAGGACGGCTATACCTCGTTCAAGGTCTTCATGACCTATGAAAACCTGCGTCTGCGCGATGATGAAATCCTCGATACCCTTGATGCTGCGCGCAATACCGGCGCACTCGTTCTGGTGCATTGCGAGAACGAGGACGCCATTCGCTTCCTGATCGGCCAGCACGAGGCAGCCGGTGAATTCTCTGCCAAATCCCACGCCACAACCCGTCCGATTGCCGCAGAACGCGAAGCCACCCATCGCGCATTGTCATTGGCCGAAATCGTCGATACCCCGATTGTCATCGTCCATGTCTCAAACAAACAGGCCATGGAAGAAATCGAACGCGCCCGCGTGCGCGGCAGCAAGGTGGTGGGCGAAACCTGCCCGCAATATCTCATGCTGACCGCCGATGATCTTGATCAGAATGAACTCGAAGGCGCGAAATTCGTCTGCTCCCCGCCGCCACGCGACAAGGAAAGTCAGGACGCCTGTTGGGATGGTCTGGAACGCGGTGTATTTGACCTGTTCTCATCGGATCATTGCCCGTTCCGCTTTAACGACCCGGAAGGCAAGCTCAATGAAAAGGGCAAGAAAAGCTTCCGCTGGATACCCAATGGCATCCCCGGTGTGGCAACGCGTTTGCCGATCCTGTTTTCCGAAGGCGTGCAAAAGGGCCGGATCGACCTCAACCGCTTTGTTGCCCTGACATCCACCAACCACGCCAAACTCTATGGCATGTACCCGCAAAAGGGAACGATTGCGATTGGCTCCGACGCCGATCTGGCCCTTTGGGACCCCAATAAAAACGTCACCATCACCAACGACATCCTGCAACAGGGCTGCGACTACAGCCCCTATGAAGGCTTGGAGGTCAAAGGCTGGCCCGTCCACACCATCGTGCGCGGCAAAACCGTGGTCAAGGACGGCGAAGTCACCGGCCAAAAGGGCGACGGCAAATACTTGGCCCGACAGAAATCAAATCTGGTGACAACAACGCCGGTCTGATCAGACCGGCGACACCCACCATCACCCCACACCGTCATTCCCGCGCACGCGGGAAGCTGGAGATATACGCATCAAAACTAAAAGGCAGCTCCTGAAATCGGTGCTGCCTTTGTTTTTGTTGCCAATTATGAACGCCGTCTTTGGAAACACGATCAAGGCTTGAATAATTCGCTGTCCATCCGGCGTTTAGGCTGTGGCTAAAAAGTGAACTTATCTGAGAAGTTACTCAGATAAGGGCTTAACTATTGGCGCTCGCACAACTCAAAGATGTAAATTTCTTTGTTCCGATGCCACCGGGATGATAACATTAGTTGAATTATATGTACCCAAGCGCCTCAGCAACCAAAGACATTGCGATAAAGACATGCATATCGAGCAGATTAAAATTGAGAATTTCCGGTTATTGCAGGAATGCTGCGTTGATATGCGAGAAAAAACGACTTTGCTCGTAGGGAAGAACAATACAGGCAAGACATCTTTGGCAGTGTTGTTAGAGAAATTCCTCGAGCGACCGGACACGTTTTCATTCACTGATTTCCCGCTTAGCTTGCGCGGAGCCATTTTTAAAATAGACGACGATACTAACGTCGATGAACTCGCGATAAGAATGGTTCTTCGCATCGCTTATACCGAGGCAGATGATTTGGGAGTTCTGTCCGAATTTATGCTAGACCTCGATCCAGAACGGCGGCACACGAGTATCCTCTTCGAATGCACCATTGATAAGTTCAAACTCCTGCGTGTTCTCCCTGATGACGCAGAAGAACGAAAGAAGTTTATCGAAAACAACCTTTCAGGAAAATTTCTCGATGTAAGAGTTTATGCATTTGATGATTTCGAGCATGACGGCGAACAACCATACTACATGTCACATCGCAATCAGCTTGAGGAGAAAGAGCGTGCTAGCCTTCATGCCCTTCTCAACTTTCAAGTCATCCATGCCCGCAGAAACGTTGCAAGCTCAGAGGATGCTGGTCGCGGTTCAAAGCCGCTTTCTGCCATATCAACCAAATTCTTCCGTGAAAGAAATATTGAGGCAGATGCTGACAATGAGGGTGAAGCCGATACCAGCGCCGATAAGCCCGGTGCCGGGAGCATAGAGAAGCTTAGATCGATTTTAGCAGATATCGACACGCAACTGGGTGAGCAATACAAAGAGGTTTTTGGCAGTTTCTTAAAAAACTCACGCGACTTTCTCGACATCGGCGACTTGAAAGTCGTTTCCAATATCCAGTCCCAGTCTCTTATCGAGAACTCGTCGCGGGTCATCTACGGTGATACCGATAACTTCCTTCCAGAGAACTACAGCGGGCTTGGCTATCTGAATATTCTTTATCTTCTCCTCCAAATCGAACTTTGTCGTGACGACATTTCAAGGCGAAATGCGCCACTTAACCTCCTGTTGATAGAGGAACCCGAGGCGCATACCCACCCGCAGATGCAATATGTGTTTGCAGACAAAATCCACGTTTTGGTATCTGACATACCAAGCTTACAGGCCCTCATAACCACACACTCCTCTCATATCGTATCGAAATCTGACTTCGAGGATATTCGCTATCTATCGAGACCGTCCGTAACTGAGCCAGTCTCTATCAAGAATTTCCACACTGATCTCAGCAAGGAATACGATAAGTATGGCGAAGACGGCAAAGCGCTATTCAAATTCCTGAAGCAATATCTCACCATCAATTCGGCAGAGCTATTTTTTGCCAGTAAGGCAATTTTTATCGAAGGCACAACAGAACGCGTCCTTCTCCCATTATTTATTGAGATGCACGATAAGGAGAATGAAGAGGCAGCCAAGACAGGCGGCCTATCCTCTCAGAACATCTCTGTGCTTGAGGTAGGTGCGAACGCGCGGGCGTTTGCGCCATTCCTTGAGTTCATCGGTGTCCGTACTCTTATCATTACAGATATCGATACGACCAAGCCCGAGCTCAATGAAAAGACCGGCAAGACGAGCTACAAAAAATGGCCAGTAGAAGGCTCTTCGCACACATCAAATGAAACTCTCAAGCACTTCCTTGAGGCCCCGGCAATTGACGAAGTCGACGCGTACAAAGAATGGCATGAGTGTCTGCTGAGTGGCGAAGCTGCATCCGATGAAGGGCAAATCAAGCTTGCCTACCAATTGGAAGAGAATGGCTACCACGCACGAACCTTCGAAGACGCGTTCATTTCAAAGAACTTTGAAAAAATAAAGGCTACAAAGGACAATTTAGAAGGACTAACAAATACTCAGGAAATCGATAATTTTGATGGGAGCGACTATTACGGTTTAACGGAAAAAATTATAAGTAAAAAATCTGATTTTGCTGGTGCGATTCTTTATGCGGCGCTGGTTGGTGGCGAAACTTGGGAAACGCCCAAATATATAATGGATGGCCTGAAATGGATTCACAAAAATTGAATCCGGTAGATCGGATTGCGGAACTCGTTCTTGGAGGTGAGAACTTTCTCCTTCAAGGCGGCGCGGGAAGCGGCAAAACCGAGAGCTTGAAAAGGGTTGTGCAGAAAGTGCTCTCTGTCGATCAGAATCTCAAAATCGCATGCATCACGCATACGAACAAAGCCGCTGACGAGATTGCCGACCGTATTTCAGCTGACATTGAGGTCTCAACCATCCACTCGTTTCTGAGCGGGATTATTTCGCCGTTTAAGCGGAACATTCAGCATGTCTTCCCGATCCTGTTCGAACTTCCCCCTTTTGAAGGCTGGGGTGATGAGCACTATGGTGGAGACGAAATACTCAGGAAGTCTGAAGAACATAAGCGTTACAAGAAGGCCTACGAAAAATTGGAGAAACGCCGCCAAACTGTCTTAGGCGAGTTAACGCCGAAGGTGACCAGGAAGAGCGAATACGATAAGGAGCCGGAGGCGTACATCGCGCAGATGAACAAACTGATCGATGAGCTGAACGAAGAAGTTCGTGCAAAACTGACAGATCGAAACCCTGATGAATTTTTCTACAATGAAACAAAATTTGATAGTTTCAATGAGCCATCATTCGGGCATGACGGCTTAATCGAAATAGCCTGCAAGATGTTCGACGAGTTCCCGATATTGGGGAAAATTGTTTCGGACCGGCATGATTGCATTTTCATTGATGAGTATCAGGATACCAACCCGGATGTTATTCGGGTTTTGCTCCGCTGCCTGCCTAAAGCATCAAGAACAATCATAGGTTTGTTTGGAGATTCCGAGCAGGCAATTTACTCAGACGGTATAGGGAGCGCTCAAGAGCACATTGATGCAGCGGAAGTCGTTCTTGTTGAAAAAGATGACAATTACCGTTGCTCCCCAGAGGTCATAACCTTCGCCAATAAATTTCGCACAGACGGATTAGAGCAAGATGTAGCGCTAAAAAGGCTCGATGACGGCACGATTGAAACCCTTGAGAGCCGGAAAGGTAGCGTAAAGCTGCTATACGATTTTGCTCCTGAAAAAGTAGACACGGGCGATAGTAGACAAGATCGTAAAACTAATGCCGCGTCGTTTCGTAAAGCACTCGATAAGCTCGTTGGAAGGGTTAGTCAAGATTATCCGGGCTATGTCCAACTAAAGCTAACGAACAAATCGATTGCCAACGATGTGGGTTTTGGACAGCTCTATCAGATATTTGATGATCGGTACCAGGAACCCCGAGATCAAATGAGAAAAACGCTCGATCGATTGCAGTTTGATGAAATAGTCAATTTGACTACATTGCATCGGAGCTTGCCTGGGGATAGACGTGCATACAATCGCTTGATCACTAGCCTTCGGAAGCGGGGGTTTGGGATTGTCTCGGTCTCTGACAAAGCGAAGCTTGATGAGATGCTGCGCACATTCACTGCCGAACACCTTTCCGCGTACAAGGCAGTCGAATTCGCCGCGAAAGCAGGGCTGATTAAAATCTCAGAGAGCCACAAGGCTTTTTTGGTTCGACGGAAAGAGCTGTTGGAGAGACTTCAGGATGATCCCGTCTTCGCAGCTTTTGAAGCTCTTCACGCAAGTGGCTATCGAACCAAAGTGCAGATGCTCAAGGAAATCGAGATCGCGCCAAGAGGGGATCTCGATGCGAACCTAATTGAAGCGGAATTCAAAGACAGAGACAAAGAACTAAAGCAAAAAATCTTTTACGACGAATTTTTTTCAGAAAAACTCCCGTTTTCTGAAGTATTGTCTTTCTATGATTATGATGAAAATGATGTCGGATTCGCCACCATGCATAAGACGAAAGGAACTGGAATAGAGAACGTTCTTCTAGTGATAGACGAGTATGGATGGACGACAGAATACGACTTTCTAAATTGTTTCTCAGGCGAGATACCAGAAACGAAAAGAGACATCGCTTCGAGGAAGCTTTTATATGTTGCCGCTTCGCGGACGAAAAAGAACTTGGTTTGCGTAAGATTGATGAATGATCAGGCCGAAGTCGACCGCATGTCTCCGTATTTTCCAGAGGCATTTCGTGTCCAGTGAGAGTTCTGGTTTGGTCGAGCCGTTGGCGAGTTAGGCTCTGTTGACCCAAGCCTGTAAAGGCTGGAAAAGGGGAACGGAATCCCTTTTCTGAACATTTGTTTTGTTTCGTCGCAATCCGTAATAGGTGGGAGAGGGCGAGATCTCGCTTTTACGAAGTTCCGTCAATAACCAAATCAAACACCACCAACCCGGCGACACCACCTTCCAGCAGCCCAACCAACTGCCCACCCAAGGCCTTGTGCTCTGGGTGTTCCAGATAGGCATCACGTGCCGCCGCATCGTCAAAATCAATTGAAAATCCGTGCCGGAAACCTTGTTCAAGCCCCTCCGGGCTGACCGAAACGCCGCCGTCAAAGCCGCGCATGCCGGGGAGGTGGCTTTTGAGGTCTGCCAGCTTGGCAAACAGGCTGTCGATTTCGGCTTTGGTAACCTCGGCCTTGAATTTGGTCAGAACGATGTGACGGATCATGGGGTTTCCTATGCAATAAGTTTGGCGAGGTATTCGACCGGATGCTGCGGCTTGACCCCTTCATAGCGATCGACCTGACAGCGGCAGGAATAGCCGGTCACCAGCATGTTTTGCGCCCCCGTGGCATCGACTTTCTTTTTCCAGCTCAGGTCATAAAGCTCGCGCGAGGTTTCCTGATGGCGGGTTTCGTGGCCGTAAACGCCCGCCATGCCACAACATCCGGTTTTCTCGGCTGTCAGTTTAAGCCCGAACGCCTCAAAGATTTTCTGCCATTTCACGCCGACATCGGGGATCGATGTTTTTTCCGTGCAATGGGGGAACAGGCTTGCCGGGGTATCCATGTTAACGGCGTTATCAATTTTGGGTGCGATCAGGCGGCCGTCACTGATTTCGGTGGCCAGCCATTCATGGAACAGATGCACGCGATAATCCGGGCGGTCTGAAAGGCGCTGGGCATATTCCTGACGATAGGTGAGCGTCACGCTGGCCTCGATCCCGACCATGGCGACACCGGATTTGGCGATGCGGCCATAAACGATATCGTTTTGCTTGGCCTGATAATCAAAGCGTTTGAGGAACCCCTTCACATGCATCGCCTTGCCATTGGGGCGATAGGGCGGCACAAACACCCGGTATCCAAGGCGTTGCAGCAAATCCACATGGGCAAGGAATACGTCGGTGTCATAATGCGTGGTAAAGCAATCTTGCAGGATAATGACCGACCTGGCCTTTTCATCGGGGCTCAAGCCATCAAGATCAGCCTGCCGGAATTTGCCAATGCCGCGCGCGCGCAGGCCCGATTTAAGGCCTTGGCTATGAAGCTTCGGCAAATCGGTCAGGCCGATGAAACGTTTGAAAATCCACGGCATCGGCGGGATCGATTGCAGGGCATTGAACAGGCCGGGCGCGCTTGCCAGAAGCGGGGCCATATATTCAAGTTTCGCAATGACATAATCCTTCACCGGGCGCTTGTAGCGGGTGTGATAGGTCTCGAGGAACCGGGATTTCATTTCAGGGATATCGACCTTGACCGGGCATTGCCCCGTGCAGGCCTTACACGACAGGCAACCGGCCATGGATTCATAGACATCGTGCGAGAAATCGCGCCCGTTGATCACCGCCAGATCCTGGTTCATCGGATCGGTGCCGACCGAAAGCTGCCGGATCCATTCGCGCAGCATTCCCGCGCGGCCCTTGGGCGAATGCACACGTGATCGCGTGACCTTATAGGACGGGCACATGGCATCCATCAGATCCCAGTTAAAGCAGGCCCCGTTGCCGTTACACCGCGTCGCATTAAGGTATTCATCGCGAAGGGCATCTTCGATCTGACGGTCAATCTGCCCGCGCATCGGGGCTTCGTCGATTTTGGTGATCGGAATGTTTTTGGAATAGGGCGATGCGATCTTGCCAGGGTTTAATTGCCCTTCCGGGTCAAAGGCTTCCTTGATGCGACGTAGAACATCATAAAGCTCCGGCCCGAAATAGATCGGGCTGTATTCGCCGCGGAATCCCTTGCCATGTTCGCCCCAGATCAGGCCGTTATAGCGCTTGGTCAGTTCCGCCACTGCGTCCGATACCCGGCGCAGGCGCGCTTCGTCTTCTTCATCGCACATATCAAGAAGCGGGCGCACATGCAGGCACCCGACATCGACATGGCCAAACATGCCGTAATCAAGGCCTTCGGCATCAAGGAGGGCGCGGAATTCGGCGATGAAATCGGCAAGGTTTTCGGGCGGGACGGCGGTATCTTCGACGAATGGTGTCGCGCGGCGTTTGCCTTCAAGATTGCCGAGCAAGCCCACCGATTTGGCCCGGATTGACCAGATCGCGGCAATCTGGCCGGGATCGGTGGCCTGCACAAAGCCGATGGGGGCGTAATCCGTGTCGGGATTGCCATCAAGGTATGCGCGCAGCTCGTCCTGTTTGGCGGCGACTTCTTCGGGGGTTTCACCCACAAATTCAACGACGTTAAAGCCGCGTGTGGCAACAGTACTGTTTTCCGTGCCCAGCAACTTGCCCAGCATGTGCCAGCTTTCATCCTGTTCGGCCAGTTTCATGACCTTGTCATCGATGCTTTCAATCGCAACAGGATCAAACTTTACAAGGGCTTGCACGTGACGAAGGGCGCTATCAAAGCTGTCATACCGGACAACGGTGATGGCCTTGTGCTTTGGTAGTGGAATAACCCGGAAGGTGATTTCCTTGACCATGCCAAGGCTGCCCTCGGCCCCGGCAATCAGGAAGGAAAGGTTCATATCCCCCTGATCAGAAACGGCTTCCTTGAGGTTATAGCCGGTCAATCCCCGGTTCATTTCCGGGAAGGTGGCATCGATCTGATCGCGACGCGGGAATATTTCATCATGGACCTTGCGATAAAGCCGACCGGTGCGGTCGTCTCGATCCATGATTTCCCTGGCTTCTGAGGCACTTAGGGCCGATGTGCGGAAATCGGTGCCATCAATCAGGACCGTGGTCATGTCATGGATATAGTGGCTGGTTTTGCCATAAATCCGCGAACCCTTGCCCGAACTGTCCGATCCGATCATGCCGCCCACGGTGGCGCGGCTTGCGGTCGAGACGGCGGGCGGGAAGAAATAGCCATGGGGTTTGAGCCAGGCATTAAGCTGATCCAGCACCACGCCCGGTTCGACATGAACCAGTGCCTTTTCCTTATCAAAACCCAGTATGTTATTGAGATATTTGGAAGTATCGAGAATGATGGTGTTGTTAAGCGACTGGCCATTGGTGCCCGTACCACCCCCGCGCGGGGTGATTTTGACCTCGCTGAATTTGTCGCGACCGGCCATTTCCATGACGATATTGATGTCATCGCGCGAACGCGGCTGCAACACGGCACGCGGCATCACCTGATAGACACTGTTATCGGTGGCATGGATCAGGCGGGTTGGGAAATCTGCATGGATCTCGCCGCTAAATTTTCCTTCGGATTCAAGGGTTTTAAGGAAACTCAGCGTCAAACTGTCCAGCGACCGGTCCGGGGTCAGGCGGGGCAATTTGGCAATAACGCTTTTGGCGGCGGTCGCGGCGGGCATGGTGATCTCTCTGTCTGCGATCCCCGGATTGGCTTCCGGTTCCGGATCGGATTTTGGGGTTAATTTACCCTATTTGACCCTATCAGGATTAATTGGACAAATTGAAAATTCCGAATGATTATTAGTTTGAGCCTAATAATCGAAGGTCGCCAGATCGAGGTTACAAAGCCCGGCTACTGACATCTGCTGACAGAAATTCCGGATCATCGACGACAAATGTAAAAATCGGGCACCATTTCCGATCGTTCCGGGTCTTAATGGTATGAGGATTGGTTTTCCCGGTGATGTGGCTTTGGGGGATGGCATCGAAACGGCGAGGTCGACACAACGCGAGTGTAAAGAAAAGTTTACAGTGGCGGCGTCGGTCAGTTGTTCGTCATTCCAGGCTGACGTCGCCCGGTGGTGGTGTTCGAGTTGATCTGATCTGATCTGATCTGAACCGATACGGGCATGGTCCCGAGGCCGTGCTGCCGAAAGGCAGAGGACCTGTGTCGGGTCCGTTCGAGAGTGCCGGTTCGAGAATGCCCTTTGGGAAATATAAGTCCGGAATACCGGCTGGAAATTATGGGGGAGTTTGGATGTTTTCATCACTGAATATGCGCCATATGCGGTCCTTTGTCGCGGTGGCTGATCACGGGTCCTTTACCGCGGCGGCGGCGGAGCTTGGAATTACGCCGCCCAGTCTGACCACCACCATCCGCCAGTTTGAGGATGTGACGGGGGCGGCGCTTTTTGATCGCACGACACGGCAGGTCACCCTGACCGACACCGGGGAGCGGTTCTTGCCCGTCGCCCGCCGCCTGATCGGGGATTTTGAAGAGGCGCTCGGCGATCTTGATGCACTGTCCAGGGGGATTGGCGGGAAAATCACCATTGCCGCCGCCCCGTCGGTTTTGACCCGGATATTGCCCGCGGTGATTTCGCGCTTTGTGGTCGATCACCCCGATGCGCGCCTGCGTCTTGATGAAATGAATGCCGGTGAAGTCCATGAGGCGGTGGCCGCGAGTGCGGCCGATTTCGGCATTGCCGGGGAGTGGGAGCCATTGCCCGATATCGCGTTTCGCCCGCTGTTTTCCGACCGGTTCGGGGTGCTGTGCCGGGTCGATCATGCCTTTGCCAGTCAGACTTTCGTGACCTGGGCGGAGCTTTCTGATCAGCCGTTTGTCGGGCTGGGCCCGGAATCCGGGACATCGGCGATGATGGCCGGGGTTGGCGGTGCGACAAGCAGCAATCAGACCCGTCAGAGCAAACAAAGCGGATCAGATTTCACCAGTTCCGCCATCAAGGATGCCGCCGCCCTTGGCATTGCCGAGGCCCGGGACGTAATGCAACAGGCCGAAAAACTGGCCGCAGCCCAGAACAAACTGGCCGATATACGCGCCAGCAATGCAGGGAAATCCGCCAAATCCCGGTCCCTGGCGGGTAATGACACCCCCATAACCCTGCCACGCCCGACGGTGGAAACATCAAACACCCTCACGCTGGCCGCCATGGTCGCCCAAGGGGTGGGGATCACGGTGCTTCCGGAACTGGCCGCACGGGTTTCGGACATGACCCGCGACAAGGGACTGGTTTTCGTGCCGCTGTCCGCCCCGGTGCGCCAGCGCCATATCGGCATCATCACGCGCAAAAGCAAAAGCCTGTCGCCGATTGCCAGCCTGTTTTTAAGCGAGGTCCGGGATCAGGCCGCCAGCCTTGACCTGCCTGCGGCGCTGGAGTGGTATTGAGGTTGTAATCATTAATCTTCTTATGGTGGGATAAGCTATGAAAAAAGACCCGTTCTTTACGTTGAGTGAAGATTCAACCTGGAACGCACTAATTGGTCGGCAAGGGAATAAGTTTAATTATGCGGATGGGTATATAGAGGCTGCTGTTGATCTGTCTAAAGGGATTATCGAACAAAAGAAGTTTGGTCAGCGCGATACGTTGTGCTTGCCCATATTGTATAATGCTAGGCATTCAATTGAACTTCATCTGAAAATAGTCATAGGCTCATTTACGGAAGCTGGTGTCGTGAAATCTAAGCACGATAAAAATCATGATATTAAGTCTCATTTTGAGTTTTTGATTGATGCGCAGATTGAAGACGAATGCTTAAGGGGGATTTTAGAGAGCTTGCGACCTTATTTGGAAAGCCTGTCGCAGGTTGATGATGATGGACAGCAATTTAGATATCACGAGACAAGGGACGGAGAACGCAGTCTTGATGGCAAAAGTCTGATAAACATCAAAGTTTTGTATGATGGGCTGTTGAAGTTAAAAACGATATTAGACGAATTAAAGTATCGTTCTGATTCGTATGTTTCTGAGTTTAAGACAGGGACAAATACGTCGCGCTTATCTAGGGAAGACCTCTACAAGATAGCGAAATTATTGCCTTTGAGATCGAATTGGGACAATTCCGATTTCGATAAGGTGAAGGAAAAAATTAAGGTTAGATTTAACTTAAGTAATCGTCAGTTTTCAAAAGCTATTGATGTTATCGAGAGCCAAAGAGAACTTGGCTCAATTATTGGAATAGAGACTAAGGCAAAATTTATTACAGATGATAAGGCCTTCAGATTATGCGAAGGCTGGTGTGGGGCTCATTCGGAAGTCGAGCGTGATCCGTGCACTTCTGTGAATTTTTCAGATAAGGAATCAATGCGTAAAGCATTTGTATCTGCGGATATTTTTGAGAAAAGTATTTCGAAAATATCTGATGATTTTGACCTGAATGAAGCAGTAGATGTCGAAACTATTTTCTATATGGCTCGAGACCATGAATACGTTGAGTATTACGAAGATAGATTTCAAACTAAGTTAAAAGCCCGGAGTGGTCCGAGAGAGCGTTTGGCGCATGTTTTGGAAAAAACAAATTTTCTGCAAGAATTTAGTCGCGGGGTTAGACGCATCGGCAGAGTAAATCTGGCTGATAAATTGGATCAGATGTTGACTGAATTCCAAAAAAAAATAGGTGTTGCTGAAACCCTCCATAAGTAGTCTTCTTTGAGTTGTGTTGACTGTAAAGCCTGCATATCTTTTTCAGGTCTTCCCAAATGTAAAATGCCATCGGGTTGGTGGGCTTGATTAAAAGTGCCCGATATCTCAACGGTTCGCAGCCCCAAACCGCAGCCCATCAATCATCAGTTCGAGCATGCGGTGCGTGTGCTCTGCGCCCTCTGATCCGCCCATGGAGGCCAGATTGCCGATGGCGCGCAGAAGGTCATAGGCATCAATATCGCCCCGGATTTCACCGGCCTTGGCGGCGGATTTCAAAAGCGATTGCAGGGTCGGTTCGAAGTTGGACCGGAAATAGCCGGGCAGGGCGTCAAAGGCCGGGTCGCCGGAATAAAGGGCGGCGGCCAGTCCCTTTTTGGTCAGGATGAACTGGCAATAGCGTTTGAGCCAGTGGCTCAGGGCGTCGCCCGGGCCGAATTGCGCTGTGAAATCCCTGGCAGCGGCGACACAGGCATCGACTTCACGCTTATACACACCGACCACAAGGTCGCTGCGTTTGGGAAAACGGCGATAAAGCGTGCCGACCCCGACCCCGGCCCTGGCGGCAATTTCACGCACCGGTGCATCGACACCAGAGGTCGCAAAAATCTCCTTGGCGGCTTCAAGAAGGGCGTCCTCATTGCGCAGGGCATCGGCACGGATGCTTTTTTTTGTGCCGGTGGTGTCGTCGGTCATCCTGTTGTTTTCCAAAAACAAATTCAGTTTCAGACGTGCAGACAGAATCCGCCCGTCAAATTTTTCACTTGCTAAACGGAACATTGTTCCATATCTGCATTCCTGTAAGCGGAACGATGATCCACTTATGATGCCAAGCGTATCGGATCAATGTTCCGTTTCCAGATATATAGGTGAAACACCCGGTTTCGCCAATCGGAAAAGGATTGCAGACATGAATAACCTGATCGACAAGGCCCGGCACATTCCGGTCAATGACGCAGTTTCGACCATTTCGGTCTGTCCGGTGATCCTTGCCGCGCCCGGACGGGCCAAACCGATTGAAATGCGGGTCACCACCCCGGCACAGGGCCGGGATTTGCCGATCATTTTGCTGTCGCACGGGCATGGGCCATCGCTTTATATCCCGTCCAAGGACGGGTATGGGCCGCTGGCCAATTTCTATGCCGAGCACGGATTTGTCGTGATCCAGCCAACCCACGGAAATTCCAAGGTGGCCGGGTTTGGTGCGGATGCCCCCGGTGCACCGTTTTTCTGGCGATCAAGGGTCGAGGATTTCAAAACCATTCTCGATCATCTGGGCGAGATCGAACGCGCCAGCCCGGTACTGGACGGGCGGCTGGACCATGGCCGGGTGGCGGCGGTCGGACATTCGCTGGGCGGGCAGACGGTCGGCATGTTGCTGGGCGCGCGCCTGAGTGATAGTGCGGACCCGGATGCACAGGATGTCAATCTGATCGAACCGCGGATCAGGGCCGGTGTTCTTTTGGCCGCACCGGGCCGGGGTGGGGATAGCCTGAGCGAACATGCGCGCAAGAACTATACGGCGCTTAATCCGGACTTTTCGCATATGACGACCCGAACGCTGGTGGTGGCGGGCGATCAGGACATCAACCCGCACCTGACGACATGCGGGGCGGCCTGGCACACCGATCCGTTCCATTATGCGCCGGGCGGGGAATATTTGCTGACCCTGATCGGCGGCAAGCACGGGCTGGGCGGGATTGCCGGATATGATGCCAAGGAAACCGACGACGAAGACCCGGACCGCCTTGCCATCACCCAGCGCATGACATGGGCCTATCTGCGATCTGCCCTTTATGATGATGATCTTGCATGGGAAAGCGCGCGCACGGGCCTTGCGACCCATGGGCGCGGATTGGCGTATGTCGAGGGGAAGCAAGTCACATTACAAACAGCCTGATCCGCGCTGATACCCGGTGGCGGGTTTAGCAGGATTACTGGGGTGTTTGGGCGGCTTTGGCCTCGTCCAGTGCCTTTTGGGCGCTCATGCGTGCGAGAAGGGCGTTCAGCAACTCTGTCTCGCTGTTGATTTGCGCGATGCTTTCGGTTGTCGGGTCGGGCTGGCCTTCGGCGATTGCCGCCTGTAATGCGTTGCGGGCCTCGACCTTTTGCTGTTCGAGTTTCAGGTCTTCAAGTTCGGCGGTACGGCGAAGTTCCTTGAAGGCCAGAGCGTTGTCGGCAGCGTCATCAAGAACACCGGCGATTTTTTCAAGGGATGCGCTTTTTTCGTCATAGCTGAATGTTTCAAGCATGCCCTTGTCGGAGAATGTTGCGGCCAGAACATTATCCTGTCCGACGCCATTCTTGAGGGGCAAGACTGCAAGGACGCCAAGTTGCGGAACATCAAGATATTCGTTCAAAAGCAGGCTTTCTTCGGGAATGCCCAGACAGGTTGTGCTCAAATCGGAACCTGTCATGCAAGAACGCAGATAGGCCTTTGCCGGGACACGATAATAGACGCCCTGTCTGTCAGTGCTGCAATCCCAATTGCCGTCACTGCAATTTCCCGTCCTTGCGCCGGTGTTTGTTGCCTTTGATATTTCGGTCAGGACAGCAAGCTGTGCAGGCAGTTCAGCAAGGGATGTTGTGATCACTTGTGCCTTCAAATCGTCGCTTGCCAGCGTGAATGAACCATCCATCAAAAGTTTGGCAATCGGTGGCGCAGGCATGCGGGTTCGGGTTGTTTTTTCTGTGCCTTTTTTGGGCCAGATGTCAGACACCTTTACGGTCAGGGCCGCGTCTATTTTTGCCAGCAGTTTTTGAGTCCCGGCCAGTGCCTTTTCCGCGGCCAGACTTTCCTGCAGGGCGGCCTCAAGTGCTGCGATTGCCTGATCGCTGGGGGTGCCCGATGCTTCTACAACCGCGCGCGCCCGTTCGAGTGCCTGTGTCTTTCCAAGCAATGTTGCCGTTTCGGTCCTTTGTTTGTTGTCGGTAGCACCCCGCTTGATGATCAATTGTTCAGCGTACGGAGTGCAAATGACACCGGCCGACATTACGCCGGTGGCTTTGTCAAATGTCGCAATGGTCGGAAGACCAGAGGCCAACTGAACGACTTTGAAGCCGGTTTTGATGGCAGCCTTTGCAACTTCGGTGGTGCGATCCGAGACCCCGGCATTGATGTTTTTGATTGTCCCGTTTTCGTGCAAGTCCACTTTCAATGTCGAGGTTTTGGTCGGGCCTGACATTTCTTCATAATTCAGGACATAGAGATTGTCCGGATCGGGAACGATCTTTTCTTCGGCGGTTTGTTTGATTTCGAAATCCGGGGCGAGCAGTATTTTTCCTGCTTCAACGGGAATTCCGGCAATGGACAGATCCGGGCAGCTTGTTAAGCGAAAGCTTGTCTCAAGCTGATATTGCGCCATGGGGAGGCTATAAAGAATGCCTCCTTGCAGTGCTTCTTTTCCTTCGTTGCCGACCAGACTTGATTGCAGCTCTGTGCACCCCCCAAGGGACGCGACGCCAAGAAATGCCGGTAGTATGTATTTAAAATACTGTCGACCCATGGTGCATCCCCCTTTGGCCGAAGATCGTGATTTCTATATTAGTAACTTTTAATTATCAGTTTATCAACTGTAGATTGTTTTTGTGCGTGTATCAGAGGCTCCAAACTGGCAAGTCTTGAATTGGGTTGCACATCATCAGGGTGGCCTTGATGAGGTGACGCGGGAACGGGTATGAGCACGGGCGGAAGGAGACGGCAGTAAAGAACTCATCGGTGTTCTGTTGTCCACTCTCCGGCCCCTGTGGTGGATTGAATATTTGCGCAGCGGGGCGGGCGGGTGTCGGTTTTGTTGCGGTTTAATAACAAAATAAATGGCGGAAAACTGCCAATGTAAACGTTTCAAATGTTCATAAAACTGAAACGCAGACGTTATCGAACTGTCTTTTTTGTCGGCTATGGTGTTGGCCGTCAGAGGAGATTGGATGATGACGTCGAAGTCAACCATGCGCGAAGTTGCGGGCAAGGCCGGTGTGTCGATTGCCACCGTTTCACGGGTGATCAACAGCCCCGAAGAAGTGCCGACCGAAACGGTCGAGCGGGTCCGTGCCGCCATGCGTTATCTGAATTATCGTCCCAACATCAATGGCCGCCGTCTCAAGATGGCGCAAACACGATCCGTCGGGGTTCTGGTGCCGACCATGGCCAACCCGGTCTTTGCGACCTCGGTCCAGGGGATCGAACAGGCTGCGCATGAAGACGGCCTGACGGTTTTGCTGACATCATCGAATTATGACCCGCAACGCGAATTGGGGGCGGTGTCGACCTTGCTCAATAACCGGGTTGACGGGTTGATCCTGACGCTTGCCAATGCCGATGACAATCCGGTGATTGATCTGTTGAAGGCAGAGAACATTCCGTTTGTTTTGCTGTTTAACCAGCCCGCCCGCACGGATGTCGCATCGATCAGTGTCGATAACGCCAGATCGGCCTATGACATGACACAGGCGATGATTGCCCAAGGGCACACATCCCTTGCGATGGTGGCCGGCCGGTTTGAAAGTTCGGACCGTTCCAAGCAGCGTTTTGACGGATTTGGTCAGGCATTGTCCGATGCCGGACTGGGTGCGGCGCGCCTGTGTCAGGTCGGGTTTGGCGAAACCGAGCTGTTTACCCCGTTAGAAAGTTTTCTGACCGGCCCGGATGCGGTGACCGGTCTGGTTTGTTCCACCGACATGCTGGCAATTGCCGCGATCAGCGCATGCCGTGACCACGGTTTGAGTGTTCCCGGTGATGTGTCTGTGGGCGGGATTGATGGAATTGCGGTGGGTGGGCTGATTTCACCGAAACTGTGTTCGGCCATTCAACCCACCCAGGAGATGGGCCAGCAGGCGCTTGCATTCCTGCGTGGCCTGATAAGGGGGCAGGCAAACCCGCAAAGTTTGATCCTGCCTCATCAACTTAGCACGGGTGAGTCAATCGGGCCCGCCCGGCATTCGTCATCACCCCGATTATAGGGAGATCAAAAGTGCGTTTCAAACAACTTGTACTGGGTCTGGGACTGGCTGTTGCCGCGTCGCAGCCTGCTTTCGCCGAAGATGTTGCCATTTGCTATAACTGCCCGCCAGAATGGGCAGACTGGGGCGGACAGCTTAAGAACTTCTCCAAAGACCTTGGTATTGATGTCCCGCAGGACAACAAGAATTCCGGCCAGACCCTGTCGCAGCTTCTGGCTGAAAAGGAAAACCCGGTTGCCGACGTTGCCTATTATGGCGTTTCTTTCGGGATCAAGGCCAAGGAAGCCGACGTTGTCAGCGCCTACAAGCCGGTCAATTTCGATGCCATTCCCGATGGTCTGAAAGACCCGAATGGCAGCTGGTTTGCCATCCATTCGGGCACGATTGGCCTGTTTGTCAATGCAGATGCCCTTGAAGGTGCGGCTGTTCCGCAAAGCTGGGCCGATCTTTTGAAGCCGGAATACAAGGGCATGGTCGGGTATCTTGATCCGTCGAGCGCCTTTGTCGGTTATGCCGGTGCGGTTGCGATCAACCGTGCGATGGGCGGGTCGCTTGATGATTTCACCCCGGGGATCGAGTTCTTTAAAAAGCTTAAGGAAAACGATCCGATCGTGCCGAAACAGACCGCCTATGCGCGTGTTCTGTCGGGCGAAATTCCGATCCTGATTGATTATGATTTCAATGCCTATCGCGCGAAATACAAGGACGGCGCGAATGTTGAATTCGTCATTCCGGCCGAAGGGACGGTTGCCGTTCCCTATGTCATGAGCCTTGTTAAAAACGGCCCGCATGCCGACAACGGCAAGAAGATCCTTGATTACGTGATGTCGGACAAAGGTCAGGCCCATTGGGCAAATGCCTTCCTGCGCCCGGTGATTGCAAGTGCAATGTCCGAAGACGCGGCTGCGAAATTCCTTCCTGCTGCGGATTATGCGCGTTCCAATCCGGTTGATTACGCCAAAATGGCAACCGCACAGGGCGGTTTCGCCGAGCGTTACCTGTCCGAGGTACGTTAAGGTGGGTTTGCAACATCCTGGAGAAGGGCGTTCGCGCCCTTCTTTTTTCCAATCGTTCGGGGCATCGCGTTCGGCGATGGCCAGTCCGGCGACGTTTCTGGCGTTGATGACGCCCGGTGTTGCGATTATCGCGGCCTTTTTCCTGATCCCGCTTTTTCTGGTGGCGATCAAGGTCACCGACGGCCCGGATGGCTGGGCGACCTATCTGGTGATCCTGACCAATGGCCGCTATCTTGAAAGTCTGATCCAGACATTGGTGATGTCCGCAGGGGTGACGGTTGTTGCCCTGATATTGTGCGGGGTTGTCGGGATGTTTCTGGTGCGCAACCAGTTTGCCGGGCGCAGTATCCTGATCGGGTTGCTGACCCTGCCATTATCCTTTCCCGGAACGGTTGTCGGTTTCATGGTGATCATGCTGGCCGGTCGGCAAGGGGTGATTGGCGGTATCAGCAACGCACTGACCGGCGAGAAGATTGTTTTTGCCTATGACATTGCCGGGCTGTTTATCGGCTATCTGTATTTTTCCATTCCGCGGGTGATCCTTGCCGTGATGGCATCGGCTGAAAAGCTTGATCCGCAGCTTGAAGAAGCCGCGCGGTCGCTTGGCGCGCCGCGATGGCGGGTGGTGCGCGATGTGATCCTTCCGGGATTGATGCCCGGTCTGATTTCATCGGGTGCGATCTGTTTTGCAACCGCGATGGGGGCCTTTGGCACCGCCTTTACGCTGGCGACCGATATCGATGTTCTGCCGATGGTGATCTATACCGAATTTACCCGAAACGCCAATATCGCCGTGGCGGCCGCGCTGAGCATAGCACTTGGTGCGATCACGTGGATGTGCCTGAGTGCGGTGCGGTTCTTTGTTGGTGAGTCCGCCGATGTAACGACACGGGGGGGCGCATGAGACGCGGTTATTCGTTTTATGCGCAGCTTGGCCTGACGGTTTTGCTGTGTCTGTTCATTGTGGTTCCGATTGTGATGTCGGCTTTGGCGGGGGTGACGGTCAATATCTTCAAGGGGGTGTCATCGGGCCTGACATTGCGCTGGATCCTTGAGGTCTGGGACCTGTATGCGCAAAGCATTCTGTTGTCGCTTTGGCTTGCGGTGGCGTGTCTTGTGGTGACGACGCTTGCCGGTGTGCCTCTGGCCTATGTTCTGGTGCGGCGGCCAAACAGGCTGACCCGGATGTTTGAGGAAATCCTGACCTTGCCGGTTGCCATTCCGGGGCTGGCACTGGCTTTGGCGTTGCTGATTACCTATGGCGGGTTTGGCAGTTTCAGAAGCAGCTGGGTGTTTATCCTGATCGGGCATGTTCTGTTTACCCTGCCTTTCATGGTGCGCTCGGTCGCAGCTGTCATGTCGGCCATGGATATGAAGACGCTTGAAGAAGGGGCGGCAAGCCTTGGTGCCGGGTTCTGGCACCGGTTCCTGCATGTGATTGTGCCAAATGCGATGCCGGGCATTCTTGCCGGGGCGTTGATGGTGGTCACCCTTTCGATTGGCGAATTCAATCTGACCTGGATGCTCCATACCCCGCTGACCAAGACATTGCCGGTCGGACTGGCGGATTCCTATGCGTCGATGCGTCTTGAGATCGGCAGCGCCTATACGCTTATTTTCTTTGTATTGATCATGCCGTTGCTGATCGCCATGCAGATGCTTGCCCGACCGGGCAAGAAACGTCACACGGCATCGCAACTGGCGGAGGACGAGTAATGAATGCGACCGAAATGGCGCAACCCGCCGACCAGAATAACCAGTATGCCCGGAATGAAAACAGGGCAAGTACCCGTATCGAGCTTGCCGGATGCACCAAGACCTTTCCCGATGGCACGCGCGCGCTTTTGCCGTTTGACTTGACGATCAATGGCGGAGAGACGCTTGTTCTGCTCGGCCCGTCGGGCTGTGGCAAAACCACGATTTTGCGCCTGATTGCCGGTCTGGAATTTCCCGATGCGGGCGGAAAGATCACGTTTGGCGACGATGATGTGACCCGTCAGTCGATTGAAAAACGCCGGGTCGGCATGGTGTTTCAGTCCTATGCCCTGTTTCCGAACATGACGGTGGCCGAAAATGTCGCCTATGGACTTAAGGTGCAGAAAGTCGAGCGGCGCGAACGCGACGAGCGGGTGCGTGCGATGCTTGAAATGATGCATATCGATATGCTGGCCGATCGCCGGATTGATCAGCTTTCGGGCGGGCAGCGCCAGCGTGTTGCGCTTGCGCGTGCCATTGCCTTGCGCCCGCGGGTGTTGCTTCTGGATGAACCGTTGACGGCCCTTGATGCCAAATTGCGGGTCAGGTTGCGTTCGGAAATTAACGGGCTGTTACGCAAGCTGGGCATCACGGCGATCTATGTCACCCACGATCAGGAAGAAGCGATGGCGCTGGGGGACCGGATTGTCGTCATGCAAAAGGGCGCAATTGCCCAGATTGGCACCCCGCGCGAGATTTACCGCGCACCGGTTTCGCCGTTTGTGGCGGATTTTGTCGGGGCCAGTAACCGGCTTGAAGGCCGGATTGAACAGGACAGCCTTGTGCTTGGCGATGTGAAAATCGCCCTTGATCAGATCGGTCATGCGATTTCGACCGGTGGCAGCCAGCATGGCAAAGGAGATGACGGGGATATTCCGGCAGAGGTTTTCTTCAGGGCCGACGGGCTTGCGATTTGTGACCCGGAACAGGCGCAGCTACGCGGTCGGGTCGAGGCTGTTTCCTATCTTGGCGAGAAATCGCGTCTGACGGTTTCGGGCATTGGGGAAAGCCCGGTCACCCTTGATGTCGATCCCGATTATCAGATCGCTGTCGGGGATGACATCCATTGCTGTTTCAACCCGGAACGCCTGACGGTTTTTACACGAAATATGGGCGCTGACTGCCGTGAAAAAGCGGTCTGACGGCGTTTGAATGCGACGAAACAAGAAAGATCAAAAAGCATGATAATTGCACAACTGACCGACCTGCATATCGGGGCAGGTCGACGTCTTGCCTATCGCAAGGTTGATACGGCCGGGGCATTGGAAAAGGCGGTGGAACGCGTCAATCATATGGTGCCGCGCCCCGATATTGTTCTGTTTAGCGGTGATATCGGTGATCTTGGCGTTGATGCGGAATATGGCCTTGTCGCAGAGATATTGAGCGCCCTTGAGGTGCCATATTTCATGGTGCCGGGCAATCATGACCAGCGCATGCCGATGCGAAAGGCATTTCCCGCCGCCACCCCGATTGGGTCGGATCAGACATACGTCAATTACGTGATTGAGGGGTACCCGATCCGTCTGATCGGCATTGATACGCTTGATGAAGGCCGCCCGGAGGGCAAGCTTGCGCCAGAGACCCTGGACTGGCTTGAGAAGGCCTTGTCAGACGGCTCTGAAAAGCCCTGTTTGCTGTTCATGCATCATCCGCCGATCACGGTCGGGATCACGCATATGGATGTTCAGAATCTTGGCGACGGGGCGGCGCGACTGGCCCGGATCGTCGAAGCACACAAGGACCGCATCAAGGCGATTATTTGCGGGCATGTGCATCGCCCGATCCATACGGTTTGGGCCGGGGTGCCGCTGATTGTCGGGCCATCGGTTGCCCATCAGGTTGCGCTTGATCTTGATCCGGCAGGACCATCGGCCTTTGTGATGGAGCCACCGGCGATGCATTTGCATGTCTGGGACCCGGCACAGGGATGTTTATTGACCCATCTGGCTTATATTGAGCGCTATGACGGCCCGTATCCGTTCTTTGATGCCAATGGCAAACTGATCGTCTAGGCAGCCGTTTGCGGCTTTTGACTGTTTCAAGCTGGTAATCCGTAAATCCTGCGACATATCATCAGGGTAGAGTTTTGTTGGTGACTTTGATGATGTGACGCAGGAGCGGATATGAGCGCGGACGAAACCGGGAGCAGCGCCGGGAGCAGAACCGGCAAGACGGCAAAGAAGCCGGCAGCCAGCAACGGATCAAAGAAACCCGGCAAGACAATCAGTCTGGCGCTTCAGGGCGGCGGGTCGCACGGGGCGTTTACCTGGGGCGTGCTTGACCGGTTGCTTGAGGATGAGGAAATCACCATCGAGGCGATTTCGGGTACCTCGGCGGGTGCGATGAATGCCGCCGTGGTGACGTCGGGCTTTGCCAAGGGCGGATATGAAGGCGCGCGGGCCGATCTTGAGACCTTCTGGCGGGCGGTGTCCGAAGCAGCCCGCTTTAGTCCGCTTCAGCGCAGCCCGATAGATATCCTGTTTGGGAACTGGTCGCTTGAAAACTCGCTGGCCTATATGTGGCTGGATATGAGTGCCAAGATGTTTTCGCCCTATGACCTTAATCCGGCAGGGGATAATCCGCTGGCTGCGATCCTGCGTGATGTGGTCGATTTCAAGGCGCTTAACAGCAGTCCGGCCAAGCTTTTCATCACGGCGACCAATGTTGAAACCGGACAGGCGCGGATATTTCGCAATCCTGATATCTGCATTGAGGTATTGCTGGCATCGGCCTGCTTGCCAACGATCTACAAGGCGGTCGAAATTGACGGCGTGCCTTATTGGGATGGCGGATATTCCGGCAATCCGAGCCTTGGCCCGCTGGTGCGCGAATGCGGGTCCGATGACACGGTTCTGGTGCAGATCAATCCGGTCAGACGGCCCGGTGTGCCGAAATCATCGCGCGAGATCGCCAATCGTCTGAATGAAGTGTCGTTCAATAGCAGCCTGATGAAGGAATTGCGGATGATTTCGATCCTGCGCAAGGATGCGCCCGAGCATGTCTGCGAAGCCAGCAGATGGGGGGCCATGCGCATGCATTGTATTGCCAGCGACGATATGCTCGATCTTGACCAGTCATCCAAGCTCAATGCGGAATGGAGCTTTATGACCATGCTGCGTGATATTGGGCGCGATGCGGCCAGTGCATTTTTGACAAAGCACCGAAAAGATATTGGTGTGCGGCCGTCGCTGGATCTTGATTTGTTTGCACCGGATTATACCTAACAGTCGATCTGGTGTGATTGCGCGTTTGCGGGCAAAGGCGTAGGATTTCACCCGCGTCATAAGAACAAACAGCAAAGCGCCACCGGAAATGTCGAAAACCGAATTTGAAAAAATGCAGGCGGGGGAATGGTATAGCTGCCTTGATCCCGAACTGACTG
Source organism: Thalassospira sp. CH_XMU1448-2 (assembly GCF_037027285.1). Taxonomy (NCBI): domain Bacteria; kingdom Pseudomonadati; phylum Pseudomonadota; class Alphaproteobacteria; order Rhodospirillales; family Thalassospiraceae; genus Thalassospira; species Thalassospira sp. CH_XMU1448-2. The sequence goes on from NZ_JAYMEA010000002.1 coordinate 290,875, forward strand.
TGTTGCGCCGTCGCGCACTTGAGGCCAGCCACGAACATAGTCACCTCTATCCGTCAGAACGCGGCAATATCGGGCCGCGCCTGCGCGCGCTGTTTGCCGAGTGCGCCGAGGATGTGCGGATCGAGGCGCGGTTTCATTGTGCCTATGGCATCAATATCCATTTGGGCCGGGACGTGTTTTTGAATGTCGGCTGCGTGATCCTTGATACCGCACCCGTGCGGATTGGCGATCACTCAATGCTGGGTCCGAATGTGCAGATTTACTGTGCCGATCATCATCGCGACCCGGAGCTTCGCAAACAGCATCTGGAAGTCGCAAAGCCGGTGACAATCGGAAGCAATGTCTGGATCGGCGGCGGGGCGATTATTCTGCCCGGCATCACCATTGGCGATGATGCGATTGTCGGCGCAGGATCGGTGGTGACGCGCGATGTTGCGCCGGGCACCACGGTTGTCGGTAATCCGGCGCGAATATTGCCGCGATAGCTGATGCCGGTTCGGGGCGATCCGCGTTGATTGGTATGGACTGGAGCAGGCTGGATTCCCGCCTTCGCGGGAATGACCGGGAAAATTTGCGGCAATGACGGTGGATGTGCAAGGCGCATCCAGAGGGGGCGTCAATGATCAGCCGCAAACCTTTGGCAGGTCATATTCGCCGCGAATTTCAGACAGGCCGTCGGCCAGTTCGCGGCGCCGCAGTTCGGCGGCGGTTTCATCGGAAATATTGGGGTCCCTGGCGATGATGTCGCCATACATGGCGCGTGCGCGGTCTTCCTGACCCTGATCGGAATAGGCAAGGGCTTCAAGCCATAATCCGGCAATGACGAAATCGCTGTTGGTCGAGGCTTGCGCGACACCGGCCTTGCTGGTGGCGGTGGCATGGTCGCATTTGGCAAGGGCGGTCAGCCCGGCAAAGGCATCATCGCCGATCTTGGCCTGGATGCGGTCGCGCTTTTCCTTTTGGGCAGCTTCATAGGCCTCCTTGGTGGCGGCATCGGCCGATGCGCCGGAAATCGCCCCGGCGGTTCCGCCCGCCGCCGCCCCGAAGGCCGCCGAACGGGCCGCAGATTCCACCGGATTACCGCCAAAGATCGCCGCCGTGACAAAGCCGCCAACAGCACCTGATATCGCGCCGATTCCGGCCCCTTGTCCTGCATATTCGCCGGTTTTGCCGGTGCAGCCGGCAAGAGTGGCAAGGGTCAGACCAAGGGCGGTGACAAGGGCAACAGGGCGCATGAAATATCCGATCCGGTTTCAATTCACGATGGCAAAGCTTAACCCGAAAACACGCCGGATAAAAAACAATAAGCAAAAAGCAATCAGCAAAAATGTCCGGACCGGTTCGGGCCGGGCATAAAAAACGGCAGCCGTAAGGGGGTCAGGACGGCTGCCGCAAGGTTGCAAGTATGAGGGAGTTCAGAGCAGAAGGTTCGGTTCTGATCGGGACGGATCAGGTCAGCAGGTTCGCGTCAGGCTGGTTCAGGCGATATCATCAGACACCGGACGGCGTTTGCGACCGTTCACCATGGAACGGACCAGATTTTCGTGATGGCGCAGGCTTGCCAGCAGCACGCCGCCAACATGCAAAAGCACAAGGATCAGCAGGCCATTGGCGAGGAATTCATGGATTTCTTCGAGCCAGTCAGCCCCCCAGAAGGCATTGGTGGTCGAAAGCCAGCCGGTAAAGGCGCAGCCCGCCATGGCAAGCATCAAGGCGACAATCATCGCAGCCCCGGCCGGGTTATGCCCGAGATAGCGCTGTTCACGGCCGCGCATGATATCGCGCAAATAGCCAATTGTCGCCGCAGGGCTTTTGATGAACTGGGTAAAGCGGGCATAGCGCGTTCCGACCAGCCCCCAGACAAGGCGAAGCGCAATCAGGCTTCCGGCAGCATAGCCAGCCCAGTGATGAAGGGTATCCCATTCATCGGCGGTGATCCATGCGATCACGAAGCTTGCGGCCAATCCCCAATGAAACAGACGGATAAACGGGTCCCAGACCTTGACGGACATTTTAATTCTCCTGGATGGCGGGTTTCGGTTCTGGCGGGGATGGGGCAGTATCGCCGCCAGAGACCCCAGGTCCTTGATCAGAGGCAGTCGGGACTAGTCTTCCTTGTCCTGCTTGACGATTTCAAACGAGGCCGGGTTGAAATAGGCTTCGATTTTCTTGCCATCGGGGGTGATGGCGTAAACTTCGAAGCAGCCTTCGTCTTCCTTGATCTTGCGCACGTCCCAGCCATCGGCGATCAGTTTTGCCTTGAGCGCGTCGGTGGTTTTCCATTCCGACTTCGGAACGTTGCAATAATCATCGTCGGCGCGGGCAGCGCCGGAGGTCAGGGCGAGGCTGCCACCAGCCAGCAGGGTAACGGCAAATGCACTGGCAAAAACACCAGCAATGACTTTCGGGAAAACAGTTCTTTTCATGGTCATATTCCTTCATAACTAGCGTCAGGGTGTCATGGATGAGAGCGACAAGACGCGGGGCAACGTGACGTGGGATGCGTCGGACAGGACCAAGATTGCCGCTGTTTCCTGACAGTTAACTGAAAAGGCTGCTTGATGCCGTTCAGCTGAATGTCAGGATCGGGAAATATTCGGTTGGGTTTGGAACCGCTGTTATGAGGGGGCGCTTGTGCGCATTCTTCTGGTTGAAGATGAATTGATGCTGGCTGATGCGGTCAGGGACCATTTGCTGGCCGCAGGCGAGGCGGTGGACCATAGCGACAGTGTGGTCGATGCCGAGATCATGATGCGTGGCACGAATTACGATGTGCTGTTGCTTGATCTCAATTTGCCCGACGGCAAGGGGATTGATCTTTTGCGTGGCCTTCGGCGCAGCGGATCGACAACGCCCTGCATCATTCTGACCGCACAGGACCAGATTTCCGACCGGATCGAGGGGCTTAATGCCGGGGCCGATGATTATCTGGTCAAGCCGTTTGATCTGAACGAGCTTTCGGCCCGGCTTGCCGCAGTTGCACGGCGTTATAGCGGCAATCCCAATCCGTTCATAAGTCTTGATGGCGGGGTTGAGGTCGACCTTGCCGGGCGCACCATCCTGATTGACGGGGTGCAGACCGATCTGACATCGCGGGAATGGGCACTGTTTGACCAGATGGTACGCAGGCCCGGTCAGACGCTTTCAAAACGGCAGCTTGAAGAAGCGTTATATGAATTTGGTGCGGAGATCGAAAGCAACACGGTCGAGGTCTATATAAGCCGATTGCGCCGCAAGCTTGGCAAGGATGTCATCAAAACCGTACGCGGCGTTGGCTATCGGGTTGGGGCATGAGGTGACGGTGATGCGCAAAAAGGCCAATAGAAGTCTTCAGTCAATCCTGACGCGACGATTGACTTTGATGCTGAGCCTTTTCTGGCTGGCGGGATCGGTTCTGGCGGGGTTCACCATGTATCACGAGATGGAGGAAGCCTTTGACAACAGTCTTGTTTCGACAGCCTACCGCTATGCACCGCTTATTGACGATTATCTGAAGGGTCACAAGGGCGGCGGTGCCAGGGAAGTGCTGCCAAGCCCGGCCAAGGGCGAAATCCGGAAGGATGACGATGCAGATGATCATGCAGATGATCATGGTGATGATCGTGGTGACGGGGACGGGGATGAGGAACTTGGCGAAGACTATCTGATGTATCACGTGCTTGACGGTGGAGGGCGGCTTTTGCTGCGGTCATTTAATGCGCGCGAACATCCGTTTACCGTTCCCCTTGTCGAGGGATTTTACGATGACGAGGACTATCGCATTTATACCGCCGAGCTTTTGGGCGGACAGCGTATCATACAGGTGGCAGAGCCTCTTGAGCATCGGCGCGAGGCGCTGTTTGAGAGCGTGGTTGCGCAGTTCCTGCCCATCGCACTTTTGATCCCGGCGGTGATTATCGGGATTATCCTTGGTGTCCGGCAGGGGTTGGTGCCGGTGCAACGGGTCCGCGATGAAATCGAGGCCCGCGGGGAGGGTAACCTGACCCCGATTGAACAGGAAGAAGCGCCCGAGGAAATCACCACGATTGTTTTGGCGGTCAACAGTCTGATGGGCAAGCTTGAGGCGGCCCTTAATGTCGAGCGCAGCTTTACCGCCAACAGTGCCCATGAATTGCGAACCCCGATTGCGGTTGCGCTGGCGCAGACCCAGCGACTGGTTCTTGAGCTGCCCGAAGGCCATGAAAGCCGCAAGCGTGCGCTTCAGACCGAGGCGTCTTTGAAACGCTTGTCGCGACTTGCCGAAAAGCTGTTGCAGCTGGCGCGGGCCGAAGCGGGCGGCGGGTTCAGCCCGACCGGCCATAATCAGAAGCTTGGATCGACACTGGCGCTGGTGGTGGATGATCTGGTCCGTTCCGGGGCCGATGGCGGGGCGATCCGGTTTGATGGCGAAGATATCGACGGGCTTGAAGCCAATATCGATCTGGATGCCTTTGCAATTTGCCTGCGCAACCTGATCGAGAATGCCCTTAAATATGGCGGGACGGATGAACCCGTCGAGATCAGGGTGGTGGATCGCCATATCATTCAGGTCAGCAATGGCGGGCCGGTGGTCGCGACCGGCAATCTTGATGATCTGAAAACCCGGTTCAAGCGATCCCATAATGGCGGGGATGGATCGGGGCTTGGATTGGCGATTGTCGATGCGATTGCCCGCAACACCAAATCCGAACTGAACCTTTATTCTCCGCGTCCGGGCAAGACGGACGGCTTTATGGCCGAACTGCGATTGCATCGGAGTTAAGGCAACAGTCATGCATTAAAAAAGGCCGCCTTTACGGGGCGGCCTTTTGTGTTTCCGAGCGTTTCGGGCAATTGGTGTGGATTATTTGCCAACCCCGACCTTGATGGCGAGTTTGCGCAGCGGGCCGATGCGGTTGATCGCGGATAATCCAGCATAGCGCAGATCGCGGAGCGGTTTGGGCTCCAACATGGAGGCACGGTTGAGCAGATCAATGCCGCCAACACGGGCCAGCGTTTTGGGAAGCTGGCGGCGTTCATAGGATTTCAGAAGCGGGGTTTCGCCGATATCCTTGCCATGCAGTTTGGCCTTTGCCATCAGTTCGGCCAGCGTCTCAATGTCATGCAGGCTCATATTAAGTCCCTGCGCACCGATTGGCGGGACAACATGGGCGGCCTCGGCGATCAGGGCAAGGCGCGCTGCAATCAGGCGATTGGGAACCTGTGCAATCATCGGCCATACCGCGCGCGGCGATGCGACGGTGAGGGGGCCGAACAGGTTCATGGTGTCATGGGTGATTTCGGCCGAGAGGGCATCGTCACTCATGGCGTTGAGTTCATCGGCACGGGCAGCAGGCGTCATCCAGACCACGGACGAGCAGGGCTTGCCATTCAGATCCGGCATCGGCACAAGGGTCAGCGGGCCGCCGGTGCGATGAATTTCGGTCGAGATATTGTCATGCGGTTTGTCATGGGTGACGACAAAGACAATCGCACTTTGATCGTAGGCCCAGCGTTTATGTTTGATTCCGGCCAGTTCGCGGAGCGATGAATTGCGACCATCGGCGGCAATGACGATTTTGGCGCGCACGGTTTCGCCATCTGACAGCGTAACATCGGCAAAGCGCGCGGTATTTTTAAAGCCCGTCACCGTGGTCGAGAACCGGAAATCAACATTGTCCAGTTCGGCAAGCTTGGCCATCAGGGCAACGCGGGCTGCCTTGTTTGATACGTTCCAGCCAAAGAACCCTTGCGTGGTTTCAGCACCGTCAAAATCAGCCGTTTCGCGCGGGCGGAATTCGTCGCCACCCGCATCGACAATCCGCATGACGCGCAGTTCCGCACCGGTCGGTTTGATCGCATCCCAGACGCCAGCCTTTTTAAGGGTTTCAATGCCCGGTTCAAGGAAGGCGGTGGTGCGAAGATCAGTCCCCTCGCCAATATCAGCCGGGGCCGGGTCGACAATCACGATCTGATGTCCGTCAGCGGCAAAGCGTGCCGCGGCACTCATTCCGGCGATCCCGCCGCCTGCAATCAGAATATCGGTTTCGATCATGATCGTTCTTTCCTGTCGTCGCGCGTCACGGCAAGGCGATTTGGCCATATGTGACGGGTCTTGTCTTTCTATCGGGCAATCTGCCCGTTTGGGGGATCATACGCAAATGTTTTAGGGGCGGATTTGATACAGATCGGGCACGAGAGCCATAACCATACCGGATCATATCTGATCGTGACGACGAGATGACAAAAACAGAGGGGGATAATCCCGGGATTGCGCCAAATGACCGGATCGGCCATTTTGGAGCCAGTTTTGATCATCAATTGATTGTTGTCATTGGAAATTTGCCATGCTTGCCTGGGGGTATCTGCTTGTTGCGATCTGTCTTGAAATTGTCGGGACGGTGTCGCTTAAATTTTCAAACGGATTTACCGACTGGCGCTTTACCGTCCTGAGCCTGACGGTTTACGGACTGAGTTTCTGGACACTTTCGCTGTGTCTGCGGGTGATCCCGATCGGCACGGCCTATGCGGTGTGGTCGGGGCTTGGGACGGCGGCGATTGCGATCATCGGGCTTGTATTTTTCAAGGAACCGATGACCGCCCTTAAGGGTGTTTTTCTGTTGATGATTATCGGCGGCGTGGTTGGCCTCAAGACGGTCGGCAGCAACAGCTAGTCCTGCACCGCATCGAGTGACTTTGCGATGCTGGCAATATCGGTTTCAAGATCGGTGTGACGCGGCTTCCAGCCAAGGTCAGCCGCCGCACGCCTGCCCGAAAGAAACTGGTTGTGACCAAGCCCGCGCGCCCAGTTGCCATATTCCTTCATGGCGGCGGCAGGCGTCATGTCCCTGATATCGCAGTCTGCGCGGCCAAAATGATTGGCAATCCGTTCGGCAACTTCCCGGTTTGAAACGCCGTTGATGCCAACGCCAAAATAGGCGGCACCGGGTTTCGCATGTTCAAGCATCAGACGATACAGATCGGCAAGGTCATCGTTATGAACCATTGGCAGATGAACCATGTTGCCCCCAACTGCATGAACGTAATTGCGGGTACGCGCCGTCTCGATATTGGTGGCCAGAAGACCGGTGTGCCCGTGCGGGTCGGTGCCATAGACGCAGGCCGGATGAATGACCATTCCATCAAGCCTGTCATCGTCAAGAACCCGGTTGATGCCGTCGATCATCCAGCGAAATTCCGGAAGCGGATCAAAGGGTGCTGCTTCATCAATCAACTGATCGGGGCTGTTTGCGCCAAATAACCAGCTGCCACCGGTATAGAGGAACCTTACGCGATCAGGCATGCGATGCAGGACGGGGATCAGATGGTCAAGCAGGGCTTGATCGACTTGCGCCATGGCGTCGGAAAAATCGCAGGCGGCATGAATGACCCCGTCAATCTCGGGCAGATTATCACACCAGTCTTGCGGTGCATGAATGTCACCGGTGACCGGGGTGGCACCAAGCGCGATCAGTTTGTTGCGGCTGGTTTCTGATCGGCCAAGGGCAAAAACTTTGTGATGACGGGCAATCAGATTGCGAATGATGGCCGATCCGATCAGGCCGGTGCCACCGGTGATAAAAATGCGCATTGGAGTTCCTTAAATGCGTCGATGCGCCCTGTTATCGGGCCTCAAGTATGGTTGAGGTCAAGGAATTTTGTCATAAAGACAGACATGAAAAAAGCCGGGCAGGTGCCCGGCTTTGATGCGCTTATTGCTGAGCAGATCAGGCAAATTCAAAGATGCCATCAATCTCGACCGCCACACCAAGCGGAAGGGAGGCAACGCCAACAGCCGAGCGGGCATGTTTGCCCATATCGCCAAAGACTTCGACCATGGTGTCAGACGCACCATTGACGACTTTGGGCTGATCGGTGAATTCCGGGGCGGAATTGACAAAGGCATTGAGTTTGACCACACGGGTGACCTTATCAAGATCGCCAATGGCGGCCTTGAGCTGTGCGACAAGGTTAAGTGCACAGAGGCGGGCGGCTTTCTGACCGTCTTCGACCTGATAGTCCTTGCCAAGTTTACCGACAAATTTCAGTTCGCCATTTTCCATGGTGATCTGACCGGAAATGTGAACCAGATTGTTCGAGACGACATAGGGCACATAATTCGCAACCGGTGCGGTGGCCTGTGGCAGGGTGATGCCAAGTTCGGCAAGGCGTGCGTCAATTTTACCAGCCATGAAGATCCATCCTTTTAACTGTGGGGACGTGTAGTTTGACGCAAACTTAGCGACCTTGCGGGCCGAACAAAACAGTTTCTTTTGGATGCGCTGCATCATTGCAGACTGACGGTGCCAAAACCTGCGGCCGGTTCAGCACCGGGACCGCCAAAAGGATCGTTTCACCGACAGTTGAGAAAAATCAAATTGCCATCGGCGTCAAAGCGCCCCACAACTATGTGCAGAAAATTGATGTCAGAGATCAAGTTTCGGGCGTGTTTTTATAATGAAACCAGTTATTTGAAGGTTGCAGCATATGTCACTTCGTCAACGGATGGAAAATTTGCACGGTGCGTGGCTTGCCCTGATCGGGGTGCTGGTCATTTGCCCGGATGCGCTTTTGATCCGGTTGATCAAGGTTGATGACATGACGGCATCGTTCTGGCGGGTGACGCTGCTTTGTGTGGCATCGCTTCTGATGGCACTGTGGAAGGGGCATCGTCGCGGCGAGGGTGTCTTGCAATCCATCACCCCGAGCAAAACCGAAATCCCGGCCGCGCTGTTTTTCTGTGGCACGACGATCTTTTTCATCCTGTCGGTACGCAATACCGATGCCGCCAATACCTTGGTGATCATTGCCGCAGCGCCGCTGATTGCCGGTTTGATGGGGGTCTTTGTTTTCAAACGGTCACAACCGATGCGGACCTGGATCGCGTCGCTTGTGGTTCTGGTCGCCCTTGCAATGATTGTCGGGGCCGGGTTTGGCGGCAAGAATGCGCTTGGGGATATTCTGGCGCTGGGAACCGCGACCTGCATGGCCGGGTTCTTTAACGTCATTGGCGCACGTCCGCACACCAATGAAGTCAAGGCGATGTTGCTGGGCGCGTTTTTGGGGGCGTTGATCCTGTTGCCGAGTGCCGATCCGTTTACGGTGACCGGGCTTGACTGGTTGTGGCTGGTGTTGCTGGGCTTCTGGGTGTTGCCGGTGTCATTTTTGTTTATCTCGGCCGGGGCGCGCAAAATCCCCGCCGCCGAGGTCGGACTGATCATGCTTAATGAAGCAATATTCGGGTCATTTCTGGTCTGGGTGTTTATCGGTGAAGTGCCAAGCCAGACCACATTGATCTGCGGGACGGTGGTGATTGCAACATTGGTTGTTCACAGCTTTCTTGGCATCCGTGAAGTCCGCCGCATGCGGGCAGGTGCGTCGCTTTAATCTGTCTTTTTCGGACTGTTCAGGTTCGTGTCAGCTTTGCTGGGTATGGGTGGAACATCCGGCCTTTGGGTCGGGCGTCCCACCTGTTGAATTGCAGCTTTGTGACCCTGTGTCGGCCTTGCGGTTCAACCTGTTGTGGGATGGATATGTCCACGTAGCAGGTAGGCCTTCATGCCCCGTTTCCGGTTCTTGCCGACCCTTAAGCCAATTGATTATCGCATCGTCCTGATGGTGCTGGTTGCGTATTTCGCCTTTATTCTGAATAGCAAGTTGCTTGGTCATTTTTATCAGATTTTGAGCGACCTGGGCGAATATGACATTGGCTTTGCGATCAGTGCGCCGATTGTGGTTTTTATCGCAACGACGGTGGTGTTCACGCCATTTACTTTCCGCTATCTGTTCAAGCCGTTCTTTGTTTTTCTGATTTTGACCGGATCATTGGCGCATTATGCGATGGTCAAATACGGCATCGTTTTTGACCGCAGCATGATCGAGAACGTGGTCGAAACCAATCAGACAGAAGCCTTTTCCTATCTGAACCTGTCGTCGGTTCTGTGGTTTGTGGTGACGGGCCTTGTCCCGGCCTTGGTCCTGATACTGGTGCCGATCCGTTTTCCGCAAACCGTTTTGCGCGGACTGGCGCAGCGCTTTGCGATGATTGCGGTGCCGCTGGTGATGATGGGCGGGATGGGGGCACTTTATTTCAAGGATTACGCATCGGTCGGGCGCAATCACAAGGTCCTTGGCAAGGAGATCGTTCCGTCAAACTACATTGCCGGGACCATCCAGTATGTGAAGCGGCGCTATCTTTATGCCGATATGCCATTTCGCAAGATTGGCGAGGATGCCCGCCTTGTTGCCAAACCGGGCGACGACAAACCGACTTTGATGTTCCTTGTGATCGGGGAAACGGCGCGCGCGCAAAGTGTTGCCGCGAATGGCTATGGGCGTGCGACATCGCCCTTTACCAGCAAGATTGACGGGCTGGTGGCATTCCAGAATGTGCAATCCTGCGGGACCGCAACGGCGGTATCGGTGCCCTGCATGTTCTCGCCGATGGATCACGCCGTTTATGACGGCGAGGCGGCACGCCATAGCGAAAGCCTGATGGATGTTCTGAGCCATGCGGGGATCAGGGTTCTTTGGAAAGACAATGACGAGGGATGCAAGGGCGTTTGCGACCGTGTGCCAACCATCGAGATTTCGCCCAAGGACTTCCCCGAAGAATGTGCCCTTGGCACCTGCTTTGACGAGGTCATGCTGCGCCAGCTTGATCAGCAGGTTTCAGACAAGGCCGAGAACCAGCTGATTGCGTTTCATCTGATGGGAAGCCACGGGCCGACCTATTACAAACGCTATCCCGATACCCAGCGTGCCTTTGCCCCGGATTGCCCGCGCAGTGATATTGAGAATTGCAGCACACAGGAACTGGTCAATACCTATGACAACACGATCCGCTATACCGATTATGTTGTCGCCCAGCTGATCGCGAAGCTGAAAAGCTATCAGGATCGCTATAACACGGTGCTGCTTTATGTTTCCGATCATGGGGAGTCTCTGGGCGGGGGCGGGCTTTATCTGCATGGTGCGCCCTATATGTTCGCCCCGGAAGAGCAGACCCATGTTCCGATGATGATGTGGATGTCCGAGGACTATCAGGCATCACGTGAAATCGAAGGCGATTGCCTGTCATCTGCGGCCCGGGATGCGGCATTTTCACATGACAATCTGTTTTCGACGGTTCTGGGGGCAATGCATGTTTCCACGAGCCTTTATCAGCAGAAAAAAGACATTCTGGCCAGTTGCAGCAAACCGGTTCTTGAAGCGGCACTCGACATGTCAGGGACGATTCAGAGGAATTGACAGAAAGGGCTCTTCGTATTAATTGAGTTTACTCAGTGAGTTCACTTGACCAATTGGAGGGCCCCGATGAGCATCCGGGCAACCAGACGCGAGGAAACCCGTCAGAAGATTCTTGAGGCTGCGCGCAGCTGTCTTGAAGAAGGTGATTTTGAAGGCGCATCGACGCGCGAAATCGCCAAACGGGCCGGGGTGGCCGAAGGCACCATTTTTCATCACTTCCCGACCAAGGAAGAACTGATCATCAGTTGTGTCTGCACGCAACTGGCCGAAGCCATTGAAAAGGGTCTGCATACCATGGACCCGGAATGGTGCTTTGTGGACAAGATGATGCATGTGGCCTCCTATCGCTTTACGCAGATCGGCTTGCATCCGGGGCTTTGGTCCATGATCATGCAACAGGTGGCCTTTTCCCCGCGCAAGGGGGCGGTCAATGAAATGCTTGATCGTAGCGGACTGCTCAAGGCGACGCGCGACCTGATTGAGGAAGCCCAGCTTTGTGGCGAACTCAATCCCGATCTTTCACCGGATCTGATCCGCAAAACTTTGATGGCGCTGTTTCTGTTTACGGTTCACGAGCATATGAGCACGCAGAATTTTGACTGCGAAGACATGTGCGCGACATTGCGTGAACTGATCGAAGTCCAGACGATCGGTCTTTGGGCGCGCAAGCCGGAACTTGCTGTCTGATATATCGGTTTATTCCCCGATCAGATGCAGGATCACGTTCCGCCGATGCGGTGCGTGACGATGTTCAAACAGGTAAATCCCCTGCCAGGTGCCGAGCATCGCATAGCCATTATCAACCGGAATGGTCAGGGACACGTCGGTGAGCGCCGATTTGATATGGGCAGGCATATCGTCCGGGCCTTCGCAGGTATGGCGATAAAGGCTCGGATTTTCCTGAACCAGCCGGTCAAAAAATGTTTCCAGATCAAGGCGGACATCGGGATCGGCATTTTCCTGAATGGTCAGGCTTGCCGATGTGTGTCGGACAAAGACGGTCAGTTGGCCGCGCATGATGCCGGTCTGGCCAATCCATGACTGCACCTGATCGGTGATTTCGATCAGACCCTGAGCACTGGTTTTGACTTCGAAGGTGACTTGTTCCTGACGCAGCATGGCATTTTGTCCGGTGATGATGGGGCGGCCTGATCGTAAAAGGCCGGTGATGCGATGACAAGGCCGGTAAATCTGATGTGCAGAAATTCGGTTAAAATCACAATTTTACAATGTGTTATGGCGTGCCACAATATTGCCACTTGACCAAATCGCGGTGTGCGCATAACGATTTGGCCGTTAACTTTAAACTGGAATAAATCTGTTGCGTTTCGTTTCCTGCATGCTTGTGATCCTGATCAGTCTGACAGTTCTGCTGTCGGGGCATGATACAGTGCAGGCAGCATCCGGCCATGCGGGTCAAGCGCATCACGCCGTGATGGTCGATGCCGCGCAACCGGCTTCATTCGATCCCCACGGATCGCATGCCGATATTTGCGGCATGACGGTTTGTGGCCCCTATGTCGATGAACAGATCAGCAAGGCATTGTTCATGCCGGTGGTTTCGACTGTGACCTTCTGGGTCAGGGAACGGACCGTTGTTTCCGCCGAGGCGGATGGCAGCTACAAACCGCCCCGCGCCTGAAAATAATCCCTTCTTTTTGATAAATGCCGTCGTTTGTTTGATCCGTTCAGGGTGAAACAGCAAAACTTGCGCATGTGTTTGTGCAACGGCGGCTATCAGTTCGATGATTATTTTCAGGAGCATGATATGCCCAACTCTAAATCGACTTTCCTTGCCCGTATTGTTCTTTCAACCGCGATTATCGGGTCCCTGATGAGTGTACCGGTGGCGAGTTTTGCCAGCCCCGGTCATGGTGCGCAGACCACCAATATCGGTGCGCCGGGCAAGGTAGCCGATGTAACCCGGACCATCCAGGTTACGATGGAAGACAATTTCTTTGATATGGAAACCATCGAGGTGCGCGCCGGTGAAACCGTGCGGTTCGAGATCGTGAACAAGGGTGAATTCGTTCATGAATTCAATATCGGTACTGCGGCCATGCATGCCAGCCATCAGAAAGAAATGATGATGATGATGGAGCATGGTGCGCTTGATGCCGACAAAATCCACATGGACATGATGAAAATGGACATGGGGAACGGCATGACCATGGAGCATAACGATCCCAACAGTGTGCTTCTTGAACCCGGAAAAACGGCCGAGATCATCTGGACATTTCCGAACGATACCGAGCTTGAGTTCGCCTGCAATGTGCCGGGCCACTATGAAAGCGGCATGATGGGCAAGGTCCGTCTGCAGTCATAGGCCAACCGGTTTGCGATGCCAGGGGCCGGGGAAAATCCCGCTGCCTCTGGCGTTTCCGAGTTTTTGGGAATTCAAGAAATGAAAAATCACTATGTCAAAGGTGCCCTTTGGGGCACGTTGGCAGCACTTGTCCTGTCCTCGGGCAGTCAGGCTGCGAGCTATGACCTGTCGGTCGATTACGTCACGATTGATACCGGCGAGATGAAAACAACGGGGATTGGCTATAACGGGTCATCCCCCGGTCCGACCTTGCGGTTCAAGGAAGGCGAAGAAGCGGTGATCAAGGTCACCAACAATCTTGATGAGGCAACATCGATCCATTGGCATGGCTTGATCCTGCCCTATCAGATGGACGGGGTGCCGGGCATCAGTTTCCCCGGAATTGAACCGGGCGAGACATTTACCTATCGCATTCCGGTCAAACAAAGCGGCACCTACTGGTTCCATAGCCATTCCGGTTTTCAGGAGCCCGACGGGGCCTATGGTTCGATCATTATCGAGCCGCAAAAGCGCGAACCGTTCAAGTTTGACCGCGAATATGTGGTGGTTCTGAAAGACAAGCATCCGCATTCGGGTGACCGCATTCTGCGTAACCTGAAAATGATGCCGGACTATTACAACCGCAATCAGCGTACCCTTGCCGATTTTATCGGTGATGTGTCGAAAAACGGTCTGGGCGCGACGCTTTCGGAACGCGGCGACTGGGGTTCGATGCGGATGATGCCAACCGATATCGAGGATGTGCAGGGCTTTGTTGGCCTGATCAATGGCATGTCGCCCGATCAGAACTGGACCGGCTTGTTCAAGCCCGATGAACGGGTGCGGCTTCGGTTTATCAATGCGTCGGCCATGACCTATTTCGATGTGCGGATACCGGGGCTTGAGATGACGGTGGTGCAGGCCGACGGCAATAATGTGCAGCCGGTCAAGGTTGACGAGTTCCGTATTTCGGTTGCCGAAACCTATGACGTGATTGTTCAGCCCAAGGAAGAAAAGGCCTATCCGATCATGGCCGAGTCCATGGGGCGGTCGGGATTTGCCTTTGCCACGCTGGCCCCGCGGGAAGGCATGCGCGCCGAAATGCCGGAACTCAGAACCGAGGCACCGCTTCTGACCATGGCTGATATGGGCATGAGCCACGGTGACATGGCCGGAATGGATCATGGTGCAATGGCGACGGCGGCAACGGAGGAAATGGATAGCAACGCACAGGATACCATGCCGGGGATGGACCATTCGAACATGGCCGGAATGGATCATTCGATGATGGGTATGGCTGACAAGGCTGACCCGTTTTATGCGGCGGGCAGTGGCCTGATCCCCGAAGCGGCGAATGGCGGAAAGTTCCTGTCATACGCAGATCTGAAAGCACAGAAGCCGCTTTATGCCGAACGTCCGGCCACCCGCGAGATCGAATTGCGCCTGACCGGGAATATGGAACGCTATAGCTGGTCGATCAATGGCGTGAAATACGAGGATGCCGAACCGATCCGCCTGAAATACGGTGAACGGGTACGGTTCAAGTTTGTCAATGAAACCATGATGACCCATCCGATGCATCTGCATGGCATGTGGTCGATCCTTGATACCGGGCAGGGCAAGTGGAACCCGGTCAAACACACGATCAGCATCAATCCCGGCACCACGGTCTATTCGGAAACCGAAGTCGATGAGCCCGGTGAATGGGCATTCCATTGCCATCTGAGCTATCACATGGCGACCGGGATGTTCCGCAAGGTCATTGTCGAAGGCGGACCAACGGTCGCCAAACTTGAGAACGGGAATTGATCCATCATGAAAAGATTTGATCTGATGATTGGCGGCGGTGTCGCACTGGCGCTGGGTTCGTTTTCGAGTGCCGGTATGGCGATGGACGCCCGGATTTATTACGGGTTTCAGGCCGAACAGTTTGAATACCGCGTCGGTGACGAAAGCGAAAAACGCCTTGTCTGGGATACGGACGCCTTTGTCGGCACGGACGAACTGAAACTGCGCTGGCAGGGAGAGGGCGAACGTGACCTTGATGCGGATAACTACGAGAAGCTGGAAAACCGGTTTGTCCTGCAAACCCCGATCAGTGACTTTTTCGATGCCAAGGGCGGTGTGCGGATTGACACCCCCGAGGGCGCGGATCGCTGGTACGGCACGGTTGGTGTCGTCGGGCTTGCGCCGCAATGGTTTGAAGTCGATGCCGATCTTTTCGTCAGCGAGACGGGCGATGGTTCTGCGCGGCTTGATGTCGAATATGAAGGGCTTCTGACCAACCGGTTGATCCTGACGCCATCGTTCGAAATCAATGCGGCGTTCTCGGAAGATCGTGAAATCGAAGTCGGCAAGGGTATTTCAAGTGCCGAGTTCGGCTTGCGACTGAGCTACGATCTGATTGATCGTGCGGTTGTGCCCTATGTGGGGGTTGCCTATGAACGGAAGTTCGGGGATACCGCCGATTTCGCCAAACATGACGGCGAGGATTACGAGGCCACCTATGTGGTCACGGGCATTCGCATGATGTTCTAGACAAAAGGCCGGGAGATGAGTTCTTCCGGCCTTTTTGATTCTGTTGAATTTACGCCAGCGGGTTAGGCCGCGATCCTGGCTTCGCCCTGATCATAAAAACGCAATGCGGTCATGGCGAGATTGCCGAACTCGTAACTGTCATGCAGAAGATCGGGTTCGAAGTCATCGGATGCGGCACCCAGCGCTACATAAAGCGGCATCAGGTGATCATCCTCGGGATGGGCCATGACGGCATGCGGTGCGAGGCTGCGATAATTGAGAAGGGCGTCGATATCGCGAGCCCTGACCCGCTCAATCATCCAGTTGGTGAATTCAACCGCCCAGGGATCAATCGCACCTTCGTTCCGATCAAGGACGCGAAGGTTATGGGTCATGGCACCACTTGCGACGACAAGAACACCAAGGTCACGCAACCCGCGCAGTTTCTGCCCCAGCTCGTAATGCTCCTTGGGACCGCCATGGCCGAGCATGGAAAGCTGAAATACCGGGATATCGGCATCGGGGCGGGCAAGGATCATTGGCATCCATGCACCGTGATCAAGGCCGCGGGTGCGATCCGTCGCGAGGCCGATCTGATCGGCGATTTGCTGTGCCAGTGCCGGGTCGCCGGCAACGTCGTAATGCAACTGATAAAGCGGTTGCGGGAAACCGTAAAAGTCATGAATGGTTTCCTGACGGGCGGAGGTCGAGATGGTCGGTTCAGCTGTTTGCCAGTGTGCCGAAACCATCAGAATGGCACGGACCCCGTCGGTCTGAGGGCCAAGCTGGCCAACAAAGAAATCAAAGGCGGGCGTGCTTTGACGGGCAACCAGCATCGGCGAGCCGTGAGAGATAAATATCGGCGCAAGGCTTTTGGCAGTGCTTCCGGAATTATGTGACATCTCGGTCATGAAACTACCTCGATCATGAAATCATCTGAGGTGAATATGCGCTCTGGTCGAACGGTTGACTAGTCACGTTTGGTCAACAGTGTGTTGATATTGACTTGTTTTGTCGGTCAATCGGAAACATTGTCAGGGTGTAAATGACGGCTTTGCTGTCCGTCAGATGGCAATATTCCGATGCAAGAGTAGCGGCATGGAGATCAGACACATGTCAGCCTGTACCGGGAATGTTCGGCCCCGCGGATGGTGATCCATCAGGGTATGGATCACCAGACCGGTAAAGATCAGAAGTCTGAAGCCGGTGATCTATCCTATTCCCGGAGACTGCGATCAGAAAGGCACTGACATGGTAACTTCAACCGCACTGGTATCACTGTTGTCATCGTCATTGGCCACCGACATCATGTGGCTGAATGCGAGTTCACTGGTCAGGCGTCCGGCATCAAAGCCAAGGCCGGTACGGACGCGCTGATTGCCATATTCATTGAGCTTGCTGGTAAAGAACGGTGTGACAATCCCGATTTGGCGTCCATCCTGATCGAGCAGGGCAAAGCCATAGGTCACCGTGCCCCCGATGGTGTACTCGGTGTAATCAGCGCGCCCGGCAAGATAGTCGCCTTCAAGGGCGGCATTGAGCCCCGTATTGCGGTCAGACAGTCGCACACCGCCACCAATATTGAACGCGGTTTTGTCATTGTTGATTTCATCGGTGAAATCATAGATCAGGCCGGTTTCAAGGAATGGCGTTATGGTCAGGCTTTGAGTGGGCGCGAAATCATAGGCGGCCTCGATCGCCGGTTTGATCTGCCGGGTGTTCGACCGGGTGGTGGCATTGTTTGTGCCGTCACTTTCGGTATAGCCATCGACGGTTTTACGGGCGGCCATAAAGGCCACGGAAGGGGTCAGGGACACCGGTAGGGTGTCATATGGCTGAATCCGATAGGATGTGGTCATCGCGGCATACCACATGTCTGAGTCTGTATTTCCCGACACCGTATTGTTGTCGCGGGTGACATCAATATCACCCATGCCATATCCGGCCTCGGCGACGATGTTGAGATTGGCCATCGGGCGATAAATAACATAGGGCGATGCGACCCAGCCGGTTTCCTGATAGCTGCCACTGTTAAAGGCGGTGGTCAGGTCGGTATCGTTATAGCCCAGCGACAGGCCCGCAATCAGCGCATCGGCGAATTTGTAATCGAGCCCGACATTATAGCCCCAGACATCGCCGTCATAGCGGTTGTCCGTACCGCCATTGACATAGTCACTATCAACCGAGGTAAAGGAGCCATGCCCCCACACGGTAAAGGGCGTGGTGGTGGCAAAGGCCGCACGGCCATCAATGCCGCTGGCGCCGCCCACATCGCCTTGATCGGTCGGGCCAAGGCCCAGCATTTGCATGCCCTGACCGGTGGAACTGTCAAAACTGCCCATCATCGCCATGCGACGCAGCGCATCATTGCGGTCGGTGATGCTGTTGCCGTTGTTGTTGCGATCATCATGACCAGCGGTGGTGTCGATCAGGCTGGCACGATGGGGGACGGTTGTTTCGCGCACAGAGGTGGTAAGGCCCGCCACATTGTCCGTATTGGAAGTGTTGGCAATACTGATTACCGATGAGACGCGCGATGCGATATTTTGTTGAACAACCGTGGTTTGGGATCGCGAGACAGCACCGATAACAGCGGATGACGTGCTTGCGGAGGATTTTATTTTTTCAGCCTCCTCTTCTTCCGCGACCGGTTCTGTTCCGGCAACGCAGCTTACCGTTATGTTGTACTCCGCACCGGGGCCAGACATGAAAAGCCTGCCGTTTGTTGTATCGCCCGGAATCTGAATGGTGAGGGTGACTGTTTCGCCGAGGCTAATGCTGCCCGCCGTGGCGGCGCGGGAATTGGCGGCGTTTACATTATCCGTATAGGTATAGGTATAGTTAACTGGCGATGCACCGCCTGCGTCGTTGTGTTTGAAGGTGACCTTGGCCACCTCCCAAGCGCCAAACGCTTGGTTGCTGGCCACTACGCCGTTGCTGGTGGTTGAAGTGTTCCAAACAGTACACCCCGTGCTCAGGGCGAAAGCGCTGTTGGCAAAGGGCAGGGATAGTCCGGTCAGGGCCAGCGCATAAAGCCCTTTTTTAAAGAAAGATTTGCACGCGTTG
This sequence comes from Thalassospira sp. CH_XMU1448-2, assembly GCF_037027285.1. NCBI lineage: Bacteria > Pseudomonadati > Pseudomonadota > Alphaproteobacteria > Rhodospirillales > Thalassospiraceae > Thalassospira > Thalassospira sp. CH_XMU1448-2. The sequence goes on from NZ_JAYMEA010000002.1 coordinate 309,971, forward strand.
AGTGGCGAACGATCAGATCGTCCCGGTTTGAAGGTGATTCTGTTCTTATGCATTGTTCGCCATGCCCATGTCCTTTTTGATCGGTGCCGACGGATCGGTCCCGTTGCAAGAGCTTTAGGGGTGGTGCATGGGAAGGGCTATTCTTAAAGGGAGGATGATGTCGATTTTTGACACTAAGTGGATAGATATTGCGCAAATGTGGATAGGAGGGCCGGTTTGTGGGCCGCATATCGTTATGCGGACAGGTTGGCAATCACATCGGTGCTTTGGGTCAGGCTGCAATATTCCGAAGCCAGCACGGCGGCATAAAGATCAAACACGGTTTGGGCATCGAACCGTTTGCCGTTGGCATCCGTGACATCAATCGCGGTGGTGGCATCGAGCGGTAAATGGCATTCAAAGCCAAGGCAGTGGGCGGCACGGATCGAGACATCCATCGAGTTATGAATGACCACACCGGTAAAGATCAGGCGCGTAATGCCGCGGTCGCGCAGATGTTTTTCCAAATCAGTTCCGATAAAGGCGCAATTAACAGACTTGGTGATGATGGTTTCGCCATCGTGTGGTTTGACTTCATCCTTGAACGGTTGTCCGGGACCGTTGACATAGAAGCTTGAGGCCGGATTGGCTTCTTCGTGGCGGATATGAATGATCGGAAGCTTTGCCGCCCGAAAGGCCGCCAGCAGTTTGGCAATCACATCGGCATAACCGGGATTGTTTTTGGCATTCCAGCGCGGATCATCCATCGCCTTTTGCACATCAAGGACGATGAGTGCGGTATTCTCCATTTGAACTCTCTGGAAATTCATAAGTAGGGTATCAGCAACACCTCGAGTGGCTGTTCTTCTGTTCCCGGAATTCGTCTAAAACCAGAGCCTTTATCCTGTAGAGCTACAAATCGATCTTTATCTACCTCTTGGAACAGAACAGACCGGTCACTAAGGCGAAGCTTCAAGCCGTCAGTTGTCATGCTGAAATCATTTGTAGATGCAAAGGCCTTAGTAAGCGCAACTGTTGCCGCGGAAACTCCATGGAACCGTTTTTCAGGGTTAGCATTTGTCATTTGCCGAATAACAGTTTTCAACTGTTTGGGGATCCATGGTGGTAAGCTGTTAAGGTCAATTAGTTTTCCACTTTGAGCCCTGCGTTGTATCACTTGATCTTGAAATAAGCTTTGATCACATGCGTCAGTGATCTTCTTGTATTTAGATATATCTTTAGAGTTGAAGTGCTCTATAGCGTCGTAAGGAAAATATCCGCCACATAGTTGATACAATATGCAACCAACTTGATAGATATCGCCTTTTTTGTCGTATTCATTTGTATCGAAGGATTCTGGAGGTCGATACAGAACAGAGTGCTTGGATGCGGTTACTTTTTCGTCATCGGAATTGACTAACTTAAGGCTTCCAAAATCTGCAATCTGTGGCACAGATTCATGAATTACGATGTTTGCTGGTTTGAGGTCACGGTGAACCATTGAGTTCTGATGTATTACACCAAGGCCTTGCAAAATGTCTTGAGTTAAACGAATTGCTTCGCGTGGAGAAACACCTGTAGCGATTACTTCGTCAAGGTTTCCTTCAAATCGTCTAGGCGTAATAAAATATGCCCAATCGTCGTCGACCTGTCGGGCATCAAAAATTGGTAGTATGGACTTCGACTCAACTTTGGCGAGGAGGGAAGGCTCATCGTGTTGGCCATCGCCTGGTTCACCGGAGTAGAATTTAATAGCATACTCTCTGCCAGTAGTTCTGTTTTTGGCAAATATTAGGTAACCATTCTGGCCACCGTAGTGGCGGTCCATAATCTCATAGTGTTGAGAAATCTCGTCTAAAACGTATTGTTTTAGTTCCTCAGGAAGGTCGGTCAACATTTCCATATCTTACTGCTCGCCAGCAAGTATTGCAGCCTTGAGAGCATTGGCGATGTACTTCTTCGGTGGATCATTTACTGAGCACTTCTTTATCTTTTGACTTGAGATGAATTTAACTTCGCAGGTTGCATTCAGTAGGAGAATTGCTTCCATCTTAATGGCTGCACCGCCAGAACTCATAGAGCCATTCTCCTGAAACTTTTTGATGCCTATTAGATCTGGTTCGATTTCGGCAAGGAGAGTTCCAACTGCGGTGTTGAATGTGCGCAAATGTTCGTGAGATCTCGTTTCAGACAAAGAAAGTTTCTCATAAATCTCGTCCCAAGTTATTTCATCATCATTTTGATGAGTTAAAATGTAACGCATCTCTTTTCCAGCGAACTCGACCCCAAGTACCTTCATAAATGCTCCAAATAATAATGGCCCCAGTCTTGACTGGAGCCATTATTACATTAATTGAAACTATATACTAGTATAGTGTCCCGGGTATTCAACTTTAACTGGCGCTGCCTTAGGAGCAACCGGTGGTCGCGCCACAAGAGTCGCATTTCAGGCAGGTGCCGTTACGGACCAGGGTGAAGTTACCGCAATCGGGGCAACCGTCGCCTTCGTAACCCTTCATGCGGGCTTCGCGGATCTTGTCCATTTTGGCATCGGTTTTGGCGATGACTTCTTCGCTGGCGGTCAGGATCGCATTGTTCTGCGGTGCTGACGGTGCAGCGGTGGTCACAGCACTTGTGGTGGTTTCATGGCTGTGATTATGGCCATGACCGTCCGTACCGGTGGACTTTACCTCGATCACGCGTTCTTCGGTCTGGGCACCGCCGTCAACCACATAGAGGTTGCGACGCACGAAGCCGCTTGATGCCACCTTGCGGATGGTTTCGATCGCCTGATCGCCGGTTCTTTTGCCTTCTTCACCAAGATCGCCTTCGGCGACACCTTCGCCAACCGCATCGGGAAGGATGTCGGACGGCTGAACATGGGCAAGGTCGTTACGGCCAAGATAGGAGATGGCCAGTTCGCGGAACATGTAATCAAGGATGGAGGTTGCCATCTTGATCGCATCGTTGCCCGAAACCATGCCTGACGGCTCGAACCGGGTGAAGGTGAAGGCTTCGACATATTCTTCCAGCGGCACGCCATACTGAAGGCCGATGGAAACTGCGATGGCGAAGTTGTTCATCAACGAGCGGAAAGCAGCGCCTTCCTTGTGCATGTCGATGAAGATTTCGCCAAGCTTGCCGTCTTCATATTCACCAGTGCGCAGGTAAACCTTGTGACCGCCAACGGTGGCCTTCTGGGTGTAACCCTTGCGGCGACCCGGAAGCGAACGACGGTCGCCACGGATGACGCGTTCGATGATTTTCTCGACGATCTGTTCAGAAGCAGCGGTTGCCTTGGCGGCAGTCGGCTGATCTGCGTAATCGTCTTCTTCAACCAGAGCAGAGTTGAGCGGCTGGCTGAGTTTCGAACCATCACGGTACAGGGCGTTTGCCTTAAGACCCAGACGCCAGGACAGCATGTAGGCGTCCTTGCAATCCTGAATGTTGGCGCTGCTCGGCATGTTGATGGTTTTGGAAATCGCACCCGAGATGAACGGCTGGGCCGCTGCCATCATGCGGATGTGGCTTTCTGCCGACAGGTAACGCTTGCCGATACGGCCGCACGGATTTGCACAATCAAAGACCGGAAGGTCTTCGTCACGCAGATGCGGTGCACCTTCAAGGGTCATCGAACCGCAAACATAGGTGTTTGCTGCTTCGATCTGTTTCTTGTCGAACCCAAGGGCTGCGAGCATGTCAAAGTCCATCGAATTGATGGCTTTGGCATCGAGGCCAAGGGTGTTGATGCAGAAATCATCACCAAAGGTGTATTTGTTGAAGACGAATTTGACGTCGAATGCGTTTTTAAGCGCGCCTTCGACCTTGGCAATTGCGTCGTCATCGAAACCTTTGGCGCGCAGATCGTCATGCGAGATCGCCGGCGAACCAACCAGGGTGCCATGACCAACCGCGTATTTTTCAATGTCGCGGATCTGGTTTTCGGTATAGCCGAGCGTTGCAAGCGCAACCGGAACGGTACGGTTGATGATTTTGAAGTAACCGCCGCCAGCAAGCTTTTTGAACTTCACGAGTGCGAAGTCAGGCTCGATACCGGTGGTGTCGCAATCCATGACCAGACCGATGGTGCCGGTCGGGGCAATAACAGTGGTCTGGGCGTTGCGGTAACCGTGCTTTTCGCCAAGTTCCAGTGCCTTGTCCCAAGCAGCACGCGCTGCTACCGGAAGATCGGCATAGGGGCTGTCAGCAGCAACCAGCGGAACCGGATTGATCGAAAGACCTTCGTAGCCTTCCTGTTCGCCGTAAGCCGCACGACGATGGTTGCGCATGACACGCAGCATTTCATCGGCGTTATCGGCATAACCCGGGAACGGACCCTGTTCGCCAGCCATTTCGGCCGAGGTCGCATAGGATACGCCACACATGATCGCGGTCAGGGACGCGCCAATCGCACGGCCTTCGTCGCTGTCGTACGAGATACCCATGCTCATCAGCAGGCCGCCAATGTTGGCATAGCCAAGGCCAAGGGTACGGTAACGATAGGAGAGTTCTGCGATACGGTCAGACGGGAACTGTGCCATCAGAACCGAGATTTCAAGAACCACAGTCCACAGACGAACGGCATGTTCGTAAGCCGCGATGTCCACGCCGCCATCGTCAGAACGGAAGTTCATCAGGTTGAGCGATGCAAGGTTACATGCGGTGTCATCAAGGAACATATATTCCGAGCACGGGTTGGACGCATTGATGCGACCCGAATTCGGGCAGGTGTGCCATTCGTTAATCGTAGTGTCGTACTGGATGCCCGGATCGGCACAAGCCCAGGCTGCTTCACCAACCTTGTCCCAAAGATCACGTGCATTAACGGTCTTGGAAATCTTGCCATCGGTACGGCGGGTCAGGTTCCAGTCGGAATTGTCGAGAACTGCCTGCAGGAAGTCATTCGATACACGAACAGAGTTGTTCGAGTTCTGACCCGATACGGTCAGATATGCCTCGGAATCCCAGTCGGTGTCATAGGTCTTGAAGCTGATTTCGGTGAAGCCCTGACGCGCGAACTCGATGATCTTGTTGATATAGGAATCCGGGATCATCACGGCGCGTGCAGCCAGAACAGCTTCTTTGAGCTGCGGGTTCTGGCGCGGAACGAAGCGGTCTTCGGAATCCGCCGCACCGTCCCAGTTGGTGCAGGCTGCAAGAACAGCAGTCAGGTGTTTTTCAGCAAGTTTGGAACCGGCAACAAGGGCAGCAACTTTCTGCTCTTCGACAACTTTCCAATCAATATATTCTTCGATGTCCGGGTGATCGATATCAACCACGACCATTTTCGCCGCACGACGGGTGGTGCCACCCGACTTGATGGCGCCAGCTGCGCGGTCACCGATTTTCAGGAAGCTCATCAGGCCCGAGGAACGACCGCCACCCGAAAGGGTCTCGCCGCCGCCACGAACGTTGGAGAAGTTCGAACCGGTACCGGAGCCGAATTTGAACAGACGGGCTTCACGGGTCCAGAGATCCATGATGCCGCCTTCGTTGACCAGATCGTCAGCAACGGACTGAATGAAGCAGGCATGCGGCTGCGGGTGTTCATATGCGCTTGCCGATTTGGTCAGTTCGCCGGTTTTGAAATCAACATAGGAGTGACCCTGTGCCGGGCCATCAATGCCATAAGCCCAATGCAGACCGGTGTTGAACCACTGCGGAGAGTTCGGCGCGCCCATCTGGTGGGAAAGCTGATAGCGCATTTCATCAAAGAAAGCCTGCGCATCAGATTCGGCGTCAAAATAGCCGCCTTTCCAGCCCCAATAGGTCCAGGTACCTGCGAGACGGTCAAAGACCTGGGTCGCGCTGGTTTCGCTGGTGTAGCGTTTTTCAGCAGGCATCTTGTCAAGTTTGGCGGTGTCAGCGGTCTGACGCCACAGCCAGGACGGGACGTCCTTTTCCTTGACCGGTTTGAGCGCAACCGGAACACCGGCCTTGCGGAAGTATTTCTGAGCCAGAACGTCACTCGCCACCTGTGACCAGGAAGCGGGCATGTCGATGTCATTCATCGCAAAAACAACGGAACCATCCGGGTTTTTGATGACAGAAGATGACTTACGAAATTCGATGTCGGCGTACGGGCTGACACCGTCCTGAGTGAACTTTCTGGTAATCCGCATGGTCTGCTCCGGTTCTGATCAGACGTAAGGGGGCGCTATCTGGTAATGCGCCAACATCGCCTGATTCTATATAGTTTGCTCATCGCTATTGCGCTGCCCCAAGGGCCGTTATTTTCCGGCTTTTTTGGCGCGTCGCATCTATTTGAAGTCGGTGGTGTGGTCCCCCCTTGGAACCATCCGGTCCGTGGGAAAGACTATAATGGCAAAATTTCGCCACAGTCCACTAATCTTTGTGGTTGACATCAATTTTTACCACAACATGTAGTGGGTCGGTTGCTGTCTTGCTGATTCGATGCTGACGGGATTCTCGTTAACAATCTCTGAATCAGGCCGGGAGGCCCGGAAAACTGCGGTTTCTGTCCCCGCGAGATTGTATGCCGGTCATAAGACTCGGACTAGATGTAGTGTCGGGACGGTTGGTTCCCCACAACACAGACCAAAGCTACCGCTGTTTGCGTTCCATTTCCAGCATGAAGCTGAAAATGTGCTGTTTCATTGGCCTTGTTAGCACATGTCGTCATGATAACAGTTTGATATTTATATGAAAGTATTGATTTCAGCATGCGCGCAAAACAAAGCATATCAAGCGATGGCACATACTACATATATGTGTGTGATTGTGGATAACCGGGTGGATAGACGCCCCAGATATACGCAGATCAAAGAGTCGTCGCACTACAAGCAGTTGTGGGTTGTTTTGAAGCGGTAAATATCATTGTGACAGGGTTTCAGTTCCCGTTTGGGGTGAGGCGATTTGTGCACCTGATGTGCCGTGTGACCAAATGTTGTGATATCGCGCCGGTCAATGTCCTTGAAACATTGACTTTCAAACAACATCACGACATATAAGTCTCTTGTTCGACAGGGGGCAGACCGCATGTTCCCTGTTCCGCCTTGTCAGTTCGGGCGGACAAACCAGATCTGGAGAGAGACCCAACATGGCCACCGTCGGCACCCGTATTTTTACTGCGCTGTTTGGCAAGCGCGTTGGCGAAGACCGTTTCGGCAATGTCTATTACACCGAAAAGACTCCGGCCAAGGGCCGTCGCACCAAACGTTGGGTCGTTTACAAAGGTGTGGTCGAGGGATCGAAAGTTCCGGCTGAATGGCATGCCTGGCTGCATTACACCGTTGATGCGCCGCTTTCTGAAAAAGCCGAAGACCGTTACGAGTGGCAGAAAGAGCATCTGCCGAACCTGACCGGGACCAAGCATGCATATCGTCCGCAGGGCCATGAATATAATGGTGGCAAGCGCGCGAAAGCGACCGGTGACTATCAGGCATGGTCGCCGGAAGGCTGATCTGCCGGAAGAATTGAAAATTTCAGCGGGCGCGGGGTAACTCGCGCCCGTTTGTATTTACGTGATTGTATTAAGTGGTTGTGTTTTGGGCGGTTGTGTTTTGGCGCTGTGCAAGACAATATGCCAGTCAATGAGATACAGATCGGATAAGGTCCATGAGCAACAGACTGATTGAAACCCTTGCTGGTGCTGCGGTGATTGCCGTCGCGGTTGGATTTGCGGCCTATTCATACAGCCGTGCAGGCATCAATACGGTTGAGGGATATGAGATCAAAGCCAGCTTTAACCGCATTGACGGTCTGGTTGTCGGCAATGATGTCCGTATCTCCGGAGTCACGGTCGGCAGCGTGACGGCACAGGAACTTGATCCTGATACCTATATGGCGGTTGTCAAAATGTCGCTGCGCTCGGATTTGTCCTTGCCGATGGACAGTTCGGCCAAGATTGCGTCAGACGGGTTGCTGGGCGGCAAGTTTGTTGCCCTTGAACCGGGGGGCGATATCGACATGATCCAGGCCGGTGGTGAAATTGAATACACGCAAGGCTCGGTCAATCTTGAGGACCTGATTGGTCAGGTCATTTATTCTTCGACCAACAGCAGCGATTAACAGGTTCGGATACTATATCGTGGCATGATGCCCGTTGCGGATAACCGGTTCGGGGGGCAACAGACGGTCATGATTTTGCCGGTTTTTGCGGTGAACATATGCAGCGCAGGCAGGAAGAGAAGCCCTGCAAGGACAAGTCGGAGCGGTCGATGAAGAAAACCGAACAGATGGAACATTTCCCGACATGGCAGGCGACCGATGGTTCGCCGCTATCTTGCGTGGAAAAGATCAAGGTTTTGAACGACAATTTCGGCGAACTGCGCGAAATGATGCAGGATGCGCTTGAAGATGCGCTTCTGATGGGCTGCGACGAGGAACAGTTTCGCAAGGTGATGCGTGATCTCGTGGCCGAGCTGCACAATCCCTATGATACAAGTGACAAACAGGACTGAATTCCAAGATGAAACGATCTTTTGCGATTGCCGCGATCTGTTCGACATGTGCAATGATCGGTACGGCCTATGCCGCCCTTGATTATCGTCCTGCACCGGTAGCCCAGCTTCAGGGGCTTGATAAAATTACGGCCCGCATTTCGACCTTTGAAGTGCCGGTCGGGCAGGTTGCCTCGTTCGGTACGCTTTCGATCCGGGTTGATGCCTGCTATCGCACCCCGCCGGAAGAGCGCCCGGAAAGTGCGAGTTTCCTTGAAATCGCAGATGTGCGTGACGATGGTCAGGCGACCCGTGAACAGCTGTTTTCGGGCTGGATGTTTGCATCAAGCCCCGGGCTGTCGGGCCTTGAACATCCGGTCTATGATGTCTGGTTGAAGGACTGCCTTGATCCGGCAGATGCCAAGGAAACCACACCGACTGCGCCGCAGGGCAAACCGGCACCGGAAGACCCGTAACAGCCTGTCGGGTGCCGCTATCGGGATCGTTCACCGATCCGGGCCAACGATCCGGGCCATTGCCTTCAACTCACAGAAAATTCTGAAACCGGTTTGCGGCTGTGGTCAGGCCATATGTCCCGGTTTTCTGCCGTTTATGGCGGAATTATTTCCTTGTCACGTTATATTTAACTGTTCGGATATTGTCCTAAATAGGGCGATGTTGCCAATTATTGTTTCCGCAATGGAAAATATATGTTGCCGCAGCACCGGCTTGAGAGCAGGTGTGGGGGCTGTCATTCTCGGATCACAAATTGCGATGCAGCATGACTGGTCGTAAGTCGAACATGAGGGAATAGACAATGTTTAAAGTGATGAAAAAAGCCGGTCTGGTAATGGCGGTTGCCGCAGGTCTTTCGGGGGCATCTTTTGCAGCGCAGGCAGCCGAGAGCTATAAACTCGATCCGACGCATACCAGCGTGATCTTTATTGTAAACCATCTTGGTTTTTCCGATTTCCAGGGCCGTTTTGCCGGTGTAACGGGTGAACTGACCCTTGATCGCGAAAATCCGGCAGCGTCGTCTGCTGAAATTTCGATTGATCTCAATCAGGTTGATAGCGGTGTCGATGCGCTGAACGCGCACATGAAAACGGCTGACTTCCTGAATGTTGAAAAATTCCCGACCGCGACCTTCAAAAGCACCGCAGTTGAACTGGTTGGTGAGAATGGGGCGAAAATCACCGGCGATCTGACCCTTCTGGGTGAAACCAAGCCGCTGGTTCTTGATGTCAAGCTGACCGGTGAAGGCGATCACCCGATGACCGGCGACCATGTTCTTGGTTTCGGTGCAACCGGTACCGTGACCCGTTCGGAATATGGCATGAATTTCCTGGTTCCGGGCGTTGGCGATGACGTCAAGTTGCAGATCTCTTCGGAATTCCTGAAGCAGAAATAAGCCACAGGTTTCCTGAATATGGCGGGTCCTGCGTTTCAGCAAGCCCGCCATTTTCTTCTTTTGCGTGGAAGGTGTGCGATATGGCGCTGCGTAGTGACAATACCGGATTCGGCAGTATCACCAAAAGCTTGCACTGGGTGATGGCAGCCCTGTTTATCAGTGTGTTTGCTGTTGGCTGGTATATGGATTTCCTGCCGCTGGGCATGGCCAAACTTGAATGGATGTCGCGCCACAAGTCGCTTGGGGTGACGGTTCTGATGCTTGCGGTTCTGCGCATTCTGTGGCGGTTGTATGAACCAACCCCGGCCGCCCTTGGCAAACATTCGATTGAGCGGCTGGCGGCCAAGCTTGGACATCTCGGGCTTTATGCGGTGATGATCGCCATGCCGCTGACCGGCTGGATAATGTCGTCGGCAGCAAATTTCCCGGTCAGTGTGTTTGGTCTGTTTACACTGCCCAATCTGGTGGCGCCGGATCAGGGCCTGTTCGAGACACTGCGGACTGCGCATTTCATTTTGTCCTGGGCGATTGTTGTACTGGTGCTTGGACATGTTGCCGCAGCGCTCAAGCATCATTTTATTGACCGTGACGCCACATTGCGCCGGATGTTGCCCGCGTCGGGTGATCAGGATGGGGATATCCCTGCATCCAACACAGCCAAGGAGAATTCCTGATGAGCATGAATTTCAAAACATCCCTTCGCCCGCTTGCCGCGGGTCTGGTGGCATCAATGCTGGCACTGAGCGCGCCTGCACAGGCGGCTGATCAGTGGAATGTCGAGAGCGGTGACAGCGCGATTGCCTTTACCGGCACGCAGCTTGGCGCGGAATTCAATGGGGCGTTTGAAGATTTCAGTGCATCAATTGCCTTTTCGCCAGATGATCTTGCAGGATCGTCGGTCGAGGTGCTGATTGATATTGCATCGGTCAATACCCAGAATGCCGACCGCGATAGCCAGATTGTTTCTGCTGACTGGTTTAATGCCGGTGAATGGCCGACGGCCAAATTTGTCACCAAGTCGTTTTCCGAAGTTGCCCCGGGTTCCTATCAGGCGGTTGCCGATCTGACGATCCGAGATGTGACCAGGGAAGTGACCCTGCCATTCGATCTGGTGATCAATGGCAATGAAGCAGAAGCAACGGGCGGTGTTACCATCAAGCGGACGGATTTTGGTGTCGGGCAGGGTCAATGGGCCGATGTCAGTCAGGTCGGCGATGATGTGACGATCAGCATTACTATCAAGGCATCTAAATAACGCTGATCAGCAGCGTCATATGAATTGTCGAGGACGGGGCGGAAGATAACTTTCCGCCCTTTGTCTTTAAGGGATCCGAACTTACCGGACGGGAATAAGGATTTCGCCAAGGCGTCTGGAATCACCATTAAAATAGGTGCCATCAACTTTGGTGGGAACTCCGGGAACAGTCAGTTCCTCGGTATATTGCCAGAAGCTCCAACTGGCCCATTCGACCGGAATGGTGGGTTGGTCAACACCATATTCGGCAATCCAGAGCTGATTACCCGGAAAATGTTCCTTCATGGCGTGTTCCCAGAATTTACGTCCGGTATAGATGATCGGGCGGCGATGGTAATGCTGTTCAAGCAAGGAGAGAAAGGTTTCGAATTGCTGGTGAAGGTTACCTTTGATCGGGGCCTTGATGCGTTCGATATCAACCACGGGCGGAAGATCGCCAGGTTCAAGCGTCACATTCTTGATGAACCATGCCGCCTGTGCAGCACCGTCATCATTGGTTTCATAAAAATGATAGGCCCCGCGCAAAAGTCCGGCCTTGCGTGCTGCGGCAAAGTGATCGGTGAAGGTCGGATCAAGATAATCCAGCCCGTCAGTTGCCTTGACGAAGGTAAAGGCAATGCCGCTATTTTGGACCTGTTGCCAGTTGATGTCGCCATTATGGTGGGATGTATCAATGCCATGCAGGGCAAGGCTGGTTCCATCGGCACTGGCATCACAGCTATTGGCCAGAAGCAGCGCCGAGCCAAGCATCAGACAGCCCGACAGTTGCAAGAAAATGTGCTTAAGATCCAGAACAGACGTCATTTCAAATCACCATCCGCATACCAGAACGAGCAGCCTGTCACTGCTCGTTTCGGAACGGTAGTGAGCCAAGCCGGCAAAGACAGTTTAATGCCGGCTTGGCATTCAGGCTAGGCCGGTATGCGGGCGTTGTTGCGCAGATTTTCGAGAAATGCTTCGACCGCTTCATCAAGTTCCACAGCTTCGGTGACCAGTTTCTGTGCCGAACCGGCAAGGTGGGTGGTGCCAGAGGACACCTTTTCGGCATTCTGGTTGACGGTTTCGATCCGCTCGGAGACTTCCTGTGTACCGTCAGCAGCTTGCTGGACGTTGCGAGAGATCTCGCCGATTGCGGCGTGCTGTTCCTCTACGGCAGCGGCAATCGCGCTTGAACTGTCCGCGACCGACGCAATGGTTTCGGAAATGCGACGGATGGCATTAACCGCTTCGCTGGTTTCATTTTGAACGGCAAGGATCTGCTGGTTGATTTCCTCAGTTGCCTTGGCGGTCTGGTTGGCAAGGTTTTTGACCTCGCTTGCGACGACGGCAAAGCCCTTGCCAGCATCACCGGCACGCGCGGCCTCAATCGTGGCATTCAGGGCCAGCAGGTTGGTTTGTTCAGCAATGTCACCGATCAGTTTGGCGACATCGCCGATACGCTGGGCGGCATCGGCCAGGCCGGTGACGGTTTCATTGGTTTTGGAAGCTTCTTCGTTCGCACGATTGGCAATGTCGGCAGAGTTGGCGATTTGCTGGGCGATTTCGTCCGAAGATGCCGTGAGTTCCTCGGTCGCGGCCGAGACAGTCTGGACATTGGTCGATGTCTGGGTGGTGGCGGCCGCAACCGCGTTGGAAAGTTCGCTGTTCATGTTGGTGGCATCGCGCATTTCATCAGTTGCCGCCTGCATGTCCTTGATCGAGGTCGAGATGGATCTGATCAGACCTTTGACCTGCTGATCGAGGGAGTCTGCCATATCAAGCAGGGCCTGACGCCGGTCGGCATCGGCCTTTTGTTCCATGGCGCGCTGGTTTTCCTGAAGTTTGACATTTTCGCGGGCCTGTTCGCGGAACGAAACCACGGTCCGGGCCATTTCACCGACTTCGTCCTTGCGTTGTTGTCCTTCGATCTGGCCTTCGAGATTGCCAGAAGAGATGACGCGCATGCGCGAAGCCAGTTTGTGAAGTCCGGTTGTAATGTCACGACCGATGAGCAGACCGGCAATTGCCATGATCGCCAGAATAATGCCGCCAATCAGGATGACATAGATGGCCTGTTCCCTGAATACCGCATCGACGTCATCAATATAGATGCCGGTACCGATAATGGTTCCCCAGGGCAGGGGATGTGCATAGGACATTTTTTCAAATGTCTTGTCCTTGTCCTCGCCAGGTTTTGGCCAGTAGTAGGACGAGAAACCACCTTTGGGATTGTCGCCGGCCTTGATCAGGTCACGGATGAAATAATTGCCTGCGGAATCCTGAAGTGTCCCCAAATTCTTGCCGACCAAAGCAGGGTTTGCACCGTGCATTTCCGTCATGCCATCTTTGGCAAAGACAAAGAAGTAACCAATATCGCCATCATATTTTCCGGACCCGGCGATCTCGTGGAACTGTGCGATGGCTTCTTGCTGGGTTAAGACACCGGACGTTACCTTGTCCTGATAGTGCTGGGCGATTGTGACGATATATTCGGTCGTCGCGCGAATTTTTTCCTTTCGGTCCTCAAGCAGGGAGTTGCGCAATTCAAGAAGCTGTATGGCTGCAATGGCGACAACTGCCAGCAAGGCAATGACAGACAGTGCGGTGATCTTGAGACCGATCTTTATGTTGCCGAGCATTGTTTCCTCCGACGAATTTGGCAGCAAGGTCTATTTATTATTATTTTAATATTATCATGTATTGATGTAATGCCAGTATTATCCTCCGCATTACACAATCAATTTCGCATTGTGGAATTTCATATGAGCTGATTTTGATATGGGAACGCCGGATGCCGGGATCAATTCATTGTGCAAATTTTATCAAGGATGCACATGAAAAAGGAGCCGCAAACCAGTGTTTGCGGCTCCTGTGATGTGATGAAAAGTCCCTATATATCAGTCGATTGCCCGCTTACGTAAATCGGCGAGGAAGTGTTCGACCGCTTCATCAAGTGACTGGGCTTCTTCGACCAGTTTTTCCGCAGAATGGGCCAACTGGGTGGTGCCCGAAGACACGCGACCGGCATTCTGGTTCACTGTTTCGATACGCTGTGAAACCTCGGCGGTGCCATCAGCCGCTTGCTGGACGTTGCGTGAAATTTCACCGATGGCAGCGTGCTGTTCTTCGACCGCCGCAGCAATGGCGGTCGAGCTATCGGCAACGCGGGCGATGGTTTCGGAGATCAGGCGGATCGCCTCGACCGCTTCGCCGGTTTCATTCTGAACAGACAGGATCTGCTGATTGATTTCCTCGGTTGCCTTGGCAGTCTGGTTGGCAAGGTTTTTGACCTCGCTTGCGACAACGGCAAAGCCCTTGCCGGCATCACCGGCACGCGCGGCCTCGATGGTGGCGTTGAGTGCGAGCAGGTTGGTCTGTTCGGCAATGTCGCCGATCAACTGGGCAACGTCACCGATTTTCTGGGCTGCTTCGGCAAGTCCGGTCACGGTCTGATTGGTGCGGGTGGCCTGATCATTGGCCTGATTGGCAATGTCGGCGGACTGGGCGATCTGATGGGCGATTTCATCAGAGGAAGCTGTAAGTTCCTCGGTCGCGGCCGAAACAGTTTGCACGTTGGTCGATGTCTGGGTCGTGGCAGAAGCAACAGCTGCTGAAAGCTGGCTGTTGGTGCTGCTGGCTTCTTCCATGGTCGAGGTGGCCAGTTTCATTTCCGTAATGGAACCCGAAATGGCATTGATCAGAACCTTGACCCGCTGTTCAAGACTGTCGGCCATGTCGGTGATGTCCTGACGGCGTTGCTTGTCAGCCTGTATTTCAAGTTGTTTCTGACGTTCCTGCAGTTCGAGGTTTTCGACGGCCTGTTGCCGGAAGGAAACCACCGTACGCGCCATGTCGCCAACTTCGTCACCACGATTCTGGCCTTCGATTTCGCCGCTCAGGTCGCCACTGGCAATCCGGGCCATGCGGGCAGACAGCTTTTTCAAACCAACCGTGATATTGCGGCCGATCGCAATGGATACGAAGCTCATGATGGCGAGGATGATCGCAATCATAACAAGTACCAGAATTGCCTGTTCCCAGAAGGCGGTATCGACATCGTCAATATAGATCCCGGTGCCGATGATATGCCCCCAGGGCAGGGTTGCTGCGTAGGACAGCTTTTCAAACAATTCTTCCTTGGGCATGTTGGGCTTTGGCCACCAATAGGAAAAGAATCCGCCACCGGGTTGCTGGCCAACTTTCAGCATGTCCTGGATGATATAGGATCCTGTCGGATCCTGAACCTTGCTCATATCCGTGCCGACAAGGGCGGCATTCGCGCCATGCATTGTCGAGATACCCTTGCTGTCATAGGCAAAGAAATACCCGGTGCCCTCATCAAATTTCGATGCAGCCGCTGCGAAATAGAAGGCGGTCTGGGCGTCTTCCTGACTCAGCTCGCCGCTGTCAACGCGGGCCTGATATGCCTTTGCTGAACTGAGCAGCATTGCTGTCGTGGCCTGAATCTTGTCTTTGCGGTCTTCCAGAAGAGCGTCGCGCAGGGCGACAAGCTCGAAGGCGGAAATCGCCAATAGCGCGATCAGGGATAATATTGAAAGGCTGGCGACCTTTTTGCCAATCCGGATGTTTTGGAGCATGTTCTGTACCCGTTTTCCTGCTGTTCCGTCCTAGCCAAGGTACAGGTGTCTATACCAAAGCATTGTTATTTGTCTAAATGAGTGGTTCGGCCTGTTAAAAAGTATAGGCATGTTCCTTGCTAAATTTCATCAACTATTTGAAACGCTTGGTTTAATATCTGATTGTAATGTTTCTATTCTGTTGTGCTCGGGCGATCTGGCGCACGCAGACCGCTAATCGCATGCAAATATGTTCTGGCGGTCGGGGAAATAAAAAACACCCGCCGGAACCGGCGGGTGTTTTGTCTGTGCAGGCAGTGCGTGCGGTCTGGAAAGCGGGTGATCAGCCCAGATTTTTGCGCAGGAATTCAAGCGCCAGTCCGAGACCTTCCTCGTCAATGCCATGTTGCAGGTTCGGGCGTTCATGAAGGGCAACATCAATGCCGTTTGCGGCAAGGGTTGTCTTTGCAATCCGAGATGCCTCGATCGGGACGACCGGATCGGCAGTGCCGTGAACCAGAAGAACCGGCGGGCGTGACTTCAGTTCTGCGCCAAAGGCTGCATCGCCAAGAAGGGCGCCCGAGAAACCGACAACACCGGCAAGCTGTTTGGCACGGCGCGGGGCGGTCTGAAGCGACATCATGGTCCCTTGCGAGAACCCGACAAGTGCGACCTTGTCCTCGGTCAGGCCATGGGTTTTCATCAGGTGATCAATAAAGCCGTCGACAAAGGATGCACTTTTATCGGCACCTTCGGCCATGGCAGCAAGGGCACCGGACATGGTTTCTGGCGTGCGGCGGAGAAATTCCGGATCATATTCGGCGAGACTGAACCATTGACGGCCAAATGGCGACATTTCGCACGGGTAGGGTGCATTGGGGGAATAGAAGCTGGTATCGGGCAGGGCACGTGCGAGATGTGGCGCCAGACCAATCAGGTCATTTCCGTCAGCCCCGTAACCATGCAGCAGGACCACAATGTTTTTGGTTGTGCCAGATGCAGCAGGCAGGGTCGGACCAGATAATAAAGTGTCGGTGCTCATTATAATTTTCCTGAATAAACCTTTCCCCCTGATTAGCAACGGAGCGGTCAGACGACCAGTCATTTTTGTCATATCGACTGTCGGTCAGCTTTTGGTTCTTCGGGAATTGCAATTTGCAAGGCCATCCTGTGGATAAGTTTGTGGATGGAAAGGGGCGTATAGGCGAAATTTACCAAATTTGCCGCCGAATTATCGTCTGAACGCGCCGATATCTATCCGTTGGTATCGGTTTTCAGAAAATGACCTTATGCGGTTGGTCGGGTTTGTGAAATATTATTTTCTGTTTAAAAACAGTGATCTGCGTTGGCTTCTGGTGAAGTTTCAGTTTTTGGTATTCCGAAAAATTGTCGAAAATTCCCCAAAATGAAAATCATCATGCGCGAAATGATAGGTATGACTCCCGGTCACATTCAACGATGTGGATTTTTTGAGCTGGTATAATCAAAAAACCTGCCTTTTGCCGTTGGCTTTTCTGTGCCACAAGAAATCTTCCGGTTCGCCGGAGCGCCCCGTATCAAGATAAATCTAGAGGCCCGTATGAACCGCCCGCGCCGCTGGTTCGGTAAAGGGGATCGACGCGTTCTGTCGTTGACCCTGCCGATTATTCTGTCCAATGCGACTGTGCCGTTACTTGGAGCGGTTGATACTGCCGTGGTCGGTCATCTTGACAGCCCGCACTATATCGGGGCGGTTGCCGTCGGGGCGCTTGTCTTTTCCTATGTGTTCTGGAGTTTCGGCTTCTTGCGCATGGCGACCACCGGGCTTGCGGCACAGGCTTATGGCCGGCGTGATCCCGGTGGCGTGCGTGCGGTCTTTGCCCGAGCCGCCCTGATTGCGATTGTCGTCGGGCTTGCCGTGATGGTGCTGCAATGGCCGATCATTGAACTGTCGATGTCGCTGATTGCGCCGACACAAGCAGTCGAGGCCGCAGCACGGGATTATTTCCATGTCCGGATCTGGGCGTCACCCGCGACCCTGATGCAATATTGCATGCTGGGCTGGTTATTGGCGATGCGGGACAGCCGGGCAGTGTTCATTTTTCAGGTGGTGCTCAATTCGCTGAACATCATTCTGGATATCCTGTTTGTGCAGGGGTTCGGCTGGGACGTCAAAGGGGTGGCCGGGGCGACCGTTATTGCCGATTATTCCGGCGTGGTGCTGGGCTGGTTTTTGATGCAGCCGCATCTCAAACGTCTTGGCGGCACATGGCGGGGGATCGGTATTCTGGACCGTAGCCAGATTGCCAGGCTGATGAAGATCAATGGCGATATCTTTATCCGGACCATGGCGCTGACATCGGCCTTTGCGCTGTTCACCAGTTTCTCGGCCCGGTTTGGCGAGGTGACGCTTGCTGCCAATGCCGTGTTGCAGAATTTCCTGATGTTCGGATCATTCGCCCTTGATGGCTTTGCCCATGCGGCTGAAACCCTTGTCGGGCAGGCGTATGGGGCAGAGCGGCGCAAACAGTTTCTGTGGGCAGTGCGCAAGACCACGATCTGGGGCCTTGTTTCCGCCGTTGCGATGGTAATTGTATTTGCCGCCGTCGGACCATGGATCATTGATGCGCTGACAAGTATTCCCGAAGTACGCGATGCGTCCTATGAGTACCTGTTATGGGCGGTGATATTGCCAGTAACCGGTGTTCTGGGATTTCAGTTTGACGGGGTGTTTCTGGGCGCGATGCAAACCAAGCACTGGCGCAATATGATGCTGGTGTCTGTGGGGATTTACGGCCTGATGGCGTGGGGAGCCGTTGCGATGGGCAGTAATCATTTGCTATGGGCGTCGTTTAACGCCTTCTTCCTGCTGCGCGGGGTGACGCTTGCCATCCTGTTTCCGACCATTATTCCCGACAGGCGTGCGGCAGCGGTGTAAGGCTGGACTGTGTTCGGATGCGAGGTGCGGTGTGGGGGCCGGGGTCTGGGGCAGGCCTCGGAGCAGTGTCAGTGCAACGCCAGAGTCAGAGCAGAGCCAGGACGTAACTGGAGCCGGAGCAGAGATAGAGTGTCTTGAACATGTGGTTCGAAGTCCCCGCCTGCGCGGGGATGACGGTGCCAGATGGTGCCAGATGGCGCGTTCCATGTTCTGGCGTCAGGCCTGCGATGGCAGGCCGTCATTGATCAGTCGATGTCGGAAACCGGAAGGGTGGTGCTGTTCTTGACTTCGTGCAGGGTGAAGCTTGATTTCATGTTGGCAACACCCGGAAGCTTCATCATCACTTCGGACAGGAAGCGCTGATAGGAAGCCGGGTCTGGCACGACAATACGCATCATGTAATCCTGATTGCCGACCATGGCATAGCAATCAACGATTTCCGGATGAGCCTGAACGGCGGTTTCGAACCGGCGAAGCGACGGTTCGTCATGCTGGGTCAGGGACACAGTGACAAAGACATTCACGCCGAGATGCAGATGGGCCGGATCAAGCAGGGCGACATATTTGCGAATGACGCCGCTTTCTTCGAGTTTGCGAAGTCGCCGCAGGCAGGGCGAAACAGACAGGCCGACCTTGTCCGCCAATTCGACCATGGAGATTCGCCCGTCTTCCTGAATTTCACGAAGAATTTTGCGATCAATTGCGTCGAATCCGTTGCGCGCCATAGCGTGCCACACTCCTTTGGGTCATAGATAGCCAGATAGCATTCGGTCCATTAAGGATCGAATTGCGTTGGCAGATTTTGCCAAATTTCGAACTGGCTGTAAGTATTTTCTGCTGCGCGATAAGCCATGACTTCGGGTTTCTGTCAATCTTTGCGTAGTCGAACGCAGCATTTTTTACGGTGCGGGACTGTATATGAATGAAGTCATAGCGCGTGCTTTGATGCCTGCTTGGGTCTTGCAAGAACTAATGAATAACAGTATGTCCTTCAATTCCTTGGAATGCTTGGGTTTAGTGTAATTTCCCTCGCACCTGCAGCGGAACTTATCATTGCCGCGTGCCATCTGTGCAGTGTAGTATAATCGTACCAATTTACTTATTTTGATTGTGGTTATTCTCCTGATCGGAAGCCGGGGGAGGTTGGCAAGGCCAACCACGTTACAGAAAGGCATATAAGGTGGACGCTGCGCAAAATACGCCGGGATATAACCTGGTTACGATTGGCGAGCATAAAATCAATATTCGTCCGGCGGTTCTGGAAGACCTGCCAAATGTTGTCGGTCTTGATGACCGCACCACAGGTTTGCGTAAACCCGAATATTGGGACGATCTGTTTACCCGTTATGGCAACCGCAAGGATTCCCGCTTTTTTCTGGTGGCAGAGGAAGAGGGCACGCTGCTTGGCTGTATCTTTGGGGAAGTCCGGTCCTGGGAATTCAATTCCGTACCGTGTGGCTGGGTCGGGACGGTCAGTGTCGAGCCGGATCTGCGCATGGGCGGGATCGGCACCATTCTGTATAACGAAATCTGCCGCTGTTTCCGCAATGCCGGGGTGACCAAGGTCCGTACCATGATCCCGCGCGATGCCACCGACCTTATGTCGTTCTTCCGGTCACAGGGCATGATGGCCGGCCCGTTCATCCAGCTTGAAACCGATATGGAAGAGGGGGCTTAAGCCATGATGTCCTTGCAAAAGGCAACCCTGTTTGCCCTCTATGCCGTGCTTGAACTGGCCGAAGATACCGACCGTCAGCTGTCGGCATCGGAAATCGCCGAGCGGTATAATATCTCGACCAATCATCTGGCAAAGGTTCTGCGTGATCTTGGCCGCGCGGGACTTGTTGAGTCCGTGCGTGGTGCGGGGGGCGGCTATCGTTTCTGTGGGAATGCCAAGCGCACGACGCTTCTGGATGTGGTGCAACTGTTTGAGGAGGTCGGTACCGGCCCGTCCAACAGCATTGTCCAGAATACCAATGCCGGAAATGCGCTTTCGCTTGTCATGGACGAGATCGAGGAGATCACCCATGCGACGCTGCTTTCAATCACGATTGAAACCATGCTCAAACTGATGCGCAAGCGCCGCCCCGAAAAGCCGAGTTCTACCGGATTGTTCCGCGCCGTTTAAATCAGGTTGCATATCGCACAATAGAAAAAGGCCGTCAGACTGTTCTGACGGCCTTTTGTCTTTAACAGGTTTTCTTTGGACGGACTGTCCGGCCTAGCCTTCGCTTGGGGTCGGTGCCGTATCAGCAGCTTCGGCGCTTTCCGCAGCTGCGGCCTTTGGGGCTGCTTTTTTGCGCGGACGACGCGGAGCGCGTTTTTTCTCAGCAGGCTTTTCTGCAACCGGCGCTGCTTCTGTTTCTGTGCTGGCCGAAACAGGTGCCTCGGTCGCCGGGCTTGCATCGGCTGCCGGTGCTTCGTCAGCGGCCTTTTTAGGCGCGCGACGCGGCGTTTTGGCGCGCGTGGTCTTGCCCGTCTTTGTCGATTTTGCCGCCGCCTTGCGTGCAGGGGCCTTTTTCGGCTCCTCTTTCACGTCTTCGTCGTCGGTTGACTTGCGACCAAGGCTTGATGCCGGAACTGCTGTTAGCAGGAAAGACGGAACGTGATCGCCAAAGCCGACAACCGGTTTGTCATCACGGTCGTC
The DNA here is from genome assembly GCF_037027285.1 of Thalassospira sp. CH_XMU1448-2. NCBI lineage: Bacteria > Pseudomonadati > Pseudomonadota > Alphaproteobacteria > Rhodospirillales > Thalassospiraceae > Thalassospira > Thalassospira sp. CH_XMU1448-2. The sequence goes on from NZ_JAYMEA010000002.1 coordinate 331,138, forward strand.
ACGATCACGGCGATGATTGCGGTTGTTGCGATCATTGCGGTCGTTACGATCCGCGCGTTCGGTCCGGTCATGACGTTCGTGGCGGTCATGATTGGTTCTGGCTTCGCGTGCCGGTGCCTTGGGAGCTTCTTCTTCCTTGGCGACAGCCGGGGCTTCCGTCTGGGACTTTGCCGGGGCTTCCGGTTTTGCACGCTCATTCGATTTTGCCGAACGGGCCGGTTTGTCATCGCGGGTGTTTGATGACTTGCGGCTTTTCTTGTTGCGACGCTTCTTGCCGGTGAAGTCCAGCTCAAGCGTTTCAATGCCTTCAAGGTCGGTCAGCGGAATGTCGATATTGATCGTCTTCTGGATTGCCGCGACCAGCTTGCCGTCTTCAGGCACGGCAAGGGTAAAGGCCTTGCCGTCGCGGCCTGCACGACCGGTACGGCCGGTACGGTGGACGTAATCTTCGGAGTTGAAAGGAACGTCGAAGTTAAAGACGTGCGATACATCGGCTACGTCAATACCGCGTGCGGCAACATCCGAGCAGACCAGCAAAGTGATCTCGCCGGTTTTGAATTTCGCAAGCGTTTCGGTACGTTCGCTTTGTGCCAGATCGCCATGCATGCGTCCGGCATTAAAGCCGTGCTTGGTCAGAGATTTGAAAAGGATGTCGACATCCTTTTTGCGGTTACAGAATACGAAGGCGTTCTTGACGTCTTCGGCACGGATCAAACGGCGAAGTGCTTCGCGCTTGTCCATGTCATCCATGACCACAAGTTTGTGTTCAACCGTTGATGCCATGCTGGATGGGCGGGCAACGGTGATTTCCTTTGGATTGGACAGGAATTTGTCGGCAAGACGACGGATCTCAGTGGGCATGGTCGCCGAGAAGAAAAGCGTCTGGCGCTGCTTGGGCAGCATATTGACGATCTTTTCGATGTCGGGGATGAAGCCCATGTCGAGCATGCGGTCGGCTTCGTCGATCACAAGCAATTTGCAATCGGAAAGAAGCAGTTTGCCACGTTCAAAGGTATCAATCAGGCGGCCCGGCGTCGCGATGATCACATCAGCGCCTTTTTCCAGGATCTTGCCCTGTTCGACAGCAGACTCGCCGCCGATGATCAATGCCTTCGACAAAGACATGTATTTGCCATAGGTGTCGAAGTTTGCCGCTACCTGTGTTGCAAGCTCGCGGGTCGGTTCCAGAATGATGGAACGCGGCATACGCATACGCGCGCGGCCATGATGCAGGATATCAAGCATCGGCAGGGTGAAGCTGGCAGTTTTACCCGTACCCGTCTGCGCACAGCCCAGAATGTCGCGCGCCATCAGCACCGACGGAATAGCTTGAGCCTGGATCGGGGTGGGGGTGTCGTAGCCGGCGTCTGCGACGGCTTTGAGGATATCTTCGCTCAGACCGAGATCGGCGAAATTCATATGGTTCGTTTTCCCGCAATAGAATGCGTTAAGTTAAGCGGATATGCAAAAATCTGTTTGCGTCGTAAAGCTAACCCTTAATTAAGTCAAGAAAAACGCCGCAAAATTCGCTTCGAAAACCGATAAACACCTTGTTGAGAGGCTTGTTTGCAACAATTTGGCGGCGTAACCTGTCTAAATAGATAATGCACAGGGGAGAAAAGCCGTGCTGATGGATGCAACGCGTGCAAGTTTGCTGGTTATCGATGTTCAGGAAAAACTCTATCCGGCCTGTCAGGAGCCTGAACAGATCATCGCCAATTGCTGCTTTCTTGTGAAATGCGCCAATCGGCTGGGTGTTCCGGTGATTGTCACCGAACAATATCCCAAGGGCCTTGGGCATACGGCAAAACCCATTCTTGATCTGATCGAAAAGCCAAGCGATGCGTCAGAAGGCGGAAATGTGGTTTCCAAAGTGGCGTTTTCAGCCATCCCCGCCGATGGCTTTATCGAGAAAATGGAAGAAAGTCCGGGCCGTGATCAGGTGGTGGTCATCGGCATGGAAACCCATGTTTGTGTGTTGCAGACCGTGATGGAACTGATCGAGCGTGGCCGCGAGGTTTATGTGGTTGCCGATGCGGTAACATCGCGCAGCATGTCAGACAAGATTTTCGGCCTTGAACGCATGCGCGATGCCGGTGCAAAGATCGTGACGCGCGAAAGCGTGATGTTTGAATGGCTGCGCGTGGCGGGTACCCCGGAATTCAAGGAATTGAGTGCGCTGATCAAATGATATCCCGACCGGATCAGAATATCGGGCACGCATCAGCCGATGGCGTGCCCGTTGTGTTTTTATCGGGCATGCTGGCCGATCAGCGCATGTGGCATCAGGCGCTGACGGCTTATGATGATCTTCGCGACGTCAGAAAGCCCGCCATTGTACCGGTATTTTGCGAATTGTTTGATCAGGATACGGTATCGGATATGGCACGTGCGGTGCTGGAAGCCGTACCCGAACGGTTTGCGCTGGTGGGTATGTCGATGGGCGGATATGCCGCCTTTGAAATCATGCGCCAGGCCCCGGAGCGGGTCAGTCACCTGATGCTGGTCAATACCCGGGCAACAGCCGACAGCGAGGCGGTACGACGCCGACGATTGTTGCTATCGCGTTTCGTGACAGCCAGGCAACCGTTTGTCGCGGTCAATGAAGGGATGCTTGACGAGATGCTGCATCCTGATAATCGCAATGATGAGACGCTGGTTTCACTGTTGACCGCAATGGGTGACGCCTGCGGGGTCGGTGTGTTTGAACGCCAGAACCATGCGGTAGCCATGCGCCCGGACAGCATGGCGGATCTTGGCGATGTTATTGTGCCCTGTAGCGTAGTTGTCGGGACCCGCGACCGGATCATCAGTCCGGAAAGCCACCGGGAGATGGCGGATGCTATTCCCGGTGCGACCTATCACGAAATTGCCGGGGCCGGACATTATATACCGCTTGAACAGCCGGAAATTTTCGCCAGTGCGTTGCTTGATCTTCTCGTGCGGTAGGGCGGGATTTTTTATATGTTGCGGGCAACCCATTCTTCGAGCATTTCCCTGATTGTCTGATCGGCAGGTTGCTCACGGGTGAAAGCCCACCATATGTGTGCCCCTTGCCATATGCTGGCCATTTGCCAGCCAAGCTTTTTTCCTTCTTCGGGCTGCTTCGACAGGCGGCGGCCAAGTATTGCGGCAAGGTGATGTCCCCAGGCAGCCCCGCGTGCGCGAAGTTGCGGGTTGCGGATGTCTTCATGCAGAACCAGCAAGCCGTTGCTGGTGTCCCGGTCTGCTGTTTCCGGCGGCATCAGGCGCAGCAGAATTTCGATTGCACCATTCGGACCTGGTGGTTCTTCCTGATCCGCTGCATGCGTTTCAGCATCAAGCCGGTCCCAAGCGCGGAGCAATGTCGCAAGGAGCAGAGCATCACGCGTGCCGTAGCGTTGCACAAGTGTCGCTGGTGAAAGGCCGCAGGCTTTTGATGCCCGGGCAAATGTCAGGTTTGACGGTCCGGTTTCAAGCACGGTTTCAAAGATGGTGTCGAGCACCTGATTGTCGGGAATTGTCTTGTTTCTTGCCATGATTATTTATAAACGTATATTCATTTATAAAACAACGGAGATTTTGTCATGGCAAGAATTCTTGGGTATATCGCAACCAGTCTTGACGGGATGATCGCGGACAGAAATGACAATCTCGATTGGTTGTTTGCATATGACGGGATGGATCTTGGTGCATACGATTACAACAAGTTCATCAAGCGCATTCAAACCCTGGTGATGGGGCGGGCAACCTATGACTTTGTTGCAAGCCAACCGTCGGAATGGCCTTATCACGGAAAGCGGGTAATTGTGGTCACATCCCGTCCGATTGATAATCCCGTCGCGGATATTGACGTGCGAAGTGACGTTGACGCATTGATCTCCGAGCTTCGTTCTTTTGATGATGGGGATGTCTGGATGCTGGGCGGTGGAAAGCTGCAAATGGCATTCATCGAACGAGGCGCACTCGACGAAATTGAAATTTACGTCATGCCGGAAATACTGGGTGGGGGAAAACCGCTTTTCCCCCAGACAGGTTTTCGCTGCAGTCCGACATTGATCAGCACGCAAATGCTTGATCGCGGATGCGTGCGTTTGCATTACCGGTTCTCGCCAGCAGGCTGATCGGGGACTGATCGTTTCGGCTGCGCGGGCTAGCAGTTCGTGATGAACGGGCTGCAACGGCGGTCATCATCGTTGCTGCGGATCTGGCGCGGGAACAGTTGGAAACTGAGCACGGCTGCATTGTTAAACAGCTGTTCCTCGAAGTTTTCCTTCACAAAGCGCGCACGGGTTTCGGAAATTACACTGTCTCCGGCACAAAAGCCGAACCGGACAATCAGGCGATCCGAAATGTCTTCCATCCCGCCGGTTTGTGGATCGGTGCAAATCGCATTGCCAAAGGTGTTCTGGGACGGATTGACCACGGCAACCAGACGGTTTTCCGGTTTGATGGTTTCATTGGCGGCGATATCGGCGGGATCGGTCACAAAACGCAGACGCGGCGCATAGCCGTGATTGGACAAGGCATCTGTCCATGTTTTTGCCGGAAGGGCGTTGGCGGGATCAACGACCTCAAGCAGCATGACGTTGCTTGGTGCGCCGGCGGTCTTGAAGCTCCACACTTCTGAGACCTTGTAGTTCGGCGCTTCTATCAAGGCGGCACCACATCCGCCAAGCAACATTGCAGTCGTTGTGATGGCGGCAACGGAGAGTCTGGAATGTTTGCGCGTGTTCATTGGACAAGTCCTTTGGAAGCGTTCCGGTGCAATCTACTATACGGCAAGGTCTGGCATATCCGATCACAAACGGCCGGGTGCACAAGGTTGCGATCACAGTGAAAGCCGCATTGTTTGAAAAATTTACGGCGATGTGATGGCGATTATATCCATGAAAAAACCCGGCTCAAAGGCCGGGTTTTGACATACTCGATATGGTGCAATCAGACGTCGATATCCTCGACGAAGCGGGCATGTTCCTGAATGAACTGGAAGCGCAGTTCCGGTTTTTTCCCCATCAGACGATTGACCAGATCCTTGGTCTGTCCGCGTTCATCGGGTTCGGCCGCATCGGGCAGGGTGACACGCAGCAATGTACGCTTTTTATGCGCCATTGTGGTTTCACGCAGCTGCTGCGGCGGCATTTCACCCAGACCTTTAAATCGGGAAATCTCGACCTTGTTCGGGTTCTTGAACTCGGTATTGAGGATGACTTCCTTCTCGGCGTCATCCATCGCATAGATCGATTTACCACCCTGGGTCAGACGATAAAGCGGCGGCATGGCCAGATAGAGGTGGCCGCTTTCGATCAGACCAGGCATTTCCTGATAGAAGAAGGTCATCAGAAGCGACGCGATATGCGCGCCGTCGACGTCAGCATCGGTCATGATGATGATGCGCTCGTAGCGCAGGTCGTTCAAACGGAAATCATTACCAGAACCGCAGCCAAAGGCTTCGATCATGTCCTTGATTTCCTGGTTGGCCATCATCTTTTCATAGGTCGCCGACGCAACGTTCAGGATTTTACCGCGCAGCGGCAGGACAGCCTGCGTTTCGCGGTCACGGGCCTGCTTGGCAGAACCACCTGCCGAGTCACCCTCGACCAGGAAGATTTCAGTGCCAGCGGCAATTGAACGCGAACAGTCGGCAAGTTTACCCGGCAGACGCAGGCGGCGCGTTGCCGACTGACGCTTGGTTTCCTTTTTCTCCTTGCGGCGCTGACGTTCCTCGGCGCGCAGGATGATGCGTTCAAGCAGACGCTTGGCGTTTTCGGTATCCCCGGTCAGCCAGTGGTCAAAATGGTCACGGACCGCGGTTTCAACCAGCTTGGTCGCGCCCTGTGTGCCCAGCTTTTCCTTGGTCTGGCCCTGGAATTGCGGGTCGGGGATAAAGACCGAAAGCATCACACAGCCGCCACCAAAGACGTCCTCGGCGGTGATGGCGGCGGCCTTTTTTTGGCCGGTCATATCACCATAGGACTTGATTGCCTTGGTCAGGGCATAGCGGAAGCCCGCTTCGTGCGTCCCGCCAAGCGGGGTCGGGACGGTGTTACAGTAGGAATGGAAATAGCCTTCGCCGCTTTCGGGCCAGCCGATTGCCCATTCAACACGACCGGGGCTATCGGAAAACTTGGCTTCGCCTGCAAAGGGACGTTCGGTCACAAGGTCGCGACCCTCAAGCGTCATTTCCAGATAGTCGAGAATACCGTTCGGGAATTTCAGGACTTCCTGCTGCGGGGTCGGGTCGTCACTTGTCAGAAGCAGCGGGTCAACCGACCAGCGGATTTCAACGCCCTTGTAAAGATAGGCCTTTGATCGCGCCATGCGGAAGATGGTTGCGGCCTTGAGCTTCGCCCGTGCACCGAAAATCTCGGGATCGGGTTTGAAGATGACCGTGGTGCCGCGACGGTTGCTGATCGCGCCGCCATCCTGAAGCGGCATTTGCGGTACACCGCGCGAATATTCCTGAAACACCATCTTGCGGTCACGGCAGACCTCGACACGGAATTTTTCAGTCAGGGCGTTCACCACCGACATGCCGACACCGTGCAGACCGCCGGATGTTTCATAGGCCTTGCCCGAAAACTTGCCACCCGAATGCAGGGTGGTCAGAATGACTTCGAGGGCTGATTTATCCGGAAACTTCGGATGCGGATCGGTCGGAATACCACGACCGTTGTCGCGGACAAGGACTGTGTTGTCCTGTCTGAGTTCCAGTTCGATCCAGTCAGCATGGCCTGCGACCGCTTCGTCCATCGAGTTATCAAGAATCTCTGCGACCAGATGGTGCAAGGCTGCATCATCCGTGCCACCGATATACATACCGGGGCGTCTGCGAACAGGCTCCAGGCCTTCGAGAACCTCAATATCCTTGGCGGAATAGGCTTTGTCTGTTGATTGGTTTGAATCTTCAAAAAGGTCGGTCATGCCCCGGAACGCAACTTCTTTTAATTGTGTTAAAACAAGGTCCAACAACGCATATCTGTTTCTCGATATTGAGCGTTGGATGCCTCGGCGCTAAACGAGTACCATATGTCCACTGGTCTGTGCCATATGTCGGTTCGCACAGCCCATAAAAATGTGTTTTCAGGTTCAATGCAAGTAGTGGTCTTGACCATAGATCACATTTTTGCGGCATTGGCGCAGAAAATCGAGACCGGGAGGTCCAATAAAAAAATTGGCCCGTCTTTATCGACAGGCCCGAAACAGGAGTGAGCCTGATGGCGACAGCAAATGAGCAGAACTTGATGAGTGAAAACACCATGCCACGGGGCGATCTTTGTACCCGCACCCTTGCCATGCCCGCCGATACCAACCCGAGCGGGGATATTTTCGGTGGCTGGCTGATGTCACAGATGGATATTGCCGGTGGTGTTCTGGCCAGCCAGGTTGCCGAGGGCCGTATTGCGACGGTTTCTGTTGACGGCATGACCTTCCTGCGCCCGGTTTATGTCGGCGATACGGTTTGCGTCTATGGCGATATCGAACGGATCGGCAATACATCCATCGTGCTGCATCTTGAAGCCTGGGTGCTTCGCCGCAACCAGCCGCCACGCATCAAGGTCACCGAGGCAACCTTTACCTTTGTCGCCATCGACGCCGAAGGCCGCCCGCGTCCGGTGCGTAAGGATGAGGTTGCGGTTTAAGGCTTGATCTTCTGAAAAAAAATTGAAGGAGCTCCGCCATGCAAAACCGGTTTAGAACACTTTTGCTGGTCAGTCTGGTTGTCGCGGGCGGGGCTTTGTTTTCAGGTGGTGTGGTAACGGCGGGACAGGCCGATGTGATTGCGGCAACAGCCACCCGATCAGCAGATGGAACATATCAATTCACGGCGACACTTGCCCACGCCGATAGTGGTTGGGATCACTATGCAAATATGTGGGAAGTGATTGGACCGGATGGCGCAGTGCTTGCCGAGCGCGAATTATTGCACCCTCACGTCAATGAACAACCTTTCACACGAGGCCTATCGGGCGTCAAAATCCCGGATGATGTTCATAATGTTATTATCCGGGCGAGAGATATTGTGCATGGATGGGGCGGGGCAGAAGTAAAACTTCAACTGCCGATGGAAACCGGGCAGTAGACATCTGTGAGCAAATGAAACGAAAACAGGGCAACTCGTGTGGAGTTGCCCTGCCTGTTTTGACGTTTTGCGAAGCCTGAGTTACCAGCTTGCCTTCGCAACCCGGATGAAGTTTTCACCCATGATTTTGTCGACGTCATCGGTCGAATAGCCGATGCCAATCAGGGCGTCGGCAAGGGCAGGGAGCTTTTTGGGATCAAACACCGCTGCACCACCTGCGCCGGGGCCATAGCCGCTGGTGACCGGCCAGTAATATGAACGGTCAACACCGTCGGGGAAGTCGTTACATCCGGCGACTTCGGGCATGGTATCAAGGCCGATGCCGACATGGTCGATACCGACGAGATCAACCGCATATTTGATATGGCGGACCATGTCCGGGACTTCGGGTTCGTTGGGCGATTTGATGAAACGCTGGAAACCGCAAATGCCGATCACACCGCCGGTATCAGCACATGCTTTGATCTGTTCATCATCGACGCAGCGTTCATGACCACCAAGGACCTTGGGATTGGCGTGGCTGAACACCACGGGCTTTGATGAAACGCGCATGATATCAAGCGAGCTTTGCCGACCGGTATGCGAGCAATCCATGATCATGCCGCTGGCATTGACCGATTTGACCATTTCCACACCAAGGTCGGTGAGTGGCATATCTACATCGTGACAGCCGCCCGCGACCGAATTGTTGCGGTTATAGGCAAAGTGGATTTGCTTGACGCCCAGTTTGGCAAAAACCGGGATCATTTCGGGCATGTCTTGGAGCATGACCGATCCTTCAAGATCAAAGCCGACACCCAGCAGGCCTTTGGATTTGGCGATGGCAAGATCGTCAAACTTTTCGATCTGCATGTATTTGTCAGGGTGGGCTGCGATCTTGGCCCGGAAGGCGGCAATCACACGCATGATGTGGGGGATGGTGTTCATATCCATGCCGACATTGACACAGACATAATCCACATTGCCCTTCACATACTCATCAAGCAGGCTTTCGGGCGTCTTTTCATCAAGCGGCAGACAGGCATGGGCATCCCAGGTGAAGCTGGGGCGATAGCTTGCCGGGCGTGAGGGATTGGTGGCAATCGTCATTCAATCAGGTTCCCGTATTCAGGTATTGCACAGATCAGATCAATCCCAGTCGACAAAGCTGTCAACGACAGCACGGTCATAGCCCCCGGCGGCCTTGTAAAGCTGCTGGGAATAGGGATGTTCAAGTTTGCCTTCGGCAAGCTGTTCTGCGGTGGCACGTTCGACAATGCGGCCATGGTTCATGATGGCGATATCGTCGCACATATGCGCAACAACGGCGAGATCGTGACTGACCATGATATAGGTCAGGCCAAGCTCGCGCCGAAGGCGGCTGAGAAGGTTAAGCACCTCGGCCTGAATGGAGACATCAAGGGCCGATGTCGGTTCATCAAGCAGCAATATCTTGGGTTCAAGGATCAGTGCACGGGCAATAGCCACGCGCTGACGCTGACCACCGGAAAGCTGGTGCGGGTAACGGAACCGGAACGAATTATCCAGACCGACCTGATTGAGCGCCTCGACCACACGGGCATCGGAATTGCCAAGACCGTGAATATTGACCGGTTCGGTCAGAATACGGTCGATGGTGTGACGTGGATGAAGCGATCCGAACGGGTCCTGAAACACCATCTGGGCAAGACGGTAAAACGCCTTGTCGCGCTTGGCACCCAGTTCCTTGCTGTTGACCAGAATGTTGCCTTCCCAGTCATCAACAAGGCCGGTGATGGTGCGAAGGACCGTCGATTTGCCCGATCCGGATTCACCAACCAGACCGAACGAGCCGTTTGCAGGTACAGAGATATCGACGTCTTTCAGAACGTGATGATCATCGAACCAGGCATTGAGTTTTGAAATCTCGATCATGTTCTTATCCTTCTGCCCAGCTTGCTTCGCGTTCAAGGATCGGCAGATCGCCATGATCGCCATCCATTTTCGGCAAGCAGTTCAAAAGGCCCTTGGTATAGGGATGTTTGGCTTCGTGCAGGGCAGAGGCCGCAAGTTCTTCGACCACATGTCCCTGATACATCACCAGAACCCGGTCGCAGAAGCTTGAAACCAGTTGAAGGTCATGGCTGATGAAAATAAGTGCCATGCCGCGATCGCGTACCAGATCGTCAAGAATTGCCATCACCTGAAGCTGAACCGTGACATCAAGGGCCGATGTCGGTTCATCGGCGATGATCAGTTCGGGATCAGGGATCAGCATCATCGCGATCATCACGCGTTGCCCCATCCCGCCCGATACTTCATGCGGGTAGGAATTGAAAACGCGTTCCGGGTCGCGGATCTTGACGGCTTCGAGCATGTCAATCGCGCGATGACGGGCTTCCTTGGCGTTGACCTTGTGATGTTCGCGATAGGCCTCGATGATCTGGTCACCAATGGTCATGACCGGGTTCAGCGAATATTTCGGATCCTGCATGATCATGGAAATACGTGCACCGCGCACCTTGCGCCATTGCTTGGGCGTGAGGTTGGCCAGATCAACATCGTGGAAGGTCAGCTGATCGGCGGTAATGCGGCCATTGGCTGCGGTAAGTCCCAAGATCGCACGCCCGGTCTGGGATTTTCCAGATCCTGACTCACCCACAATGCCAAGACGTTCTCGCCCAAGGTTAAAGGAAACACCGCGTACGGCATTCACTTCACCCTTCGGGGTGTTGAAGGTGACTTCGAGGTTCTTGACCGTCAGAAGGGGTTCGTTACTCATGATCAATCCCCTCCACGCGGATCAAGAACATCGCGCAAGCCATCACCCAGAAGGTTGAAGCCAAGACTGACGATGAAGATGGCAATACCGGGAACGGTCGCAACCCACCATTGTTCAAGCAGGAACTGGCGACCGTCAGACACCATGGCACCCCATTCGGGCATCGGCGGCTGTGCGCCAAGACCAAGGAAACCAAGACCCGCTGCAATCAGGATCATGCCCGCCATGTCAAGGGTGACACGCACGACCAGCGAGCTCATGCACATCGGCATGATATGGCCGACGATCAGCCCCATATTCGATGTGCCCTGCAAGCGGGCAGCTTCGATAAAGTCGGATTTGCGCACCGTGATGGTTTCAGCACGTGCAATACGCGCATAGGGCGGCCATGCGGTGATGGCAATTGCAAGGATGGCGTTTTCAAGTCCCGGACCAAGTGCCGAGACAAAAGCCAGTGCCAGGATCAGTTTCGGGAAGGCCAGAAAGATATCGGTGATGCGCATCAGGGTGGCATCGACCCAGCCCCCGAAGAAACCGGCAGCCGTGCCAACCAGAAGGCCAAGCGGGGCGGCAGTAATGGCCACAAGACCGACAATCAGAAGGGTGTATTGCGCGCCATAGATCAGGCGCGACAGAATATCTCGACCAAGCTGGTCGGTGCCAAACCAGTGTTGTGCACCGGGCGACTGGATACGGTTGGTCAGATCGGCAGCCAGCGGATCATAGGGGGCCAGAAGCGGTGCGAAAATGGTGACAAGGATCAGGCCGATCACAATCGAAAGGCCGATCATGGCCAGCTTGTTTTCGGAAAACTTGATCCAGCCGAGCCAGGCACGGCCACATTTGGCCTGAAAGCGTGATTTTGGCGTGTCAGAAGTCAGCCATTGTTTCAGGCCCGGTTTGGAGATGTGAGCTTGTGTATTCATGATTATCTCCGCGCTCTTGGATCGAGCAGGCGGTAAAGCACGTCAGAAAGCATGTTCACGCCAATAAAGACCGCACCAACGACAACCGTTCCGCCAAGAACAGCATTCATGTCGGCATTGAGCAACGAGTTGGTGATGTAAAGACCAAGTCCCGGCCATGCGAAGATAATTTCAGTCAGAACCGATCCTTCGAGCAGGTTGGCGTAAGACAGGGCAATTACCGTAACCAGCGGAACCATCACGTTGCCCAGCGCATGACGCCAGATGATGCGATGTTCGGAAATGCCTTTGACCCGTGCAGTCAGAATGTATTCCTGGCTAAGCTGTTCAAGCATGAAGGAACGGGTCATGCGGGCGATATAGGCCAGTGAGAAATAGGCAAGGATCGAAGCGGGCAGAATGATATGCGATACCGCATTCCAGAACAGATCCATGTCGCCTTCGATCAATGTGTCGATCAGCATCAGGCCCGTGGTCGGCTCGATAAAATCGATATAGAAGGCATCAAGGCGTCCCGGCCCGGCAACCCAGTCCAGTTTCATATAGAAGACCAGAAGTCCCATCAGGCCGAGCCAGAAAATCGGCATCGAATATCCGGCAAGACCAATCACACGCACGACGTGGTCAGGCCATTTCCCTTTGTTGATCGCAGCAAATACGCCAGCGGGAATGCCAAGAACAACGCCAATTATGGTGGCGATGGTCGCCAGTTCCAAGGTCGCGGGGAAGACACGTTTGATGTCGTCAAGCACAGCGTTCGAGGTCAGAACCGACTGGCCGAAATTACCCTGCAGGACGTTGGAAACATAAATAAAGAATTGCTGCCAAAGTGGCAGGTTAAGCCCCATTTCTTCGCGAACGCGGTCATAGGTGCTTTGTGAAGCATGGTCGCCGACTGCGGCCAGAACCGGATCAATCGGCAAAACGCGACCGATCAGGAAGGTAACAAGCAGCAGGCCAAAGAATGTGATGGCGAGCGAGAAGGCAATGCGCAGGAAGCTTCCTGCCTTGCCGGAAATGAGACGGGCGCGTGTGCGCCCGTCCCGGTTTTTGCGTGTAACAGCGGACATTACGACCGTTGTCTCCTTAGTCTTTGGTGACAAAGCGATAGTAGTTGGTGTCGAATGACGGGCCGAGAACGAAGTTGTTCACGTTACCGCGCATCGAAGCAATTTCAGTTTCCTGGAACATGATCACGAACGGACCATCAGCCAGAACTTTTTTCTGAAGTTCGATATACATTGCTTCGCGTTTCGCATTGTCACGCTCGAGGATCGCAGCATCGGTTTCTTCGGTCATGCTGCCCGGGTTCCAGGAGTTACGCCATGCAAGCGGCTTTGCCGATGCATCGTCGGAGTTGTCCGGGTTCCAGGCAAAGGTCGAAGCGTTGGTGTGCGGATCCTGATAATCCGGGCCCCAACGACCGATATAGATGTCGTGCTGACGGGCACGATATTTGGTCAGGGTCTGTTTGTTGTCACCCGGAATGATTTCCAGGTTGATACCTGCCTGCGACCAGGTTGCCTGAATCGACTGTGCCATTGCCATGACGGCGGTGGTGTTGCGGGTATCCATGGTTACGGAGAAACCGTCAGCAAGGCCTGCTTCGGCAAGAAGCGCTTTTGCTTTCTCGACATCAAGGCTGTACGGATTTTCGTTATAGGCACCAAGGAAGCCTTCGGGCAGGAATGCCTGATGGGTCTGTGCACGACCGGCCATGATGGTTTCGGAAATACCTTTGTAATCGACAAGGTATTTCAGAGCCTCGCGAACTTTCGGGTTCGAGAGATATTCATTTTTCTGGGACAGACCAAGATACCACAGAGCGCCTTTGCCCTTCGGCATGACTTTCAGGTCGTCATTGCCGGAAATGGCTGCGATCTGGTCTGCTTCAAGGTTACGGGCGATATCGATATCGCCTTTTTCCAGAAGCAGCTGCTGCGATGCGGCTTCTTTGACATTACGAATGATCACGCGCTTCATTGCGGGTGCACCATCCCAGTAGTCTTCGTTCGCGGTCAGGCTAAGGGTTTCGCCCGGGGTCCATTTGTTCAGTTTGAACGGACCGGAACCGGCGTAGTTGGTTTTCATCCATTCTGCGCCAAGGTCGCCATTTACTTCGTTTTCAAGGACAACCTTTTTGTCAACAACAGCACCAACACCAGCGGTCAGGCAATACAGCACAAAGCTTGGTGCGTAAGGCTGATCAACTTCCATCGAGAAGGTGTAGTCGTCGATAACACGGATTTTTTCTTTGACGTTCTCCGGGGTCAGACCGAACTGACCAAGGATGAATGCAGGAGAACCGTCAATCAGGATCACGCGCTGCAGCGAGAAGGCCGCATCTTCAGCGGTCAGATCATTGCCGGAGGCGAATTTGATACCTTTACGGATATGGAAGGTGAAGGTCTTGCCATCTTCGGAGATATCCCAGCTCTCGGCAGCCTGACCGGAGATCTTTGAGACATCGTCGTTATCAAAGGTAATCAGGCGATCATATGTATTGCCTTCATACTCAAGGGCGGAAAACTCGAACATGCCAGCAGGATCAAGGGTGATCATGTCATCAATGGCATTCGCCATGACAAGCACGTTTTTCGGCGTTTCAGCCTGTGCCGCCAGCGGCATGGTAGCGAGCGCGGTCCCCATGACCAGCCCTGCGATTAATTTGCGCATGATGCGCCTCCCGTTTGTTGTTGTGGGACTGCAGGCCAAGGCGAAGACCGATAGACAATCAAACAACAATCCGGGGCTGTGCAGCGGTCGGCGCACGGCAGGCAGATCGCGGTCAATGCCTACAAGCCCGAAAGTGGGGCGGCCTGCAAGTATTTCGCTTAATGCCCGCAAAGCTGAGCATAATTTATACGATTAATCAATGACCAGACGGTCAGGATTGCCGCAAAACTGAACAAATGACAGATTTCACCAGAATTCACCGTGCAAATGGTTGATTTTTCGACGGTGTCATGTGCGCAGGCATTGTTGTTGGTCGAAATCTGATTCTGCGAGGCGGGAAGGGAGGGGCTTCGGGGGCAAAAACAAAAAAGCACCATCGGATAAACCGTGGTGCTTTTTTGTTTCATTCCCATTGGGAGGGAATGGCGCGAGTGACGGGACTTGAACCCGCGGCCTCCGGCGTGACAGGCCGGCGCTCTAACCAACTGAGCTACACCCGCATGGTGTGTGGCGCGGTTTATATAAAGCCCACCGGACGGAGGCAAGTGTTTTCTGACCGATTTTCAAAGAAAAATGAAACCATCTCAATCGGGGCAGTTTTGACCGGATTTCGGGGTGAAAAACAAAAAAGCACCATCGGATAAACCGTGGTGCTTTTTTGTTTCATTCCCATTGGGAGGGAATGGCGCGAGTGACGGGACTTGAACCCGCGGCCTCCGGCGTGACAGGCCGGCGCTCTAACCAACTGAGCTACACCCGCATGATGTGTGGCGCGGTTTATATAAGGGGTAGTGCACTCTGGCAAGGGCTTTTTTACAAAAAAAGGACAGGGCCGTTTTTTATGGCAGTATCCGTGGAAAATTGTGCCTGTTTTCAATGTTGTAGACCAGATCGCGCAGTGCTGGCCATGGCAGCGGGACGCACATCAATTCGAAGGCATTTGATCAGGCACAGAAAGCGCTGACACTGGTCCGACCAGCAATAATCAATTCGGGTGAATGTGCGTTCTGAACGGGGATAAAAACAAAAAAGCACCATCGGATAAACCGTGGTGCTTTTTTGTTTCATTCCCATTGGGAGGGAATGGCGCGAGTGACGGGACTTGAACCCGCGGCCTCCGGCGTGACAGGCCGGCGCTCTAACCAACTGAGCTACACCCGCATGGTGTGTGGCGCGGTTTTTAACAGTCGGTCATTGGGGGCGCAAGCGGTTTTTGATCTGAATTCGAAATTTCTTCCCGGTTTCCTCTGTGAGTAGAAACCACCCGTTATTCTGAAGCGTCAAGGTTCTCTTCGGGCATGTTTGACAATGTCATTGCAAAGCACAGAAGACACGGAAACAGGTTGGTCAAGAAAGCGGTGCGCCTACCCGGATGCAGAAGACAGATCGTCTCGGAAATGGGGGATGACAAGAGGAAACGCAACATCAGACTGTTGCGTTTCTCAATGCTATTCGCGGGGTAACTCGTGGCGTTCGGCAAGTTTGGTCAGGGCTGCGACGGTGGCCTGTTCGACCGTCGAGCCAAAGCCGGTAACGCGGCCTGCGAGAATGACATAAAGCGAATCAATATGAAGCTGGATGACAAGCAGCTGTTTTTCATTGGCGGTGGTACGGTCCGCAACGAAAGTTTCCAGCGATTTTGCAATCTGGGTCATCAGCGGGTACTGGAACGTACCGCCAAGTGCCTTGACCGAATAGGCAAGGTCTGAGCTGCTGGCCACGGCATCGCTGCGTTTTGTCTTGTCGCCCAGTGCCTGGATGATCTGGCGGCGGCAATCCATCAGGTCCTTGCCGACGTCGCGGACAAAGGTTTCGGAACTGCGTTGCACAACCTGTTCAAGCTCTTCGAGCTGTTCGGGGGACAGATTGATATCAAATCCCTTGATGAAGTTGACAGCTCGCCGCTTCAAATCGGTTTGGGCGGGAATGATCTGTACATTCTTCTTTTTCTTTGGCGCGTCCGGCTTCACGATTGCTCCGCTTCCCCAGTCATAATGGGTCATTCGTCAAGGCTCCTTCGGTCAGGACCATCAAACTGGACCTGCCTGCGGCGTCGGTCTGGACCAAAATACGTTCCGGTATTGATGAAACGTCGTGGTCGAGCAATGACCGATACCAATCGACTATAAAGTGCCTTGGCATTGAATGGTTTGGCAAGAAATTCCGTAATACCAAGGTCGCGTGCGGTTGTTACGTAACGGTGTTCCGAATGCGCAGTCAGCATGATCACAGGAATGAACCGGTTGGGCGAGTTGGTCGAATTGCGCATGACGTCAAGAAATTCAAGACCATCCATGCCACGGAGTCGCCATTCACACACAACGATATCAATCTTTTCACTGCGCAAGACATCAAAGGCATCATTCGGCGTTTTTACGCGCTGAATGTGACTGGCACCGAGATAGGCCAGTGTGTCGTAGACTACTTGAGCTGAAATCTTGTCCCCGTCAACGATCAGAAAACTGATTTTACTAAAGTCGATTTTCGCGTTCATCCGGCCTCGTTTCCTGAGCATCATCACGAATATGCGTCGCTGTTCAGGGACTAACAGCAGCAATTCATCTCGGTTGCTGTTGTATAAACCCTTATACCTTTGTCTGGTTTCCAGCAAGGTCTAACCGCCCCTGATTATGCTGGAGAATCTGACAAATACTGACCTGAGATCAGCAGCAGGCCTGAACTTGCGACGTTTACGTCTTGTTTTTTGAATGCTCGTATCCGGTCCGAACCCACCCATATTGGAGGTGGCGGTCATTTGTAAAGAGGGTGATAGATTATTTCATCGGCTTTGTGGTGCCGTCATTGTCGATCACCTGAACAATGACCCCGGATTCGTCAAACATTTCGGTCGAAATCTTCATATCCTGTTCCCAGCGTTCAAGAAAATCCGCGGTAAGTTTGGTTTTATCCACGAAGACCTCGGCGATTCCGGCCTGAATGATGGCGCGCGCGCAGTCACAGCACGGGAAGTGGGTAACATAAAGCGCGCAACCATCAAGAGATGTGCCGGTATAGCTGGCATTGTAGATGGCATTGCGTTCGGCATGTTCGGTATAGGCGTATTTTTCCGGGCGTTGGTGGCGGCTTTCGACAGCGTCATCCACACCACGCGGGAAGCCGTTATAGCCAACCGCACGGATTTCCTTTTTCGGGCCGATGACAACCGCGCCGACCTGCGTGCTGCGATCCTTTGACCAGTCTGCGATATGGGCTGCAAGACCAAGAAAGCGGTGGTGCCATTTATTCATCGAATGAAGCCCTGTTTGCGTCAATGTGATCGGGGCATTTCGCGTGCGGCGAATGCGGCTTTTCACCTCTTTTAAGAGGGTGCTTCTTGTAATTGTCCAGTGAAAAATCACATTTTTGTAAAGGCATTTAAAGAAAAGTCCCTGTTCAAATAGGGGCTGATTGACTATTAAGGGGGTACCCCCAGAAAAATATCAGGACGCCCTGACGCCTCGCCGCAGATGCAGGCCGAAGCGGTAGGGCTCACGTGTAAACCAAATAACAAGAGGTAGTAGCTGATGCGCCGTCAACGTAAGGCGAAAATCATCGCGACCCTGGGGCCGGCGAGTTCAAAGCCAGAAATCCTCGAGAAAATCGTGAAAACAGGCGTCGATGTATTTCGCCTGAATTTCTCGCATGGGGAACACTCAGAACATCTGGCCCGTTTTGAAGCTATCCGTGCTGTCGAAGCAAAGCTTGGTCGTCCGATCGGGATTTTGATGGACCTTCAGGGGCCGAAAATCCGTGTTGGCACCTTTGCCGACGAGAAGGTCGAACTCGAAGCTGGTGACACCTTCAAGTTCGACATGGACAAGACGCCGGGTGACAACAAGCGCGTTTCCTTGCCGCATCCGGAAGTCTACGCAGCCCTGAAACCGGGTGCGAACCTTTTGCTTGATGATGGCAAGCTGCGCATGCGTGTTGAGAAATGCGATGACAAGTCGGCTGAATGTACGGTCATCACCGGTGGTCCGCTGTCAAACCGCAAGGGTGTTAACCTTCCTGACGTCATGTTGCCGCTGTCGCCGCTGACGGACAAAGACCGTGCCGATCTGGTTTACGGTCTGGAAATGGGCGTCGATTTCGTCGCGCTGTCGTTTGTTCAGCGTCCCGAAGATGTCGCCGAAGCCCGCAAGCTTATCCAGGGCCGTGCAGCCATCGTTTCCAAACTGGAAAAGCCGCAGGCAATCGAGCATCTCGACGAGATCGTCGAGCTGTCTGACATGGTGATGGTTGCCCGTGGTGATCTTGGTGTGGAATGCCCGCCGGAAGATGTTCCGATTCTTCAGAAACGGATCATCAAAGCCTGCCGTGAAGCTGGCAAGCCGGTGATCGTGGCAACCCAGATGCTTGATTCCATGGTATCGAACCCGGCACCGACCCGTGCAGAAGCATCTGACGTCGCGACTGCGATCTATGACGGTGCCGATGCCGTGATGCTGTCGGCAGAAAGTGCTGTTGGCAAGTATCCGCTTGAAACCGTTTCGATCATGGACCGCATTCTGGTCCGTGTTGAGCAGGACGAGCTTTACTACCGCATGCGTGATGCCAACCGCCCGGATCCGGAACATAACGCACCGGACGCGATCAGTGCCGCAGCCCGTCAGGTTGCTGCCACGATCGGCTCCAAAGCCGTGGTCAACTATACCACGTCCGGTTCCACGGCATTCCGTGCCGCGCGTGAACGTCCGGAAGTTCAGATTCTTGGCCTGACCCCGCGCATTCAGACTGCACGTCGTCTGGCGCTATGCTGGGGTGTGCATCCGGTCTTTACCCGGGATGCGACCAACTTTGCCGAAATGGTCGGCATTGCCTGTGAAGTCGCCCAGCGCGAAGAATTTGCCGGTCCGGGTGATTCACTGGTGATCACCGCAGGTGTTCCGTTCGGAACGCCCGGTGCGACCAATATCCTGCGCATTGCATGGGTAAGCAACTGATCGGGATCATCAAGATATCCGGATAACAGATTTAACAAGCGGGCGGCCGGATCGGTCGCCCGCTTTTTTGTGCCCAAAGGCCGGATGCGGGCAGGGGAGAGGGCAGGTATCGGTGAATTTCGGTGCGGGAAAAGCGAGCAGGTTCGCCCAACTTTCGCGGTGAATATCACCGGTTTGTATAGTGCGCTGTATTGTTAATGTTTTTTTGAGTCTTTGCGTCGATAGTCTATTGGTAATCAAGGCTGTGCCTGATGGTTTCGGCCTTTGATGTTGGGGTAATGAATTTATACGTCTAGTCTGGTTGTGTATCACTGTCGGTTCTGGTTAAACTGTTCTGACAAAACATAAAAAACATAGGTATCTGCATTGTTTGATGCCTGATATGCCGCCAGGCAAGGGACCAGGGGAATAGCTGCGATAATGCTGAGTTGGATGTTCAATCGGCAGAAAAATACGGGTGACGCGGGGCTTGATGACAAAGCCACTGCCAAGCTTCGTGATCTTGCTGAAACTGTCCGTACAGTCGCACCTGATGCATTTTCTGCCGATGCCGGCAATGCGCGTGGGCGGTCGATCCCCCGCAAAAGCTCCAGCGAAGAGATTTCAGAACAAAGCGCGCTTGAACATGCGGCACGCCTTTCAACGGAAATGGCGCATGCTGATGATGACGATGATGCTCCGGATTTTGACAGCGATGTCCGTATGGATGTTGCGCGCCGTTTGCGCCGTCACCTGCATGATGTCAGTCCGTCCGAGCGCCTTGAGATGGTCGAGGAATTCGTCGCGGCCATTGCCAATATGGGTGAATGCTATCGCCCGCAGGTGATCAATCTGATTGAGCAGGAACTGGGCCATACGCCTTATATGACCCGTCAGGCTGCAAGCCGCCTGCGCCAGGACATTCAGGCTATTGGTCGGGTGTCGATCGGTGAATATATCGAACTTCTGAGCGATTCCGATTTCCTTGATATCATGCGCGGACGCGGCGAGTTTGTTCAGACCGCTGCCGAACGTGCGCGTGAAGAACAGGAAGCCGCGGCAAGAGCACGCCTGATCGAACAGAAAGCCGAGAAAGAAAAAAGCAGTCTTCTGAACCGGTTGCTGTCATCTGACGATGCGCCGCGCAATGTAGTGTCCATGACCCCGCATTTCGCAGAACGCAAGACAAATGCCCCGACAACATCGGGCAACGACCTTATGGGTGGGCAAAGCCGCATTTCGCGTCAGGCCCAGCGTCGTGTCGCGCATTTCATCATGGCATCGCTGTTTGATACGCTGGTCGAGCAGGGACGCATGCGCACCGAAGTCGCACGTGCCCTTCGCCAGTCCGTGCGCCAGCGTATTGAAAAGGCGCGGTTTGAAAACCGCATGCCGCTTTATGCAGCCGATAGCACAATGGCGATGGATGTGACCGATGACGTGATGCTTGATCACGAACAGGAAGCCGCATCAAACCAGAAAATGACGATTGATCAGTATATTCTTGATGCGGTATCGCGCAACGAGGACGCACTTGTCGTGCAGTCCCTTGCGCATTACGCACAGATACCGGTCAGTGCAGTTTCGAAAATCCTTGATTCCGGAAGCGCGCGTGCGATTACTGCCCTTGCATGGCGTGCGGGCATGACTGCACCGTCATCGGTGGTGCTGCAAATCAGCAACGGCATTCCCGAAGCCAATATCGAAAGCCCGGCAGCGGGGGGACGGTATGCGATGGCCTCAACCGATATGGATTGGTATATCGATTTCTTCAACGACACCAAGCCCGCCACAGCGCGTACACGTGTCGAAAAGGATACGGTTGCACCGGCTGTAAACGCCAAGCGGAACCCCGGTTTGAACCCGAATATCCGGCCGAGAACGGGACGCAACAGCGGTGGCCTTGAAGGCTTGGTCTCTGACAAGCGACTCACCAAGGGTCCAAAAGGAGACTGAGTGCCATGAGCAGCAATCACGGCATCTCGTATGACGCGTTGAAATATGCGCTCAATATCAAGGAAAGTTATCAAAGCGGCGAACCATTGACCGTAACCGGCGCAGCAAAGCAGCAGCGTCTTTTGATGCCGGAGCATTTGCTAAGCAATGATCTGGCATTGATGCAATATGATGATCCTTTGGCACTTGCCGTGATTGCGACCCGTGACCCGGAAAGCCCGATGGCGCTGGCGGCTGCGATCCGCATGGGACCGCATGCCAAATGCAAGGAACTGATTACCGGCGTGTTTGAAGTCGTTTCCGATGCGACCAAGCATGAGCTGGTTGCCGATTGTGCCAAGCTTCTGACAAAGAACGCCTTTAGCCCCGAAGCATTCCATCTGGTGCGCACGCGCGCATCCAACCATGTTGTTGAAATCCGCGAGGCATATCGGCGGGCGATGGCCGATAATTTGCGCGCACTTCTGGATGGCAAGATGGCGGCGCGCGAGTTTGTCGAAGAATTCATCGAGCTGGCATCAAACGGAAATCTGCGAATTGACATCTATCGCCGTCTGGTGATGAAGCTGATGCGATCAGACGCGGTGCGGCCAAGCGTGAAATTCATGCTGCTCGAACGGCTGGACCGGTTCCCGCAGATGGTGAAGCTTCAGATTGTTAACGAGGTTAACTCTGCGCCCGATACACCGGAATATCAGACCCTGAAGCAGGAATTGCGCTGGATCTACGAGACCAAGCAAAAGCAACAGGCACCGCAAACCCCGATCAATGCCAGCAAGCAGCAGCCAACGGCGGCCGAACTGGTGGCGCGTTCACAGATTGACTTCGGGGCGGCAGCCGGGATGCATCGGCGCAATGCCATCATCAAACCGGCCGAGCCGCAGCTTGCACGTAATGCCAACCCTTCGATCATGCGAAGCGGTGGGTTCAGCACGCGCGAACTGTCTTCCTGGCTGAACTAGAACTCGCCCGACAGTGCCCGACAAATATCGGGCAGGGTCAACTGACCAGACGGGACGCGGTTTCAGCTTTGCCAAGCGGGGTATGAAGCCCGATCTGTTTTTCCAGATAAATTGTGCAAATTACGCGTAACAGCGATGCGAAGTTTGGAATGTCGCCACGTTGTGCGACAACTTCGTCATAAATCTTGCCCAGGAATTGCGGGGTGGTGAAACCTTCACCCGACGAGATTTCATCAAGGATTTGCCAGAATCGCAGTTCAAGACGCAGGCTGGTTACCACGCCATTGATCCGTACAGAACGGCTGACACATTGATAAAGTTCGGGTTCGGCACCTGAATAGATTTGACACATGAGGACGGCCTTTCCTGTGATGCGGCCGGTTTTGTATTCCGACCGCTTTTTTCAGGGCCCGTAACCAGTCCAAAGGCAGACCCTGCAGAGTGTTTAACACCAGAGGTCCATGGTCAGGGAAAAATCGCCCAAACGCAACTCACGATTGGGCGATATCCGGTTACAAGTTGATTTCAGTGCCAAGAACAGCAAGGAAGGCGGCAAGCCATTTCGGATGCGCAGGCCATGCCGGAGCGGTGACAAGATTGCCATCGGTGCAGGCGTCATCAATGGCGATGTCGGCATAAATGCCGCCGCCCAGTTTGACTTCGGGCGCGCAAGCCGGATAGGCCGAAACCGTGCGTCCCTTGATGATGTCGGCTGCTGCCAGAAGCTGTGCGCCGTGGCAGACCGCAGCAATCGGTTTACCAGCGTCATTGAAGTCACGCACCAGACGAATGACGTCCTCGTTCAGGCGCAGATATTCCGGGGCGCGACCGCCGGGGATCAGAAGCGCGTCATAGTTTTCCGCGCGCGCAGAGGCAAAATCCGCATTCAGTGCAAAATTGTGACCGCGTTTTTCGCTATAGGTTTGATCGCCTTCGAAGTCATGGATTGCGGTTGCGACCGTATCACCAGCTTTCTTGTCCGGGCAGACCGCATCGACCTTGTGGCCGACCGCAAGCAGGGTCTGAAACGGGACCATGGTTTCGTAATCCTCGGCGAAATCACCTGTGATCATCAGAATTTTTTTGGCAGACATTTGATATCCTCCCGGGGGATGTTGTGGTTTGTTTTGTCCTTCACGGTCAGAAATCATACGCCTGTAAGGTGGCATGCGGGTAACAGCGGGCTACTACACTGACAGCAAGTAGCTTTCGTCAGGAACTGGCACGACACGGACACAAAAAAAGAGGCCCGTTCGGGCCTCTTTTAATGGTTGTGATTTGCGCGGATCAGCTTTTGCTTTCGGTCGGCTTTTTCGCAGCTGTGGTTTTGGTTGCGGTTTTGGCCGTTGTTGCGCGCGAACGGGTCGCCGGTTTCTTGGCTGGTGCCTTTCCTGCCGGTTTGGCAACAGTTTTGGTCGCACTCGCCGTTTCCGGTGATTCGATGACGTGCAGATCGCGTTGCGGGAACGGGATCGAGAAGCCGGCGGCTTCCAGTTCGGTTTTCGATTTGCGGGTCAGATCAAAGAAGGCCGGCCAGAAGTCAGCCGTCGCTACCCAGCCGCGTGCGGTCAGATCGACCGAGCTTTCGCCGAGGGTGGCGACAAAGCTCATCGGTTCGGGGTCTTTGAGAACGCGGGGATCGGACGCAACGAGGTTTTTAAGGAACTCAAGTCCGGCATCAACATCGTCGTCATAGGAAATGCCAACCTTGATGTCGAGGCGGCGGGTCGGGTTGCGCGAATAGTTTTTGATCGCGCTGTTCCAGATTTGCGAGTTCGGCGCAGAAATGAACACACCGTCCGGCGTCTTGAGCAGGGTGGTGAACAACGAGATTTCAACCACGGTGCCCGAGACCGATCCTGCTTCAATAAACTCGTCAATCTTGAGCGGGCGCAGGATCAGGATCATTACGCCAGCGGCAATGTTGGACAAGGTGCCCTGCAGGGCCAGACCGATTGCCAGACCGGCGGCGCCGAGAACCGCGATGATGCTGGTGGTTTCAACGCCGAAATTCGACAGGACAGCGATGATGACAAAAACCAGCACGGCGTAGCGGACAATGCTTGCTGCCAAAGGTTTGAGTGTTGCATCAACAAACTTCGCATTTTTCAGCGAATGGCGCACAAGTGCCGAGGCGCGACCGGCGAACCACCAGCCGACAGCAAGTATGACAATTGCGCCTAGAAGATCCATGCCAAAGCCGAGCGCAAACTCCTTTAGCATTACTGTGATCTTGGATACATCGGTTTCGATCATTTGACCCTCGTCCGCTCTGTGTCTTGGTTGTATTGGTTGATACTCATACGACGGTATGAGAGAATAAGCATTACAGGTTTATGTGTTCTTGAAAAGTGTGTACCGACACCCATTTCTTTCTACGGGTATGGAACAAATCGCGTTTTCGGTCGTTTTGAGACATAATATTACCATCTTTGGTGATAAAGTATCCGCTGAATAACAACCTTCACGACAGGGGTAAGACATGCAGCTTCGTCCGACTATTCTTTGTGCACTTGGTGGTGTAGCGCTTCTGAGTGCATGTAGCAGCGTAGATAATTCCGGTACTGCAGCTATGTATGGCGGTAACCCACTGACATACAGCAGTTCCGTATCTTCCGCGATTTCCGGTACCGAACCCACAACCGCATTCGGCAAGGCGCTGAAGGCTGAATATATTGCCTATGCGCAGCGTGAAGCTGATGAATGGTACGACTTCTTTGATGCTGATTTCTTTGCCAAGAAAGCTGGCAAGGTCGTCGAAGATGAAAACATTCTGCCGGAAGATCCGGCAAACTGGCGTTTCTCGGCAGAGGAAGTTGCACAGAAACGCGCTGTTCGCGATGAACTGATTGCGCTTCTTGATGATGGCAAGCGCGAAGAAAAGCCTGATACCGCTGCCGTTGCGCAGGCACGATTCGATTGCTGGATCGAGGAAAGCGAGGAAGGCTGGCAGGATGACCTGATTAGCCAGTGCTGGAAAGATTTCGAAGCAGCAATGGCCGAGCTTCGTGCGGTTGAACCGGCACCGATGGCTGCACCGGTTGCTGCCAAGGAAGCACGTCTGTTCACGATCTTCTTCGATTTTGACAGTGTTGCGATCACCCCGGTTTCCGAGCGTGTTCTTGATGCGGCTGCGGAACAGTGGGCATCCTCGATGGGCAATGTTGCAATCGTCGGTCACGCCGATGCTTCGGGTTCTGCTGCCTACAACCTGAAACTGTCCGAGCGTCGAGCGCAAGCCGCCCTTGACCAGTTGACTGGTCGTGGCATTAAAGCCGACCAGATCGACAGTGATGCCGTTGGTGAAGGTGATCTTCTGATTCCGACTCCGGATGGTGTTCGCGAACCGCGCAACCGTCGTGTGACGA
Organism: Thalassospira sp. CH_XMU1448-2; assembly: GCF_037027285.1. Lineage (NCBI taxonomy): Bacteria > Pseudomonadati > Pseudomonadota > Alphaproteobacteria > Rhodospirillales > Thalassospiraceae > Thalassospira > Thalassospira sp. CH_XMU1448-2. The sequence goes on from NZ_JAYMEA010000002.1 coordinate 356,750, forward strand.
TTTCGGTCGACTGATTTCCGTCATTTACCAAATCTTTGGCAACGAGGTGGCATCATGCCACCTCGTTGTTTTTTTATGTGCTTTTTTCCGTGCCGGACACTTTCGTGGGAATTACAGTTGAAATTCGGATTAATCTGCATAATCTCTGCGAAAGATTTCGATGCGTAAGAGTGAGAGGCGGGGACATATGATAAAGGCCATCAAGGCGGTCTTTTCGCGACGCTCGGGGGGCGTAATACTTGCACTGGCCATGGCGTCAGCGGCAACCACACCGGCAGCAATAGCCGCCGATATCACCCCAGTCGTGCCTTTTGAAAAATATTATGCTGATCAGCGCGGGGATGGAAAATACCTGCGATTTAATGCCTTCTCAGGCGAAATTCCGGGGAAACGCATCAAGGCGCTTTTGCGTTCCGGTCAGGTGATTGGCGACCGTATTCTTCTTTCCGAAGATGTCGCGGTCTATTTCCCGGATGGATATATCGTTCAGTCCCAGGTGCGGTTTGGAAAATATATCCCCACGTCCAGTGTCCAGCCCGGCTCGATATCCAAACGCGAACATCTTACTGAAAACCCCCGCTATGCCCTGGTTGAACGTTTCGATACGATCCTGGGGCGTGAATGCGCACGCACCGAATATGCTAACGGGTTTGCGGCCCTTCGCATCAAGCCTGACGGGGTAGTGTCGCTGGTGCTCGAAACATCGGGTCTTTATGACCAGATCATGGATGAGCACACCACGACCTACAATGTGACCAGTGCGGTTCAGCCGGTCTTTATCGGCAATCAGGGCTTGGTACCCGAATTGATGGCAAAATGCGGACGCGGTTAGGCTGATAACCATCCCTATGATCGAATATATAAAGGCACCGGTTTCCGGTGCCTTTTGTTTTGCCGGTTGATCGGGGATTGATCTGAAATGGCAGCTCAGAACAAGCGGGGAATTTCAATAGCCGGGCAGCGATCCATCACGGCCGTCATACCATGTTTCTGCGCCTTAATTGCGGCATCCGGGGCCAGAACGCCAAGCTGCATCCACACCGCTTTGGCGCCGATTGCGATGGCCTCGTCAATCACACCGGGCGCATCTTCACTATTGCGGAAAATATCGACCATATCGACCGGTTCGGCGATGTCGGCAAGAGTGGCAACAACCGTCTGTCCGTGGATTTGTCCGCCAGCCTGACCCGGATTGACCGGGATGACGTGATAGCCGCGATCAAGCAGGAATTTCATCACCCGATTGGATGGCCGTTCGGCCTTGGGGCTGGCACCAACCAGCGCAATCGTTTTTGTGGTTTCGAGCAAGGCTTTGATATTCTGGTCACTCGGGTTTTCAAACTGGGGCATTTGATCCATCCATCATCAGGGGTGATGATGTGATAGTTATATGTTTGCGATTGCGGTGCAACTGTTTGCGGTCAAGTGCGGGCAGGCAAAGACGGGAAGCCGGTTCTCGCGGAAAGTTGATGACAAGTTTAAATGACGTGGCCGGTTAAATGCGCTTTGAGTAACAGACAGACACACTAGAACAGGCTTTGACTGCATGTATCCATGGCTTGACCCGTCCGGACGTTTTTCCGTTTTCAAACTGGCTGTTTTTATTGCGTTGCTTGTGCCCGGTGCCTTGTTACTCTGGCCGGTGATCGCGCAGGGCGGGGCAACGATTCCGGTCAAGGACGCGATCCTTCAAAGCGGTGACTGGACGATCCGCATATTGCTGATTTCGCTTTTGATCACGCCGTTGCGCCGCATAACCCGGTTTTCGAAGCTTGTGCAGGTGCGCCGTCAAATCGGGGTCGGGGCATTTTGCTATGCGATTATGCATCTTTGCCTGTATGCGATCAGCCAGAATCTTGATCTTGGCCGCATAGCAAGCGAGATCGTCTTGCGGATCTATCTGACCATTGGCTTTGTTGCGGTGCTTGGTCTTGCGGTTCTTGCTGCGACCTCGACCAAGGCCGCCATGCGCAAGCTTGGGGCGAAATGGGGCCGGTTGCACAAGCTGGTCTATCCCATTGCCGTTCTGGGCGTGATCCATTTCTTTTTGCAGTCCAAGGTCGATGTCAGTGAGGCGACCCTGATGGCGGGATTGTTTGTTGCCCTGATGCTGTACCGGTTTGTGCACTGGCGCGGCTGGGCCTTGCGGTCTGCCAGCACACTGATTGTCATTGCGCTGGTTTCCGGGCTGACAACGGCGGGGATTGAATATGCCTGGTACGCACTGGCTACCGGTATCCCGGCAGATCGGGTGGCAGCGGCCAATCTTGAATGGATGTGGCCGCTACGCCCGGCATGGAATGTGTTGCTGGTATCGCTTGTGATGGTGGTGATTTACCCGTTTGGCCGGGACGGTGCCGGGCGGGCAATCATGTCAAACCTTGCAGGCAGTTTGCGTCTTAAGCCGCAGCACTCGCGCGGCGGGTAAGGGCGGTCAGAAGGCCAGCCCCGATCATCACACCACCCCCGACACGGGTCAGACGCCGCATGGCTTCGGGTTTGCGGAACCGTTCACGCAATGCACCGGCCATGATGGCCCAGATGGCGACATTGACTGCGGCAAGCGTCACGAAGGTTGCCGTCATGACAATAAATTGCGGCAGGACCGGACTGCCTGCTGTGATGAATTGCGGCACAAAGGCGATGAAAAAGACAATGCCCTTGGGATTAAGGGCGGTGACCACATAAGCCTGAAGGAACATGCGCGACGGACGGTTGCGTTTGGCATCAGGATTGTCTTGCAGAATATCGGGTTTTTCGCGCCACATCTTGATCCCAAGATAAATCAGATATCCCGCCCCGCACAGTTTCAGCACGGTGAAGGCATCTGCCGAGGTTGCAAGCAGTGCACCGGCACCGGCAAGAGACACAGTCATTGCAGTCAGATCACCCAGGGCAACACCGGGAACCGTTGCCCATGCGGTTTGACGACCTTTGCTCAGCGCGTAGCTGACGACAAGCATGATGGTCGGCCCGGGAATAATCAGGATGACGGTGCATGCAACAACAAAGGCGAGCCAAATTTCAAACGGCATGGTTGTAACTCCTAGGAACATATTATCCATTCACAAAGAACCGTCGGCATGATTGTGTCAAGCCTCCTGCAACCATGCATAGCGGTTCGCTTCCGGCTATTCGTGACGCCATTGCGGATGGCGCTTTTCAACAAAGGCATCGATCCCTTCGCGCGCATCATGTTTTTGCATATTGGCGGTCATGACGTCGGAAGCATAGCCATAGGCATCGGAAAGCGGCATTTCGATCTGTTTGTAGAATGCCTGTTTGCCAAGTCTTACCGTCATGCCGGAACGTGCGGCAATTCCGGCGGCAAGGGCCGCAGTGGCAGCTTCAAGGTCGGCCTCGTCAACCACATCGGAAACAAGCCCCATGCTAAAGGCAAGTTCGGCGGGAACCGGATCACCTGTCAGCAACATCCGCATGGCATGTTTACGAGCGATATTGCGGCTTAATGCGACCATCGGGGTCGAACAGAACAGCCCGATATTCACGCCCGGCGTTGCGAATTTCGCCGTGGATGCCGCAACCGCCAGATCGCAACTCGCAACCAGCTGACACCCTGCTGCTGTTGCCATGCCGCGAACCCGCGCAATAACCGGCTGGGGCAGGGACACGATGCGCATCATCAACCGGCTGCATTGTGCAAACAGACTGGCATGCTGATCGCATTCCGATATGCCACCCATTTCCTTAAGGTCATGACCGGCACAGAACACCGGGCCCTCAGCCGCAAGAATGACACACCGGATGTCAGGGGAATTTGCGATCTGGTCAAACGCATCCTGAAGGGCCGTCATCATCGCGCCCGACAGGGCATTGCGCCGGGCAGGATTGGACATGACAAGGGTGACATATCCATCATGATCATGCCGGATGACGAGTGGGGACGGGGCTGTTTCTGTGGTCATGGGTTCCTCCGTGATGCCTGTTGGTGGTGTCGTTTTTAGTTTTTCTTCCACAGGTGATCGTAGTAGAATTGCACGCAATGGGTCATCAATAAAACCCTTTAGGCGCATCGCATTGATTGTCGCCAGGATAATAAGTCAAACGGTCAAAAAAACCGTAAGGTTGTGGATGAGTGATAGTGATACGCGGCGTCCCAGCCGGGCGCCGAGCCGTTTTGTGTCCCGCCAGAAAAGGCAGGAGGCACTAAGAACGCAGAAACCCGTCCGTGAAACGCCGATTAAACGGTTTGATCGGAAGGACGTAATGGAGCGCGATCTTGAACGATATCGCGCCGAGGCACGCGCGCGCCTGCTTCAAAAAGGGTTTGATATCCCGGCCTTCCTGATGCCCAAACCCAAGGCTCTTGACGAAGACGAGGGGGAAACACCCCAGTCATCCGATACTGATTTCCATGACTATCGCCCACCAGTGATGATGGGCCCGAAACCCGCCCCTATGGTCAACGACAAGAAAATTGCCGAGACCAGACCCGAGCCGGTCCGAAATCCGGTCCGGCCCAAGCCGAACCGGCATGTGCATGTCCAGAACAAGTTTTCCGGGGCGGCGGCCTTGCATGGAGGGATGAATGGTCCGGTGGCGAACAATGCCGCCCGTGAAGCCGAACAAGCCGCCGCCATCGCACAGGAAAAAACGGCTTATGACGACTATGTCGAAAGCCTGAATGGCGGTGCGACCTTGCTGGATCGGGTCCGAGAAAAGGACAATTCAGGTGACTTGGTCGGGGCGGAAGACATTCAGGGGCGGGTGGATGACCTCAAGGAAAAGGAAGTCCGTCAGTCGCGTATTGATCTGCCCGACAACACAGCAAGTTGGGCTGCGCGCGATGAACTTGATCGCAAACGGATGGAAATCCTTGCAAAGCAGGAAATGGCGCGCGGCAAGTCGCGCCGGTCCAACCGAAAGCCGATGACATGGGACAAGTTCCTGCCGCGTGTGGCGGCTTACATGATCGCGGCGGTTGCGGTCGGCTATGTACTGGTGCTGACGGTTAATGAATTCTCGGCAATTATCGGGAAATAGACCGCTATTGTCGAATAGTTGCCGTAATCCCCATATATAGAAAATGGAAACAAGCTTTCAAATGAACTGTTTTGGGGCAGTTCATATGCAGATCGAAAAGAACACAAGGCTGATATAGACGCGGGGCGTGAGTGATAGACCATCAATAAGGGGGCCGTCAGGATCGTGATGCACGGAATTGCATCATGGAAATGACCGGAAATTTGCGTTTACCCTTGTTGCAGGAGCCAGCGAATGACGCTGTGATATCGCCATGATGAATGACGAGACTGGTCAGGAAGGCCGCCGCCCTGTTTATCTGCCCGAGAACCGGTATCATTGGGCGTCCAATGATGAGGTCACTAAGCCTGTTGTCGATTTGTCGCGCGGTCCTGTCAGAGCGCGTTTCAAGCGTAAGACCGGTTCTTCCCCGACATTATCGCCCGGCGAATGGATGCGCGAGAATTTGCCGCAAATCGGGGCGACCGCCATTGTTGCCATTGTGATTGGCTGTGTGGTGGTGGCGATCTATACCGATGTGGCGGGCATCGTTCTGCGTTAATCCGGTTCACATTCCATTGCCAATCTGGCGTGCAGGGGCAGTCTGTCGCCTGCCTGATGCGGGTTGCTTTTTGTCTAAAATATTGACGTTAACGTAAACGTTATGTCAGGCTGTGGTGTCTTTATCAATAAAGCCAAGACAAAACTGGCAATCTGGGGAGGCCCGCATTCATGAATAATTCCCGAACCCGGACCGGGATCACACCGGCGGATTTTGACGCGATCATGCGTGAAAAGGTTCCGTTTGTCGGTGACATGGGGGTCCGCACCGAAAGCCTTGAACATGATACCGCCATTCTGAGATTACCTTTTTCGGAACGCTATCTGCGTCCGGGCAATGTGGTAACGGGGCCTGCGATCTTTGCGCTGGCCGATATTGCGCTTTATGCGGTGGCCTGGCTTGTGGTGCCGCAGGCTGATCTGGCGGTCACGACCGAGGCTACGGTGCATTTCCTGTCGGGGGCAAAGCCCGGAGACCTGATTGCCGAAGCCAAGATCCTCAAGGCGGGCAGGCGGCTTTTGATTGCCGAATGCCATATTCGATCAGACGTTGATAACAGTCTGTGTGCGCATGTGATCGGGACATATGCGATGCCACCGGATCAAAAATAGCCTGAAATCGTGTGGTAAAATAATACCTATCTATTTAAGTTGTTGATTATAAACGAAATATTCCTGTTGTTTTCCTGTTGAATGCTGGCATAATGCGCCGACTTTCAACGAGGGACGTTTCCCTCCGTGGAACCCAGTTTTCGAGTATAGATATAATGAAAACCTTCACTGCGACACCGAGCGACATCGAGCGCAAATGGTTCGTGGTCGACGCTGAAGACGTCGTCCTTGGCCGCCTTGCTGCTGTTGTTGCCAACCGTCTTCGTGGTAAACACAAAGCAATGTTTACCCCGCACATGGATTGTGGCGATCACATCGTCATCGTCAATGCCGAAAAAGTCAAACTGACTGGCCGTAAACTTCAGAACAAGAAGTTCTACTGGCACACCGGTTACCCGGGCGGCATTAAAGAACGCACCATGGACAAGCTCCTGAACGGTGAGCATCCGGAACGTGTGATCATCAAAGCTGTTGAGCGTATGATGTCCCGTGGTCCGCTGCGCAGCCAGGTTCTTTCCAAACTGCACGTTTATGCTGGTACCGAGCATCCGCATGAAGCTCAGAAGCCGGAAGTCCTCGACGTTGCGGCTATGAACGAAAAGAACAAGCGGAGTGCTAAATAATGGCCGACACCAAAACTCTTGAAGATCTCAAGGATCTGGCACAGGGCGGTGAAACCGCAGCTGCCGAAGGCACCCTGCCGGAGCCGAAGATCGACGCACAGGGCCGTTCCTATGCAACTGGCCGTCGTAAAAACGCAATTGCACGTGTCTGGATCAAGCCGGGCTCGGGTAAAGTCACCGTCAATGGCCGTGAATTCGAAGACTACTTCGCACGTCCGGTTCTGCGCATGGTGATCAACCAGCCGTTCGGCGTTACCGATCGTAAAGATCAGTTCGACGTCGTTTGCACCGTTTCCGGTGGTGGTCTTTCGGGCCAGGCTGGCGCAGTTCGTCACGGTATCTCCCGTGCGCTGACCCTGTTCGAACCGGCACTGCGTGGTTCGCTCAAGGCTGGCGGGTTCCTTACCCGTGACTCGCGTGCAGTTGAACGTAAAAAATACGGTCGCGCCAAAGCCCGTCGTAGCTTCCAGTTCTCGAAGCGCTAAACCGGCACGCTTACGCGATACGCGATTTCAAGAAGGCCCGCTGGTTCAGCGGGCCTTCTTTTTTTGTGCTTTTTTCACGGCAATTGTGGAAAAGCAGCCTTTAAACCCCTGATTTGAAAGGGACCACCATTATGCAGTACAGAAAGCTGCACGACGCCGACCTCGATGCCGCAAACGCATTCCTTGCCAATCATGCAGCGACCAGCATGGTTCTGCGCGGGAACCTGCGAACTGCCGGTATCGAGCGACGCCGTCATCCGCTTTCTGGAACGTATTTTGGTGCGGTGGATGCAAGCGGTGCGATCAGTGCTGTCATTGCGCAGTTTGGCAATGGCAATGTTTTTGTCCAGTCGGGCAATGAAGCAGGCGCGCCGTCGGGGTTGGTTGATGTGTTTCGCACCGAAATGACGGGTCCGGTTGCAGGTGTGTTCGGAGATGCGGATCAGGCGGCTGATCTTCTCGATCAGCTTGGGCTTTCGGATGCGGATTTTGCGATCAATGCGTCAGATTTTCTTTATGACCTCGATCTTGCCAAGCTGATTGTGCCGGTCAATGCGCGGGCCGATGATTTTCAGATGGTCGATGCGGAAAAGGTGGAACGCAGCACGCTTCTGAGCTGGTTGCGCGCTTATGAGATCGAGGCACTGGGGGCCGAAGATACCCCGGTTCTGGATAGCAAGATCGCATCACGTCTTGTTCATGCCCTTGATGCACGCAACATGTGGGCGCTGATTGTTGATGGCAAGGCGGTCAGTCTTTCCGGATTCAATGCCCAGATGCCCGATATGGTACAGGTCGGGCCGGTCTGGACCCCGCCGGAATTCCGATCCAACGGTTATGCCCGCATTCTGGTTGCCAAGACACTACTGGCAGCGCGCGCGCGCGGGGTTACCCGAGCGATCCTGTCAACCGACAGCGAAGCTGCTGCCAGGGCCTATGAGGCGCTTGGTTTCCAGAAGATCGGGCGCTATCGCTTGGCGCTGCTTAAAAGCCCGGTTAAGCTCTCTGCAGCATTAGAAAGCCAACCTTAACCGGATTGAGGTCTGCTCTGAAACGCAGCCTGGTGTCATATCGAACAGCCAAATTGCTCCTGCCAGCAGTTTTAATCTTGCTGGCAGGTGTCTTCGTTTTGCTTTGGTCCGGCAGCAAGGTGCAGGCACAGGATCTTGTGCAGGTTCTGTATCGTTTTGAGAACCGGGCTTTGACGCTTGGACGCTACGGGGCGGTTGCGACATTCCAGCAGCGGCTTTTTGCGCAAGCCGCCAATTGTGCCGGCAAGCCTGCCAATAGCTATGGCAAGGCCGATGGCGTGGTGGGGGCCAATACCCGTCAGGCGATCATTGATCTTCAGCCATGTCTGAATTCGGCAGTACGTGCTGCGGTCGGTGCGGAAAGTTACGGGGCGATCACGACGGGTCTTTGGCGACTTTTGATGCCGCCGCAATTGCCGCCACCCGATGCAATCGAGCGGGCCAATCAACTGACCTTCGCACTTGAAGGAACAGATTACGACGTGATCCAGTTCAATTTCTGCCAGTCCGCCAATCCGCGCAGCGGCAAGCGGTATCTTGAAGGCGATCCATATTGCTTTACCAATGATCCGCGCGCCTATCTGACATGGGGGCCGCGCGGGGCAACCGCCGGGGCAGGAGCTGAAATCCAGCAAATCCTGTTTGCGGCCGAGCGCGCCAATCCCGGATTGCTGCGTGATGTATTTGGCCCCTTTACCGAAGATATGCACAGACTTGCCCTTGGTAATAATGATGCGGCCTTTGATTTGTTGTGTGCGATCTGGGTAAATGACCGCGAACGTGCTGATTTTACCCGGCGTTTTGCCGCCTATGGCGCGCGTGCCGAGGTGCAGGAATCCTATCGCCGGGTTTATGATGCGGCCAATGCCGATGGCGGCAAGATTGCGCGATTCTTCAAATTGTATTCGTCAATAAAACCACTTATCAGGCGTGATCCGACCGAGATTGATCTGGCATTTTTCATCGACCGCGCAACACATGGTTCGGTGCCGCCAAGCGACATCAGCCAGCTGGTCAGCCAGATGACCAAATTTGTCACCCGCACGCGCAATTTGCCAAGCCCGGGCAATCTGCGCAAACAGCTTGCCGCCTGGCTTCCGAGCCATCACAAATATAATGACCGGCTGGCGCGCGATGCTATCTTTCTGGTCGACGATCCCGACGTCGTGGTGTCGGACGCGCACCGTCGCATGTGGTTGCAGCGATCAGGTCTTAAAGCCAGTGATTTTGGCTTGTCGGATCGACAATATGTCGCAAGCTACCCGGTCGCGGCACCGACCGGATATGAGCAGATCGAGAAATTCTATACCGTACTACCACAGGACAAACGTGCCTGTCCGTCAACAGTACGCCGGGCACGCAAGAAATAACCGGCCTCATATACAAGCACCTCATCTACAAGCATTTGAGCATCATGCTTAATTTGCATGGGGATATTGCGGTTTATCAGGGATATTTGCGGCCTAATTGCTTGCATCTGGTGGGCTTGTTTGCCAACATCCGCACGTTATCAATACCCGTTCATCACGGGTGCCTAACTTGGAGCAAGATTTGAAATGAGTGACGTCAAGGTCAAAGTCGGAATTCTCGGTGCCAGTGGCTATACCGGGGCAGAGCTGGTTCGCATTCTTGCGCATCATGCTGCCGCGGAAATCACCCTGCTGACCGCCGACCGACGAGCCGGGCGTCCGTTCGGGGAAGTTTTCCCGCATCTTGCCCATATCAAATTGCCAACCATGATCTCGATTGCCGAGGCCGACTGGTCAACGGTTGACATGATTTTCTGCGCACTGCCCCATGGCACCACGCAGGAAGTCATTGCCGGTCTGCCCGCGCATGTAAAGGTCGTCGATTTATCGGCGGACTTCCGCCTGTTTGATCCGGCAACCTACAAGGAATGGTATGGCGCAGAACATGCCGCACAGGATTTGCAGAAAGAAGTCGTCTATGGCCTGACCGAACTGCACCGTGAAAAGATCAAGAATGCACGTGTTGTTGCCAATCCGGGTTGCTATCCGACCCCGGTACAGCTGGCACTGACCCCGCTTCTTGAAAGCAAACTGGTTCATGCTGATGACATCATCATTGATGCCAAATCCGGTGTGACCGGTGCGGGCCGTTCGCCGAAGGAAGGCACGCTTTATGCCGAGGTGACCGAGGGCATTCATGCCTATGGCACCGGTGGGCATCGTCATGCGCCTGAAATCGAGCAGGGCCTTGCATGGGCGTGCGGTCAGGATGTGGTTGTGAATTTTTCGCCGCATCTGATGCCGATGAGCCGAGGTATCCTTGAATCCATCTATGTCAAAATGACCGATGGCACCACGGCCGAAGACATTCAGGCAGCACTCGAAAAGCGTTTCGAGGGCGAGCCGTTCGTCCGTGTCCTGCCATTCGGTGTGACCCCGCAGACCCGCCATGTGCGTGGTTCGAACTACGTCCTGATGGGCGTGGTCAAGGATCGCGTACCGGGCCGTGTGATCATTGTTGCGGTTGAGGACAATCTGGTCAAAGGCGCATCGGGACAGGCGGTTCAGAACATGAATGTGATGCTGGGCCTACCGGAAACCATGGGGCTCGAGATTGAGCCGCTGTTCCCGTAAGCGATCCGAAGTCAGACAAAATGACAAAAGGCGCATCCAGTTGGTTGCGCCTTTTGCTTTTGGGGCCGGTCATGGGCGCATGGCGCGTTCAAGCACGTCGAATATTTTGGGGTTCTGACATTGCGCCACGTTAAAGCGCATCAGATTGCCTGCTGATTGCGAGAAGCTAAAGACATTGCCCGGTGCAAGGACCACACCATCGCCAAGGGCATTGCGGGCTACTTGCGCGGCATCGATCCCGTCGGGTAACGCACACCATAAAAACAGTCCGGCATTTGGCGTAACAACGGGATAGATACCAAGTGATGCAAGACGTTTTGCCGTCTGGGTCATGGTGTGCGAAAGCCGGTCTCGCAGCCCGTCCATATGTTTGCGATAGGTGCCATCCTTAAGCACGGCATGGACCAGTTCCGGGGCAAGATTGCTGCTTGAAAAGCCGGTGGCGACCTTAAGGTCAATCAGGCCGTCAACCCATTCAGGCCGGGTAGCGATATAGCCGCAACGTATTGAGGCGGAAAGCGTTTTGGAAAAGCTTCCGATGTGAATAACCCGTTCCATCCCGCCCATGGCAGCCAGACGCGGGGACGGCTGGTTTTCAAAATCGGCAAAGATGTCATCTTCGATGATGATCAGATCATGCTGATCCGCAATTTTCAGAACCTTGTGGGCGAGCTGTGGTGACAAAGACGCACCGGTCGGGTTGTGAAGGCCGGAATTGGTGATGTAAAGGCGGGGCTTGTGGGTGGCGAGGATGTCTGCAAAGGCATCAATATCCGGGCCGTTCGGGCCAAAGGGCACACTGACGATATTGGCGCGGTGCGCCCGCAAAAGCGCACAGAAATTGAAATAGCAGGGATCGTCAATCAGGACGGTGTCACCCGGTTCGATCAGAAACCGGCAGAGCATATCAATCGCCTGCGTACCCGATTCCGTCAAAAGGATCTGATCGGGACCGGCTTCGATCCCGAAAGTCGCCAGGCGTCGTGACAACAATTGTCGCAAGGGCGCAAGGCCAAGCGGCGTACCATATTCGGTCAGAACGGTGTCAGTTGCACGCGAAAGATTGCGCAAGGCGCGCCTGATCGATGTTTCGGGCATCCAGTCGGGTGGCAACCAGCCGCAACCGGGTTTGAGCATGTCGGGTCTGGCATCAAGCGACTGGCGCGACACCCAGAACGGATCAATCGCCCGGTCAAGTTTCGGGCCGATCTGGGCAATCGACAGCGGCGCAGTGTGACCCGATACATAAAAGCCCGATCCGCGCCGTGACTGTATGGTGCCGTCGGCAACCAGCCGGTCATAGGCCTCGACCACGGTAGAGTTCGACACAGCCATCTGACGTGCGCAGGCGCGGATTGACGGTAGTTTGTCACCCGATAGCAGGTTGCGCGTTGCGATCCGGTCACGGATGGTTGCCATGACTTGAGAAACAAGGGTGCCATCCTTGCCGGTGGTGCTGTTGTTCGCGGGCTGGTGAAAGGTCACTGTATTGCCCTTTGTCTCAGTACAGTTTGCTATATTTGTATTGTATTGTGTCTGGTGACGTGCACTTGGGCAAGTCAAAGATATCTCTGTCATTGTGATGGAGGTATTCATGGCACGGGTTACTTATCAAGCACGCGCAGGCTGGCTGAGCGGCATGATGGGAATTGTTATTTTCAGTGGTTCCTTGCCTGCGACCAGACTGGCGGTGATGGATTTCGATCCGGTATTCCTGACTGTGGCCCGTGCTGCGATTGCCGGGTGTCTGGCACTTGCGATCCTTCTGGTATCAAAGCCTGTACGACCGCAGAAATCGCAATGGACATCGCTTTTGGTGGTGGCGGGCGGCGTGGTTGTAGGCTTTCCGTTGCTGACCGCTCTTGCGCTTGAACATATCAGTTCAGCAAGATCGATTGTGTTTATCGGATTGTTGCCGCTTGCCACGGCGATTTTCGGGATGCTGCGTGGAGGCGAACGACCACGCCCGGTTTTCTGGCTGTTCTCGGTCTTGGGGAGTGTGCTGGTGGCCGGGTTTGCTGCGATTGGCAGTGAACCCGGTGCGCTTTCAGGTGACCTTTATATGCTGGGCGCTGTCATTGTCTGTGGTCTTGGCTATGCCGAAGGCGGGAAGCTTTCGCGGCATCTTGGCGGGTGGCAGGTGATCTGCTGGGCGCTGGTGATATCGCTTGTTCCGATGGTAATCCTGTGCGGGGCAACACTGCCGGACAGTACCGACGCGATTGGACTATCGGCATGGCTTGGGCTTGGTTACGTGTCACTGTTTAGCATGCTGATAGGGTTTTTCTTCTGGTATCGCGGACTGGCATTGGGCGGGATCGCCACGGTCGGTCAATTGCAGCTTTTACAACCCTTCATGGGATTGATGCTGGCTTCAATGATTTTGGCCGAGCCGGTCAGCTGGGCGATGATTGTCGTCACGCTTGCGGTTGTGTTGTGTGTTGCAGGGGCCAAAAAATTTGCCTGAATGGCGATATCGTCACTGGATCGGCTGCGTTGCGTCGGGATTGTCGTCCCGGGAATGCTGGCTCGGCCCCTTGTCGGGCCAATATTGCTCGTGAAGGCGGTCAATGAAGCCTTCATCAAGCAGGTCTTGCATGATCTGAGATATCTGTTCGGTGCGCGCCATCAGGGGGGATTTGCGCGAAACGGCCATATGGATGTCGTTGTGATGCCCTGACCGGAACGGGGCCTTGACGATTGTGTCTTCCAGATGATCGCGACGAATTTCGAAATCGGCGTTGGAATCCGATCCAACGATGGCATCAAGCCGTTTGGCATTAAGCATCCGAAGCAAAATGATCTCGCTGCCAGCTTCGAACTTATCAAGGGACGTGTCGCTATCAAACGGTTCAAAATACCGTGAATCGACCACAGCCCCAATGGTCAGATTGCGCAGATCGCCGTAATCGGTGATCGAAACCGGGTTTTCACGATTATAGTAAAAGACCGGTGTCACCTGGCTGTAGGGCGGGGTGACGTAATGGGCAAATTCCGCGCGTTCTTTGGTGAAGGCAAAGCTCGTAAGGACATCTATTTGTCCGTCTTCAAGTGTTTTCAGACAACGCCGCCAGGGGCAGGGGTGCAAATCAAGTTCCAGTCCGAGGCGACGGGCAATTTCGGTGAGTAGCGCAACATCAATCCCGTGCCGGGAGCCATCTTCATCCTCAATCACAAACGGTTCCCAGACGGAAAATGCTGCAATTAGCAATCCGTTGTCGGTCCGGTTAAAGGATGGTTCGTGCGCATCTGTCGGGCCTGCGAAAAACAAACCTGCAAAAATTCCGGCCACAGCTGCGCCGATAGCACGGGTCAAAAAACGCGTGGCAGTTGTAAGGACAAGGCTGGATGGCATGGATATGATCATGAGCAAGATTTGTTGCGACAGGGTTTCCATCTTTTCATGTTAGAATTTAAACTGCCAAATCAAGAGAGACCGCACCGCGAGATTTACGATTTCACAAGGTGGCGATGTCTGAACACAAGTTACGAAAGGTCATCTGACCATGCGTCTGTCCTATCGCGGGGTAATGCCCACCATTGATGAAACTGCGTTTATTGCCCCGAATGCGACAATTATCGGGGATGTTGAAATCGGGGCAGAGACCGGCATCTGGTTTGGCTGTGTTATTCGTGGTGACGTGCATGAAATCCGCATTGGATCACGTACCAATATTCAGGACCTGACGATGGTACATGTCGCGAAAGGCAAGTTCGGGACCTATATCGGTGATGATGTGACCATCGGCCATGCTGCGATTATTCATGCCTGCACACTTGAAGACCGAAGCTTTGTCGGGATGGGGGCCACTGTGATGGATGGTTGTGTGATCGAGCAGGGCGGCATGCTTGGTGCCAATGCACTACTTGCACCGGGCAAGCGTATTCCGGCCGGGGAATTGTGGGCAGGTGTTCCGGCGCGCAAGGTGCGCGATCTGACACAGGAAGAGATCGAGTTCTTCAAGGTATCTGCTGATCGCTATGCCGATTTGGCGCAGGAATATGTAAAATCCATTCCGGAAGATCTGAAATAAAGACTGCGGGACAAGGGGCGGTGCTAGGTATTTTCTTGCGCGGTTAAGTTGCAAAGTGGTTTGACGGCGCAAGGATTTTCTGCATCATTCAGCCCGGGTGCGAAAAGGGGATGCGTTCGCTCTCACATAATCAGGCATAACCGATCATAAAAACAAAACGGTATGCCAAGGCGTAAAGAAGGCGTGGGAAAATATGGCGGCTCGGCATTTTATGCCAGGCATCGCAATGCTGTTTGTCTTGTTGTTCGTGGGGATGCAAACAAGCTTTGCTGAACCGATCAGTGACTGTACGCGCCCGTTGGTGATCCGTGCATCCGAGACCTATAGCCCGTTTAGTATCAAAGATGCGAACGGCATGGCTGCGGGCATTGACAACCAGTTCATCGCACGGGTTATGCGCGCCACGGGGTGCGAATTCCGGTTTGTTTTCATGCCCTGGAAACGGGCCCTTTATGCGATCGAACATGGCGATATCGATATTCTGCCATCGGCATCCTTTACCGAGGAACGTGCCAGATATGGATTGTTTTCGGTTCCCTATCGCAATGACATCTTCGGGTTTGTGGTGCGCAAGGGGGACGCGCGACGCATCAAGATGAGCAGTCTTGAAGATGTGGTGCGCCAGCAACTTGTGATCGGATATGTGCGCGGCGCCTATCGCGGCGAGGCATTCAAGGCATTCAGCGAAAACCCGGAAAATGCCCCCTATATCGCAGACGTATCGATGGCACCCCATGGCACGCAGCTTTTGATGGCAAAGCGTATTGACCTCTTGTTGGGGCTTCCGGCGGCATATCTTGCGCAGGCCGAGGCGCTTGGTTTTAGTGGCGGGGTTGAAGAGCATCCGTTCATTCTGGCCAAAGCGCCAGTGCGGTTGATGTTCTCGTCCAAAACCATTTCGCCGCAGCTGGCCCGGAGATTATCAAACGCCATTACGCGTGAAACATTCACCGACAGCTATCACAGTCTTTTTGGAAATCAGAGTGTTAGCACCAATTAGCTGACACATAGATCTATGCTGTCTTGTGAAAGCAGATGGTCACCGGTTGATCCCGGTTGCGAAGTAAGCCGACTTGGTTTAGCAAGTTTCGATCTTCGACACTTAACGTGCCGTGCGCCACCACGCCCGGGCACAGGAAATGGACCGGGAATATGACGCGTTGGCAGGCAAATGCCGTTATCGTCTTTGTGGCCCTGATTTGGGGCACGACTTTTGTCGTTCAGCACACAAGTATGGAAAATATCGGCCCGCAATATTTTACGGGGGTGCGTTTTCTGCTTGGAACACTTGCAGTGTTGCCATTTGCACTTCGTGAGTTGCGCAAACTTGGTCGGGCCGGTCGTTCGCCTGATCGTGTAGATATCCTTGGCATGATCGCAACGGGTATTTCGATGTATCTTGCCAGTATTTTCCAGCAGATCGGCATCATGAGCACCACGGTGACCAATGCGGCGTTTCTGACCGCATTTTATGTGCCGACCGTGCCGGTTCTGGCCTATGTCGTGTTTCGCAGTCGTCCGCACTGGTCGGTCTGGCCGGGCGGGGCGATGTGCGTTTATGGTACCTATTTGCTGAGCGGCGGCGATCTAAGCGGACTTGGAAGCGGCGACTTGTGGGTCTTGGCCAGTGCCCTGTTCTGGGCAGTCCAGGTGGTTTTGATCGGGGTGATGGTCACGCGCACCAATGCGCCCGCGACTGTTGCTGCGACCCAGTTCTTTATTACCGGTCTCCTTGGTATGGCGATGGGGGCAATGACTGAAACATTCAGCATCGCCGACATTCAGAATGCCGGGTTTGAAATCCTGTATGCCGGGATCATGTCAGCCGCGGTGGCCTTTACCCTTCAGGCTGTTGCCCAGAATTATACCGAGGCATCCGATGCCGCCATTATCATGAGCGCCGAGGCGGTCTTTGCCGCGATTGCCGGGGCATGGTTCCTTGGCGAACGTCTGGCGCCAGAGGAATATGCAGGCTGCGGGGTGATCCTTGCTGCGATCATTGCTGTTCAATTGTTGCCATTGATGCGGCGTCGACCGTCGATTGCGATCTGATTGGGAATATCCGAACGATTGAATTGATACATGAAATGGCAGGTCACTTAATTGGCCTGCCATTGACTTTTATCAAAGCAGGGTTCAAGTCTGTGGGTGTAAATGCGTTGCGTTCGCGATTGAGCTTCCTGCCGCGCCTCCATCAAATCCTGTGATCAGATCGAAGTATCTTTTATGCGTCATCAGAACACCCACCCATTCCGTTTCGCACTGATCGCGTCGGCGATGACTGTCGGCTTTGTCGCGTCAGCACGGGCTGAAAGCCCGGAAACCTTCCTGCATCGTCTTGCCGGACAAGCGCCGGATATGGTGGAAGTGGCGAGTGCGGGGAACGCGTCCTTTGCCGATAAAGCAGCGCTGGGCGAGGCGCTTTATTTCGATACCAATCTGTCGGCCAACCGTACACAGGCCTGTGCGACCTGTCATGAACCTTCGATGGCGTTCAAGGATCCACGCATGAATGTGGCCAATGGTGCCTTTTCTCTGGGGGACGATGGAAAAAGCCTTGGTGATCGAAATGCGCCGATGGCAGCCTATGCGAAATTTTCACCGAAATTCCACGTGGGTGACGACGGCATTGCCGTCGGTGGCCAGTTCTGGGACGGGCGTGCAAGTGATCTTGCCGAACAGGCGGGTGGCCCGCCGCTTAACCCCATCGAAATGGGCATGAGTGACAAGGCAGGCGTGGTGGCGCGCCTTTTGGAGAATGACGACTATGTCGCCGGTTTCAAGGCGCTGTTTGGCGATGATATCTGGTCAGATAGTGACAAGGCCTATGGTGCCATGACCCAGGCGATTGCGGCCTTTGAGCAAGGCGATGACTTTGCGCCGTTTGACAGCAAATATGACCGGTTCCTGCGCGGTGAATATAAAATGACTCCGGAGGAAGAACTGGGACGGGTTCTGTTCTTCTCGCAGCAGTTCACCAATTGCAATACCTGTCATATGCTCAAGACCAGCCCGACCGCCGAGGGGGAGACATTCACCAATTATCAGTTCCACAATATCGGCGTGCCGCGCAACATTGCCACGCGCAAGGCCCTTGGAAAGGATACCGCCTTTACCGATAACGGGCTTCTGGACAATCCGGCGATTGATGATCCGGCCTATCGCGGCAAATACAAAACCCCGTCACTGCGTAATGTCGCAATCACGGGGCCTTATATGCATAACGGTGTGTTTGCGGATCTGGAAACCGTGGTGCGGTTCTATAACAAATATAACAGCAAGGCCAAAGCCAACCAGACCAACCCGGAAACCGGCAAGCCGTGGGGCGAGCCCGAAGTTTCCGATACCATCTCGATTAAGGAGCTAGAGCAGGGTGATGCTCTTGATGACCAGCGCATCAAGGCTGTTGTTGCCTTCCTCAAGACCTTGACTGATGCACGATATGAACCGCTTTTGGTCGGACACGAAAAAGCAGCCGCCAATTAGGGCTTGAGCGTTTCGATCACCGCACTTTGCGCAAGGTCGCCAAAACCGGCCCGGCTGGCAGTTTCGAAGACATCGTATGCTGCCTGTCCGACCGGGACAGAAATGCCATATTCTTTGGTCATGGCAAGCGCATAGGATGCATCCTTTGCCCGAAGTGCCGTGGTGAAATGGATCCCCTCATGGTGGTTTCCGCTAATCATGCCCGGTACGGTTACAAGTCCCGACCCGCTGGCATTCGCGCCAATTGAAAATGTTTCGGCCACGGTTGCACCGTCCAATCCGGCCTTCTGGGCAACCGCCACCAATTCAGCCGCAGCGGCAATATGAACTGCGCCCAGCAAATTATGCATCAGTTTGTAAACCGTTCCTGACCCTACCGGGCCGAAATGCACGATCCGTTTGCCTGTGTCCTCAAGGATCGGCCGGATGCGGTCAAGATCGGCCGGTTCTGCGCCGATCAAAAATATTGTGTTGCCTGCTTCGATGTCGGCGGGAATACCCGTGACAGGTGCGTCGATATAGGTATGTCCGGCATTTGAAACCGTCCTGGCAAGATCAAGCACAAAGGCATGCGAAAGGGTGGAGCATTCAATGGCGATTGTCCCGGGGCTCATTGCCTCAAGCGCGCCGTCATCACCAAGCCACACGGCTTTTGCGGCTTTGTCGTCTGCCATGAATGAAATGATGGTGTCGACGCCGGTGGCGGCAAGCGCAGGGGTGGCGCATGCAACTGCACCCAGTGCGACCAGCGGTTCAAGCTTGTCCGGGCTGCGGTTCCAGACCTGTATCTGATATCCTTTGGAAATAAGGCGTTTGATCATGGCGGCGGCCATACGACCTGCGCCGAGAAAACCGATTTTCTGTGTCATGTGCGTTGCTTTTAACTGGTAAATGTTTTCCGATGGTTTCGCAAAGATCGTGCGCAGTCAATTGATTACCCGGCGGGAAGCTGAAGTGCAAAGAAACACCACCTGTTTAAATGTAATCGCCGTCCTAGGTACACTTCTGATGTGCGGATGTGGCTGGGGGGCAAACAGTTCTGATACTGCGTCTTATCGCATGATCCCGCTTGTGCCTGATCCGGACGGAGAAAAGCATTGTTCACAGGATCAAAAATGGTGCGTGCAGCTTGCCCAGGATGCCGACACGGGAGGCGTTATGGTTTCCGTCATACGGGATGGTAAACCGGGCCGCGAACGGACACTGGCTTATGATATCCTGACTGATGCCGATTCCTTCGGCGCGACAGATCGCGAAGTTTGGCCGTTTCTGATCACGGATTCCGACAGGTCAGCCGATGTTCTTGTCGGGGTGATCAGTACCGTCAATGTTGGCTATTCCGGTGGCGGGACCGAGGCGCATTTCCTTGACGTGATCAGGTTGGATGCAGGTGACGGTCCGTCGTTATCGACAAACCCGGTTGTCCTGTCGGTGCCAATTGGTGCGGTGAAAATGATCCGGGCCTGTTTTAGCGAAGCCGACATCCAGAAGCGCCGGGATGTCTGCCACGACGAATATCGGTTTGCGGCCGATATTCGTTTGAGCCACCACGGGGTGGTTGGTTTGCCAGAGATCGAATATGCAAGCAGGGCAACGGCATTTCCCGCGACCGCATCGCTTGATCAGGATTCAACGCAGTTGCCAAGCTTGCGAGATGAAGACCTTGTGGAAAGGGTCGATGAAAGATGCAGTTTTGACCGTATCTTTCGGTTTGATGTCGCAAACGGGCGTTATGAACCGGATGTGCGGTTGCCCGACTGCGACGACTATCTGATGCCTTAGGGGGTAAATAGCCGTCGCCGGGGCGTGTGCTGCTTTTGGATTATGACAGGGTGACTTTTACATATTCACCCGGTGCCGGGCCAAGCACCTTGAGCTTGCCGTCACCTTCCTTGCGCGCCGGGACCTTGCCGCCGGAGCGGCGGCTGATCCAGTTCTGCCAGTCCGTCCACCATGACCCTTCGTGCTGGGTGGCCTTGGCCATCCAGTCATCGGGGTTGGCGGGCGTACGGTTATAGGTCCAGTAGCAATATTTCTTGGCCGCAGGGGGATTGACCACGCCGGCAATATGGCCCGACGCGGACAGGACAAATTTCACCTGTCCGGACATCAATTGCGTTCCGGCATAGGTCGCCTGCCAGGGCGCGATATGGTCTTCGCGGGTCGACAGGAAGTAAACCGGGATCTTGATATCGCGCAGGTCAATCGGCTGACCGAGAATCGAGATGCCGCCCGGTTCGCGCAACAGGTTCTTGTTATACATGTTGCGCAGATAGAAGCTGTGCATGGCCTTGGGCATGCGGGTGGAATCGGAATTCCAGTACAGCAGGTCAAACGGGAAGGGATCCTTGCCCAGCATGTAATTTGATACGACAAAGGACCAGATCAGGTCATTGGCACGCAGCATATTAAACGACATCGACATATCCCGGCCATCGAGATAGCCCTCCTTGGACATGTTGCGTTCAAGGCTTTCGATCTGTTCGTCATCTACAAAGACCGAAAGTTCACCCGGCTTTTCAAAATCGGTGAGTGTTGTAAAGAACGTCGCCGATTTGATCCGCTCGTCACCGGTCTTGGCCATATAGGCAAGGGTGGAGCTAAGAAGTGTGCCGCCCAGACAATAGCCAATGGCGTTGATCTCAGTTTCACCGGTGGCCTGTTCGATCATGTCGAGCGCCGCAAGCACGCCTTCCTTGGCGTAATCTTCGAACGACTTTTCGGCAAGTTTGCTGTCAGGATTGACCCATGACAGGACAAATACGGTATGCCCCTGATCAACCGCCCATTTGATGAAGGAATTTTCCGGGCGCAGATCAAGGATGTAATATTTGTTGATCCATGGTGGAACGATCATCAGCGGGCGTTTGGCGACCTGATCGGTGCTGGGACTGTATTGCAGCAATTCCATCAAGGGCGTTCTGCCGATCACCGATCCCTTGCTGGTGGCAACATTTTCCCCGATCTTGAAGGCATCAAGATCCGTCATGCGGATTTGTAACTTGCCCTTGCCACGTTCAAGATCGCCCAAAAGATTCTGCAAACCCTTGAGCAGGTTTTCGCCACCGGTTTCGATGGTGGTGCGCAGAACTTCCGGATTGGTCATCAGGAAGTTGGTTGGCGAAATCGCATCGACAAACTGACGGGTATAGAATTCGACTTTCTGGGCGGTCTTGTCGTCCAGCCCGTCAACATCATGGACCAGATTCTGCATCCATTGCGACGAAAGCAAATAGGACTGCTTGATGTAATCAAACAGTTCGTTGTTTTCCCATGCCTCGTCCCGGAAGCGACGGTCACCCTTTTGGGGTGTGACGACCGGTTCGGATTCTTCGCCCAGCATGCGCAAGGTGGTGTTGTGCCACAGCGTATAATATTGCTGCCAAAGTTCCATCTGGGCTTCGACCAGCTTGGCCGGATTTTGCATGATATGGGTGGTCAGTTCGGCAAATGCCGACCCGATATTGAGCGGGTCCGGGTCCGAGATTTCCGGGTCTTCTGCCTGTTTTGCAAGAAATTCAGACACAAGTCGTTGACTTCTCTCGGCAATTTCTGCCATTGCTGCAGACAGTTTTTCGGGATCCGGGTGCGTGATTTCGGTTTCGATGGCCTGTTGATCGCTCATGGGGCATTCCCTTATGATACCGCCGCAGATACTCGGTGACTTCAAAACGTTTTGGGCTTCTTTGCAATATCGCAAGACTTTTAGCGTTTTATGTGTTCGGTATCTGAAAGGCGCTCCGGGTTGAAACTCTGCTTGATCCCAAGCTTATCATGGTCTTAGCCTAGCGCGTCGCCAAGGGGTAGTACAAGAATTATAAGGTGACGTTTCTGCGGATATTTTAACGCAAGGGTCATCCAACTGAATTTGGAGCAGCGAAAACAAATGGGCGTTCTGAAATCGACGACAGGGCAGTGGTCGTGGCAGGAAACTGCAAGGGGGAAGCTGCGGATGGTTCTGCAGACAGGCTCTGCGCTGGCGGTGGTGCTGACTTTGGGCGCCTGTTCCTCTGTTCCTGATGCCATCAATCCGGTCGAATGGGGGAAGTCGGTCGGGGACATGTTTGACGGCGATGACGAAACCGCCGGTGCCAAATCCGGGGAAGCGATTCCCGGTGAAGATGGCGAATATCCGAATCTTTCCGATACCCCGAACAAGCCGATTGTTACTGGTGATGCCGAACGCGATGCGCTGATCGCTGGTCTTGCTGCTGATCGCGCCAATGCACAATATTCCCAGTCTGGCCGCCGTCAAAGCAGCCCGCCGGTCAATGCTCTTGAAGCCGCCCCGCAAGTAACCGCTGCCCAGCCGGTTATTGCTCCGGCGCCGACCACCCCGGTTACGACCAGTGCTATGGCTTCGACAACGTCGGCTTCTGCTGCGACGACCGCTGCAACAACCAGTGCCGTTACTTCGGCACCGACCGGCTCGTCAATCGCCGATGAATGGAATGCCAAGTCGCCTGTGTCCGGTCCGGTTCCAACCCCGGAACCGGCACCTGAACGCCCGGCAGTGATTGCCGGTGCCGCCGCCGGTGGTGCCGCAGTTGCAGGGGCATCGGGCGGTTCTGCCGCTGATGCGCGCGCCCAGCAGCTTGCTGCCTATGAGGCTGCCCAGAAGTCGTCAGGTGATCCGGTGATGGATCAGTATCAGCGTCGCCTTGCCGAAGGTCAGGGCGTTTTTGCCGATGAACCCGGTGTTGCGGTCGATTCCGGTCAGGGATTTGACTATTCGCTTTATTCCGATAACGGGTCGGTCATTGTCGATGAAAGCCAGCTTGGCGGCAGTGCCCCGGTCTATGGCGAATCCGGCATGGTCGATATGACCGTGACCAATGATGCGCTTGCCGCGCGTCTTGGTGTCGGTTCCGTAGACCAGTTGCCGCCGGCCATTAACGGCATGCAGATCGCCCAGATCCAGTTCGCCCATGGTTCGACCAATCTTGGCGGAACCGACAATGCCGTCCTGCAACAGGTTGCAAGCACCTGGCAGCAGACGGGTGGAGTTCTGCGCATCATCGGTCACGCGTCGATGCGCACCGGCAATATGTCGCTTGAACAGCATCAGGCGGTGAACCGTCGTGTGTCCGAAGGTCGTGCATCCTCGGTCGTCTCACGCCTGTTGGCGATGGGTGTCAGCCCGAATGCCATTTTTGTCGGTGCCGACGGCTCAGCTGATCCGCGTTATTACGAAGGTGTTCCGGCAGGTGAAGCCGGGAACCGTCGTGTCGAAATCTATCTGGATTACTGATCGCCACTGGCAAGGTGATCGATTGAACATGGTGTCTGGCAGACTTGCCGGGTGACGCTTTTGGCAGCGCGAAGGGAGAAATCCTTTCGCGCTGTTGTCGTTTCAAGACGGTTTTGGCTATGACGCCTGCAAGGGCGCGATTAATCCTGAATTTCGGAAATATTGCCGAATTTGCGCCGTCGGTTTGCCGCAAACGCGAATTAACCATGGATCGGGCGCATTAATTCGTTGAGTATGATTTCCATAAAAGGTACATCCTTCGAATTGTACGCTGCTTCGGGCCTGTTTTGATGGCTCAAACGCAATTTTCGTGAATTCGAAGATGTGCTTTTCGCATAAAATTCGAAATTCGGCAATTTGATGAGGATGTAGGATAATGTCCCAAGACTTCCACCGCATAAAACGTCTCCCGCCCTATGTATTCGCAGAAGTAAATGCGATGAAGGCGGCGGCGCGGCGAGCGGGTGAGGACATTATCGATTTCGGCATGGGCAATCCGGATCCGGCCACGCCGCAACACATTGTCGACAAACTGGTCGAGACTGTTCAGAACCCGCGCACCCATGGTTATTCGATGTCGCGCGGGATCCCCGGCCTGCGCAAGGCGCTTGCGGCCTATTATGATCGCCGTTTTGGTGTTGATATCGATCCGGAAACCGAAACCGTTGTCACCATTGGTTCCAAGGAAGGTCTTGCGAACCTTGCTGCGGCGATCACCAGCCCGGGTGATATCTTTTTGGTGCCAAACCCGTCCTATCCGATCCATGCCTTCGGTTTTATCATTGCCGGTGCGGCTTTGCGCCATATTCCGATCGGGCATGATGATCAGGGAACGTTTAACACCGAAAGCTTTATGGAGCAGCTCCATCGCGCGGTGAAACATTCGGTCCCGAAACCAAGCGCGGTCGTTCTGAACTTCCCGGCAAACCCGACTGCACTGGTGGTTGATCTGGCCTTCTATCAGGAGGTGGTTGATTTCTGCCGCAAGCATGAAATCTATGTCCTGTCTGATATCGCCTATGCCGAGATTTATTTTGATGGGAACCCGCCGCCCTCGATCCTGCAATGCAAGGGGGCAAAGGATATTGCTGTTGAATTCTATTCGCTGTCGAAAACCTATTCGATGGCAGGCTGGCGTATCGGTTTTGCCACCGGCAACAAGAAGCTGATCAATGCGCTGACCCGTATCAAATCCTATCTCGATTACGGTGCCTTTACCCCGGTTCAGGTCGCGGCAACGGCGGCACTTAATGGCCCGCAGGATTGCGTCGAAGGGTTCCGTAATCTGTATCGTGAACGTCGTGATATCTTTATCGAAGGTGCGCAAAGTGCGGGTTGGAACATTCCGAGTCCGGCAGCAACCATGTTTGCATGGGCACCGATCCCCGAACCGTTCGTAGAACTGGGATCGCTTGATTTCTCAAAGCTTCTTTTGCAGGAAGCCGGGGTGGCTGTGGCACCGGGTCTTGGCTTTGGTGAATATGGTGATCGTCATGTGCGCATTGCACTGGTCGAGAACAAACACCGCATCCGTCAGGCCAACCGCAACATCAAACAGTTCTTTGCCAAATGTCCTGATGCAGAATCTGCACGTGAACTGTTGAAGAAATCTTTCTGATATCCGATAAAGCATTCTGTGTTTCGCCCGGGACATGTCCCGGGCGTTATTTTATCAGGACGCGATAACCGGTTTCGGTTATCTGCGCGCTTGCGAAACGAACCACGTGCTTAAGGAGTTATCGTGAAAGACGTCGTAAAAATCGGTGTGGCAGGCCTGGGTACGGTCGGTGCCGGAACCGTTAAGCTGCTGAGTGAACATCGCGACATTCTGGCCGACCGTTCGGGTCGTCAGATCGTCGTTACAGCGGTATCGGCGCGTGATCGAACTCGTGATCGTGGTTTTTCGACAGAAGGCCTGACCTGGTACGACGACGCCCGCGATCTTGCTGCGGACAAGGAAATCGACATTCTGGTCGAACTGATCGGTGGCTCCGAAGGCATCGCCTATGATGTCTGCAAGACCGCCCTTGAAAACGGCAAGCATGTCGTGACCGCCAACAAGGCGTTGATCGCACTCAAGGGCGTTGAACTGGCCCAGATTGCCGATGCCAACAATGTCACCATCGCCTATGAAGCAGCAGTTGCCGGTGGTATTCCGGTGATCAAGGCGATGCGTGAAGGTCTGGCAGGGAATGCGATTTCTCGCGTTACCGGCATTCTGAACGGCACGTGCAACTATATCCTGACCACCATGCGTGAACAGGGGCGCGACTTTGCCGATGTTCTGTCCGAGGCACAGAAACTTGGCTATGCCGAGGCCGATCCGACCTTTGACGTTGATGGCATTGATGCCGCGCACAAACTTGCGATTCTTGCCAGCCTGGCATTCGGGGTCGAAGTTGATTTTGACGCGGTTGCTGTCGAAGGCATTCGCAGTGTGTCGGCCCTTGATATCCAGCTTGCCGAAGAACTTGGCTATCGCATCAAACTGCTTGGTATTGCCAAACAGACTGCCGAAGGCATCGAACAGCGCGTTTCCCCGGTCATGGTCAGCCGTTCAACCCAGATTTCCAAGGTCGAGGGCGTGTTTAACGCCGTTGCCCTTGAAGGTGACTATGTTGGTCCGGTGGTTCTTCAGGGCCGCGGGGCGGGGGAACGTCCGACTGCATCGGCGGTGGTGGCCGATATCGTTGATATTGCTGCGGGCCGCAATGCCCCTGTATTCGGTGTTCCTGCCGAACGTCTTAAGAAGAATGTGCGTGCGTCACTCGAAAAGCATACCGGCGCCTATTACCTGCGCCTGATGGTATGGGATCGTCCGGGTGTCATGGCCGAAGTCACCGCGACCCTTGCCAAGCATGGAGTGTCGATGGCATCGATGATCCAGCATGGCCGGGCCGAAACCGAAGGCGGTGTTGTGCCGGTTGTGATCGTCGCCCACGAAACGACCGAAGCGGCGATGTCGGGTGCAGTGCATGATATCGCAGCCTTCGAAAGCAATTCGCAGCCGCCGGTTCTGATGCGGATCGAAAGCTTCGCATCTTAAAACTTTAAAGCTCAAAGCGCCTCGTACCTGTCAAGATGCGGGGCGCTGTTGTAAAGTTTCGACGCAAAAATAACAAAATCAAGAAATAGAAAACAACAACGAGACGGGGCCCCCAGACCCTGCATCACACTACGAGGAAGATAATATGGATCGAAATCTAGCGCTTGAAACGGTTCGCGTGACCGAGGCTGCAGCACTTGCGTGCTCGGGCCTGATGGGACGTGGCGACGAAAAGGCAGCCGACCAGGCCGCCGTTGACGCGATGCGTAACGCGCTTAACAGCATGGATATCAAAGGCACGGTCGTGATCGGCGAAGGCGAACGCGACGAAGCCCCGATGCTGTTCATTGGCGAAGAAGTCGGTTCGGGCAATGGCCCGGAAATCGACATTGCGCTTGATCCGCTTGAAGGTACGACCATCTGCGCAACCGGTGGCCCGAACTCTTTGGCCGTTGTCGCGATGGCAGAAAAGGGCGGCTTCCTGAATGCGCCTGATACCTATATGGACAAAATCGCCGTTGGTGGCGGTCTTCCCGAGGATGTTGTCGATCTTGACGCGACCCCGCATGAAAACCTCAAAAGCCTTGCACTGGCGAAGGGTTGCGATGTTGCCGATCTGGTTGTGTGCATTCTTGATCGCCCGCGCCATCAGGAAATCATAGCCAAAACCCGCGAAGCAGGTGCGCGCATCATGCTGATTGGTGATGGTGACGTTGCCGGTGTGATCGCGACCTCGCAGAAAACCTCGGGCATTGATCTTTACATGGGGACTGGCGGCGCACCGGAAGGCGTTCTTGCTGCAGCAGCCCTTCGTTGCATTGGTGGCCAGTTCCAGGGTCGTCTTGTTTTCCGCAACGACGATGAAATCGCGCGTGCGAAGAAATGGGGCATTGAAGACCTGACCCGCAAATACAAGCTGGGTGAACTTGCCAAGGGCAATGTGATGTTTGCCGCAACCGGCGTGACCGATGGTGCGATGCTGCGCGGTGTGCGCCGTTTTGCCAACGGTGCTGAAACCGAAAGCATCGTGATGCGTTCGCAGTCCGGTACCGTGCGCTACGTCCGTGCTGTTCACGATTTCAGCCGGAAAATCTGGTACAAGTAATCTCTGCAGCCAAAGGTTTAGGTTGCAGATATATATTCTGCGTTTAAAGTCCCCGCTCAGTCGGGGACTTTTTCATTGGGGCAGAAATGACTGCGAAGATTGCAACATATCTTGGAATGTCTGCATTGCATGCGGTTAGGTTCCTGCCCAGCGTTATCATTTTCGCGCATTATGCTTGGGGACTAGCCGGTGCAGATGTGCCAACAGGCGTCATGTTGGCGATTTCCTATGTTTCGATAGCTTTGGTAGTTATCTCTGTTCTGGATTTTTGGCTGTTTGCAATAAGTACCGTGCTCTTTATCGCCGCGGATTTGGCTTTGATGTTCGGTCTGAGCTTGGTTGTCACCAAGACACTGATGTCGACATCCTTTTCGATGTACTACTTCAATGTAATCGGATACTGGGTCCTGTTATATATTTCGGGACTGGGCGCGATGTTTGTTATGCGCAGGTTTTTGCGTTTGTCGAAGGCGATTTAAGTTTGCGTCTTGTGTGTCCGCCTGGCTTGCGCTAAACCCTCCGGCCCAATTCCGTTGATGAAGTTCTGGAGCCTGCCTGATGTCTGAAATTATTGCCCTTGATTTCGGTACGACCAATTCTGTTCTTGCGGTCGCAGACAGTGCAGGAAATGTCCAGTCGGCAAAGTTTGAAGTCGGTGCCAACAGCTTTGATACCTATCGCACCATCCTCTATTTCTGGGAGGAGCAGGAGCTGACAGCGCCCGGCGCGCCGACCCATTCCAGAAGCTGTTCCGGCCCGTTCGCGATTGCCGAATATCTTAAGGAAAGCCACGACTGCCGTCTGATCCAGTCGATGAAATCCTACCTTGCGGCCAAGGATTTTGAGGGCACCGAAATTTTCGGAACGACCTATTCGATTGAAGACCTGATTGGCACGTTCCTGACGCAAATCCATCACTTCGCGCAGCACAGCCTTGGCTGGTTGGGGCAGCGGGTGATTTCCGGGCGTCCTGTCGCCTTTGCGGGGAGCAATCCCGATAATGATTTTGCCGAAATGCGCCTGCGCGGGGCTTATGAACAGGCCGGTTTCGATGTTGAAGCCATGGTGTTTGAACCGCTCGCAGCTTCCTATTATTACGGGCGCGAGCTTGATAAACCCGAAACCGTTCTGGTGGCCGACTTTGGCGGGGGGACCAGTGACTTTTCTCTGATCCGCTTTACGCCCGGTCTTGGCATTCGCGGCGTGCAACCCTTGGCCCATACCGGTCTTGGCATTGCAGGCGACCGGTTTGACTATCGCATCATTCAAAAGGCCGTCTGGCCGCGCCTTGGCTTTGGCTCGGAATATAAGTCGATGGGCGCGACGTTGCCGGTGCCGCGTCAATATTACACGGCCTTTTCGCGCTGGCATGAACTTGCCATGATGAACCAGCCCAAAACCATCAACGAAATCAAAAGCCTGATCCGTTCGGCAACGCGCCCGGATGATATCGAGGATCTGGTGGCGATCATCGAGGATGAAATGGGCTTCCACCTTTATCAGACGGTGTCCAAGGCCAAGGCAGAACTGTCAGATCGCGATAGCACGATCCTGCAATTCTCCCATGGCGGGGTCGAGATCGAAGAAAAACTGACCCGTGCCGATTTCGAAACCGCGATTGCACCCGACCTTGCCGATATTGAACAGGCGGCGAAAAACTGCCTTGAGCAATCCGGTCTTGATGCCCGCGATGTGTCAAAAGTCTTCATGACCGGCGGCACATCCTATGTCCCGGCCGTTCGGAAAATCTTTGAAGACGGCTTTGGCAAGGATCGGATCGAAATCGGCCAGCCGTTCCTGTCGGTTGCGCATGGTCTGGCGCTTATTGCTGCTGACGAAGGCATCGTTTGATCAGCAGCTGAAATCCCCGCTGCACATGACATCAAGCAATACAAAGGCGCTGACAAGTAGCCCGATGGCAAGGCCGCTCAGGGCATAAAGCCAGATGCCAAGCTGATGACGTCGAAACACCCATGGCAGAATGCCACCGGCAAGGCAAAGCACCGGGAAGGCGAGGACGCTGAAAAACAGGAACTGGGTAAGGATGTTTTCCTCTGACCCCGGGGCGTCGAACATCATGGGTGAGAACATCACCAAAGGCATCGACATCACAGCACCAAGCACGGAAAGGACGGTCAATCCGATCCGCAGGCCCTTTTTCTGGTTCATTGCTCGTATCCGTTTGTTTTATTGATTGTTGTCACAGTCTGCACAGCTTTGAGTTGTCTGCAAGTCATCGTGACATTGTGAACTTTTCCACAATGCGCAAACGCATCTTCTTTTCGGTTTGAGAAATCACACCTATCTTGAATCTCAATAAGCCCGACCTGTTGAAACAGGATCGGAGAAATGGTGTTCAGGGAGGAACGCAAATGAATAGCGAAAGTGACGCACATGTGATCGAACGGTTGACCGGCCAAAACCTGCCAGCCTTGCCGCTTGGCGCGACCAATGATCAGATGGTTGATATCTCTAGTCTTGCGGGGCGCTCCGTCGTTTATGCCTATCCGCGCACAGCCGAACCGGGTGTTCCGTCGCCTGAAGGCTGGGATGAAATCCCCGGTGCCAAGGGCTGCACGCCGCAATCCTGTTCGTTCCGCGACCATGCGGCCGAATTGCGGGCAGTCGGGGTGGAAAACCTTTACGGGCTTTCAAGCCAGACCACAGACTATCAGAAAGAGGCAGCTGAACGCCTTCATCTGCCATTCGCGCTGTTGTCCGATGCCGATCACCGCTTCAAGGAAGCCATGGCAATGCCCGATTTCGAAGCCGATGGCATGCGCCTGTTCAAACGGCTGACCATGGTCATTGATGATGGCAAAATCACCAAGGTTTTCTATCCCGTCGATGATCCGGCAGCCGATGCCGAGAATGTCCTTAAATGGTGTGGTGACAACCCGCGCGGGTGAAATCGCATGGCCGGTGACGAAGTTTGCCGAACTTCAAATTATCCGGTTTAAGCGTGCCCGAGATTGCGCTATTTCATAGGGCATGAAAGATCACGCACAAGAAACGACATTCATGGGTATCGAACGTTCCGTCACCGGCAAATGGTGGCGCGAACGCGCAAGCGATGAACGATTGGCAACCACGATTTCGCAACGCTTTGGCGTGCCGGAAATCGTTGGCAGGGTGATGGCAAATCGGGGCATTGGTCTTGATGATGCCGAAAGTTTCCTGTCGCCGACCTTGCGCGATCTGATGCCTGATCCGTCATCCTTGCAGGATATGGACAAGGCCGCATCGCGCATTGCCGATGCGATTGAAAAGGGCGAGAAAATCGCCGTTTTCGGCGACTATGATGTTGATGGCGCAACCAGTACGGCACTGTTAAAGCGTTTCTTTGCTGCGCTGGGCGCGGATGTTCCGGTCCATATTCCTGATCGCATGACCGAGGGGTACGGCCCGAATGCCCCCGCACTTCTGGCCTTGCAACGCAATGGGGCCAACCTGATTCTGACCGTGGATTGCGGGGTGACGGCCTATGCCCCGTTGCAGGAAGCCAAAGATGCCGGGATCGAGATCATTGTTGTCGATCACCATGCTGCCGAGCCTGAATTGCCGCCCGCCGTTGCGGTGGTTAACCCCAATCGACTTGATGATGAAAGCGGCCTTGGGCATTTATGTGCCGCTGGCGTGGCGTTTTTGCTGTGTGTGGCGATGCTGCGTGAATTGCGCAATCGCGGCTGGCTTGAAAAGGCCGGTATTCGTGCCCCGGATTTGCGCAACTGGCTTGATCTGGTGGCGCTTGGGACCGTGTGTGACGTGGTGCCGTTGCGCGGACTGAACCGCGCCTTTGTCACACAGGGGCTTAAGGTCATGAAGCATCGTTCAAATGTCGGCATGACATCCCTTGCCGATGTGGCGGGGGTGAATGAAACGCCAAGTGCCTATCACCTTGGATATGTGCTGGGGCCGCGTGTGAATGCCGGTGGGCGCGTTGGTGAGAGTTTTCTGGGTACCACCCTGCTTTCAGGGGATAACCCCGCCCAGGCGCAAGATATCGCGCGCAAGCTTGATGAATATAACCGCGAACGCAAGGCAATCGAGGATATCGTCCTTGATCAGGCGATCAGCGCGGTCGAAGGACAGTCAAAGGTCGCGTCAATGGTGCTGGTCGGCGGGGATGACTGGCATCCCGGTGTGATCGGCATCGTCGCCAGCAGGCTTAAGGATCGCTATCACGTGCCGTCGCTTGTGATGGGGCTTGTGGATGGCGTTTATAAGGGGTCGGGCCGTTCTGTGCGCGGTATAGATCTTGGGGCGGCGATCATTGCAGCGCGGCAGGCCGGGCTTCTGATCAATGGCGGTGGCCATGGCATGGCGGCGGGCTTTACACTTGATCCCGAAAAGCGCGATGCATTTGAGGCCTTTCTTGAAGAACGGTTTGCCAAAATCATCGAAGAAAATGATATTCGCCCGACCATCACGGTGGATGGCGCGCTTCACGCCCATGGGGCAACGATTGAGCTGATCAATGCGCTCGAAAAGCTTGGCCCGTTCGGGGCAGGCAATGCCGAGCCGCGGTTCGTGTTTGTTGATTGTCGTGCGATCAAGGCCGATGTGGTCGGCGCCGACCATGTACGTTGTATCCTGACCGGGGCCAATGGCAAGGGACGGCTTAAGGCAATTGCTTTCAGATGCCTTGATAACGATATGGGGCAGACCCTGATCAAGCATGGCGGGCGTCCGTTGCATATTCTCGGACATCTGCGTCGTGACACCTGGCAGGGCAATGAGGGTGTGCAGCTGATTATTGACGACGTTGCATTGCCTGTTTGATCTATCAGCGGTTTTGGATGGCGGGCACCGGTTCCAGAGCGGTGTCAAAAATTCTGGCATCTGCCATGTAATGCAAAGGCTTGCCGTTCCGTGATGATGGGATTATCCCAGATAACATCATGACAGAACACACAAAACACTCGCCCCCCATTGCGCGGACCAGTCATTTCATTCTGGTGCTCGCGCCGATCCTTCTGGCTTTCTCGCTCAGCCAGTTTTTCCGTTCGGCCCAGGCTCTTTTGGCCGAACCCTTGCGTGTTGAACTTGCCGTCACCCCGGAACAGCTTGGGCTGGTTTCCGGCAGCTTCCACTTCGCTTTTGCCCTGATGCAGATACCGGTTGGCGTGATGCTTGACCGCTATGGGCCGCGCCTTACCAATGGCATCCTGATGCTTGGTACTGTGGCGGGCGTGATCATCTTTGCCAATGCTCATAGCGTCATCGGTCTGATGATCGGGCAGGCGGTGATCGGGCTTGGCTGTTCAGCTGCTTTCATGGCCGCGCTTGTTCTTGCCGCGCGCTGGACTGCACCCGAAAAATTCGCAGCCGCATCGGGACTTATTGTCTCCTTTAGTCTGCTGGGTGTTCTGGCCTCGGCAACGCCACTGGCAGCCCTTGTCGAAACTCATGGCTGGCGAACAGTTTATTTTGGTCTGGCCGCGATCAGTTTGGTTTCGGTGGTGCTTGATCTTTTGTTCGTGCGCGATACGCCTCCCGGTCATGCGGTTGTTGATCGCAAGGGCGAAACGGTCCTTGATGCCCTTAAGGGCATGGTGTCTGTCTGGAAGAATCGTCAGGTCTGGCTGTTGTCGGGTGTCGCATTCTTTAGCTATCCGGCAATCCTGACAGTACGCGGATTGTGGGGCGGGCCGTATTTGCATGATGTCTTCGCACTTGGCCCGGTCGAAGTTGGCAATGTGTTGCTGATCATGACAATCGGCATGATCCTTGGGCCGCCAGCCTATGGACAGCTTTCACGCAAATTTCCGGCCAAGACCCAGGGACTGATTGTCTTTGCCGTTCTGGTCGGGGCAGGGGCCTGTTTGCTTCAGGCCTTTCTCGGGCCCTGGGGCGTTGGCGTGGCGGCTGTTCTGATGCTGATTCATGGCTTTATCGGGTCCAGTGCAACGCTGAGCTATGCTGCTTCCCGGCAGGCTGTCCCGGAACATCAGATTGGCCGTGCGCTTACCACTGTCAATCTGGCGACCTTTGCCGGGCTTTTTGTGTTGCAGGGCGTTGCCGGTCTGATCATCGGGCAGTTTGAGGCCGGTGCACCGGAAGCATATCAGTCAATGTTTGTGTTTTTGGGAATCGGTCTTGGCGTTGCGGGGATTACCTTCTGGTTCGGTGCAAAACGCAAAAAGGACTGATCTGGAAATATTTTTTCCATCCATATCGACCTTGACGGGGGATGAATTCATTCTCATCTGGCAGGTGGATGGAAAAAATGAACCATCAGGTTAAACATCAAGGCCTGGTTTTTTCGGGATTGGGCGGGATATCGCCCTATTTTCGGTGGGGGATTAAAAAAAACGGCATAAGGGCGAAAAAGCCGCTTGACCTGACCCGACCCAATCGCTAAAAACCGGCCTCGTTAACGCGCTGCGTCCCCTTCGTCTAGAGGCCTAGGACACTGCCCTTTCACGGCGGCAACAGGGGTTCGAATCCCCTAGGGGACGCCACTCGTTAACATGATGACTTCGATTGGTGCTATGTCCCCTTCGTCTAGAGGCCTAGGACACTGCCCTTTCACGGCGGCAACAGGGGTTCGAATCCCCTAGGGGACGCCACTCGTTAACATGATGACTTCGATTGGTGCTATGTCCCCTTCGTCTAGAGGCCTAGGACACTGCCCTTTCACGGCGGCAACAGGGGTTCGAATCCCCTAGGGGACGCCA
Organism: Thalassospira sp. CH_XMU1448-2; assembly: GCF_037027285.1. NCBI lineage: Bacteria > Pseudomonadati > Pseudomonadota > Alphaproteobacteria > Rhodospirillales > Thalassospiraceae > Thalassospira > Thalassospira sp. CH_XMU1448-2. The sequence continues at coordinate 391,250 of NZ_JAYMEA010000002.1, forward strand.
CCAACCGAAAGTCATTTGACATTGGCACATCGTGCTTGTGTCCCCTTCGTCTAGAGGCCTAGGACACTGCCCTTTCACGGCGGCAACAGGGGTTCGAATCCCCTAGGGGACGCCAT
>NZ_JAYMEA010000002.1:391373-501106 GCF_037027285.1 Thalassospira sp. CH_XMU1448-2
GTGTCCCCTTCGTCTAGAGGCCTAGGACACTGCCCTTTCACGGCGGCAACAGGGGTTCGAATCCCCTAGGGGACGCCATCTTTCTTTAAGAAAGATTTGGCCAAGTGGTAAATGCTCGCAGCGATCAGCTGACGGGCATTTTTCATTTCTGGCTTGTTCCCTAAAATCTGAAGCGCTGCTGTCGCACGATTTTCTTTTTGTGCTGACGATACCGCCGTGTGAGGCTTTCACGCAGCTGTTCTGCCGTCGGGCGCGGCAGTTCGATGGGCGCGCGCGGGGCAGTCGTGCCCGGATTGGCGTCATCATCGGTCAAATCGTTTTCGGATGCTGTATCGGCAAACAGATCGACCGGGTCGGCCTGATCGGCGGCAAACAGATCGGTGACCCCGACGCCGAGAAGCCGGTATTTTGTGCCGTCGATTTCCTTTTTCAGCAATGTCAGTGCGGCTTCGAGGATTACGTCTTCACGCAGCGACGGATAGGTCAGGCGCATATTGCGGGTGCGGAGTTTGAAATCCGATGATTTCAATTTCAGGACCACGGTATGTCCGGCGATTTCCTTGCGCGCCAGATCGCTGGCAACGCGCGCGGTCAGACGGGTGGCGATGGCGGTTAGTTCATCGAGACCCGCGATATCGTCATTGAATGTGGTTTCCGATGACAGGCTTTTGCGTTCGCTGCTTTGTTCAACCCGGCGATTATCCTGCCCGCGCGAGAAATAGTAGAACCGCTTGCCGATGCTGCCATAGCGCCCCTGCAGGGCATGGATATCAAGCTCCTGAAGCTGTCCGATGCTGGTGATGCCATCGTCATGGAGCTTGCGCTCCATGGCCGGGCCAACGCCCCACATCATGCGCACAGGCTTGTCGGCGAGAAAATCAACGGCCTCGGCCGCACCGATCATGGAAAATCCGAACGGCTTGTTCAGGTCTGAGGCGATCTTGGCCAAAAACTTGTTATAGGAAAGACCGATGGAAACGGTGATGCCGACTTCCTTGCGGATGGTTGATTGCAGCTCTACCAGACATTCGGCGGCTGATTTTCCATGGGTTTCCTGTGCACCGGAAAGGTCCATAAAGGCCTCGTCAATCGATAGTGGTTCGATATCCGGGGTAAGCACCCGCATCATGTCGCGAATGCGATATCCTTCGCGCTGATACTTGGCCATGTCAGGTTTCAGAAAAACACCGTCCGGGCACAATTCCCGCGCCTTGAAGGCCGGCATGGCTGAACGTACGCCATATTTGCGCGCGACATAGCAGCAGGTCGACACAACCCCGCGATGGCCGCCGCCGATGATGACAGGGGCATCAATCAATTCCGGCCGGTCGCGTTTTTCAATGGATGCATAAAACGCGTCGCAATCAAGATGTCCGATGCAAAGTTCGGGCAGTTCGGCATGGGCAATCGCGCGTTTGCCGCCACAGGCCGGGCAGGACACATAGGAACCCGCACCGCTTTTGGGCAGTGTCTTGTCAAGATGCAGTCGCCATTTATGATGGCAGTCTGGGCAAAGCGCGTACAACATATCTATTTGTACTTCTTTTGTTCCTTTGGTGCCAAGGGGTGAAATGTGCAAATCCACCTGATGATCAAAGGTTCCTGTCAGTATTTGTCAGGAGGTGGTTCTGAACAGAAAAAGCCGGGGAAATCCCCGGCCTGTTAGGTGTTGATCACGCATGGCGTCAGATCACTTTTGCTTTTGCGCAGCCTTCTGGGCACGCTTTGCACGGCGCTGACGGGCAATCATGTTGTCGATATAGCGTCCCTGGAACAGGGTAATGCCAAGCGACTGGCCGAATTTGATCGCGGTCGGCGTATCGCACCGGCACAGAATAACGCGTTCACGCCCGGAATTTTTCACAAGGTTGTCCATCTCGGAATATTTCTTGCGAATGACATTATCGGTCATTTCTTCGCGCCAGGCGACCTTGATGAAGTCGGCCTTCAGCCTGTTGCGATCAACAAATGAAAGCGATTCCACCGTCAGGTTATCGATCAGAATGCGATAGCCGCGCTTGTGGAAGTCATCGCGCACACTGAGATAGGTTTCAAGGTTCGAAAACAGATCAACCTGATTAAGCTCGATAATCACATTGCCCGGCCATTTGCTGCGCACGGTTTCATCGAACTTGTCAAAATCCTTGGAGGTCAGGGTTCCAAGATTAAGGTTGATCGAGAACGAGCTGGCATGGGTCTTGAACGTCCGCTTGCACAGGTAATTGAGCATGCGTTTGTCCAGAACTTCGGTCATGTGCTGGAACAGCCAGCGGTTCGACGCCAGATCGATATTGGGCATCAGCGCATTGCGCAAATCGGTAATCGATACAAAGAATTCGTCAAAGACCGGATGCAGTTCCTTGGATCCGCCATGGGCAAAGACGCAAACCGGTTGCTGGCGGATATGCTCGGACAAATCGGCTGTATGGATGGTTTCTTCAAGCTGGGCCAGATTTTCAGCGTTGATCGGGCTAAGCGCCTGATCCTTTTCACGTTGAAGGGCGGTGCGCATGTTGCTGCTTTGCTGCAGCTTCTTGGCACGCTCGTCAAGGTGCTGGCACAGAAGAAGGAATTCCTGAAACTCGGTATTGAGGTTGTACCATGTGCAGAAACCGGTTTCTTCGCTGTCATCCTGTGACAGGGGATCATCGCGGAACAGATAGCGCAGGGTATCAACAGCCGGTTCGACATCGGCGATCGATTTGTCTTTCCAGACAAAGATCAGATCATTGTTGGTCAGAACAAAGATACGCCCGACATACAGCTTCACATAGCTTTCAAAGGTATTGGTCGCCACACGAATGTGATAGTCGCGGCGATGGAACGGTTTCATGCGCGATAGATGAATATGCACAGCACGGTGCCCGTATTTGCGGGTTTCAAGCCGTTGGACATAATCCAGCAACAGGTATTCCTGTAGGGCCTGTTGGCCATATTGCTGCGGTTCAATCACGCGGGACCCCTGAAAGAGAATCTGTTTTTATCGTTACGGCCTCGTTCCATACACCGAAGACCGAAGTCTGATCAAATCATAATGTTCTGAAGCACTGGTTAATGGTTCTAAACCAATACCCTTTATATGAACTATACATATGGAAGGGACAAGGGGACCTTGCCCGCCCTGCATGATTTAATTCCTGTAATTTATGCCTGATTGCGGCTTTAACGAATTCTTGGCAAGCAGGATGCAAAATCAATGCGATATAGGGAAAGGGGTGCTGCTTTTTACTGGTTGAATGCAAAGCCATGCAGCATGATTTCCGGGAACAGGTTTTAGATAATAGGGGATTGGCGCCATGCAGGTATCCGCAAAGCGGACCGGAAACTGGCTGAAAATCAGCAAGGGGATTGCTGTGATCGGTATGGTTTCATGGGTGTCGGCCTGTGCGCCGCTGCTGGATCAGGACTTCTGGGACGAGGCAACGTCATTTGCCGATGACAATTACACAGCACTTGGCTTGCAGCAGCTTGCCACGGGGGATTATGCCTCAGCCGAGAAGCTTTTTAACGAAGCATTGCGTAAAAATCCACAAGATGGCCATGCGATGCTTTGGCGCTCGGTCCTGTATCAAAATACCAATCGGCCTGATCGTGCCCGCGATGGATATGATACGCTGATTGCCATGAACCCGCCGGGCACGGTTCTGATGTCGACGGCATCCGGAACCCAGCCCCGTCCGCTGCGTGATGCTGCTGAATTCAACCTGAACCGTTTGCAACGCGGTCTTCCGGGATCACTTAGCATTAATGATCAGATTGCAACCGGTCCATCAGGGCTCGGAACCGGAAGTGGTTCTGCAATCGCTACCCCCATGATGACCAATACCCAGTCTGCAATGACCGGCGCACCAATCAAGGCCATGGATATTCCCGCAGGGGCGGCTTTGTCTGGCGGGGACGAGGCAGTTGCGAAACGCTTTTCAATCCTGCGAGACCTGCAATCTACCGGCTTGATCACGCCGGAAGAATATTCGGCACGTCGTTCCGCCAACCTTGGTGCGCTTCTGCCAATGAGCCAGCCGGCACCCTCGGCGTTCCTGAATAACCCGCCGCCAGATGGTTCACAGGTCGAGCAACGCCTTAATCAGTTGAACCGTGCCTTGCAGATCGGGGCGATCACGGTGCAGGAACATGTGGCCGAACGGACTGCAATTCTTGATGCATTGCTGCCCGCACAGCCGCGCCAGCGCGCGGTGCCACCACCGGCGCCACAGGGCCTTATGGATGCTGCCCGTCAGATTGCGCGTCTTGAAGATTTGCAAGGCATGAAGCTGGTGACGCCAGATGAGTTCAAGCGTGAACGCGATGCGATTGAAGCCGCGATTGTCGAACCGGCCAAGGGAACGGCAATGACGCTGAATGCCGGGGAACCGGTCCGCAAGGTCGCAACCGGCGAAAGCCGCCCGGTGCAGGCAGGTGAAGAAATGGTATCGGATGCTGCGCAACCGGCGATGGCAAGCGGCAGTAAATCGGTTCATCTGGCATCCTACCGGAATGAAGGGCAGGCAGAGCGCGGCTGGCAGATACTTGCGAGCCGCTATGGACAGCTCGCCCCCCTGCAGCATGGTGTGACCAGGGCCAACATTCCGGGCAAGGGTACCTATTACCGACTGATGGCAACGGGGCTAAGCGACAGTGCGGCAAAATCGCTTTGTGCGGATTTGAAGCGTCGCGGCCAGTTCTGCGAGGTCAAGTAGCAGTCAGGGTTTTAAGCCCTATATAAAGATCAGAATAACGCCGGTGGGGATGAAGAATGACCACCGGCGTTATCGTTTTCGGTGTCATTCTGACAGGGAAATTTCCAGAAAGATGATCTTTGTCTTTAGTGATTTTGGTGTGAACGGTCCCTATAGCGGAACCATGCGCTCGGTTGTAATGCGCAACGCACCTGATATTGCCATATGTGATCTGATGCTTGATGCGCCGGACCGAAATCCCAGGGCATCAAGTTATCTTCTTGCCGCACTTGGTCGAGAATTCAAACCCGGTGATGTGGTTCTGGCGGTTGTTGATCCTGGGGTTGGCAGTACGCGCAAGGGGCTTGTGGTCACGGCAGACGGGGTGACCTATGTCGGACCGGATAACGGTTTGTTTGAAATGATCATTCGCCGGGCGGATGACGTCACAGTGCGATGCATTGACTGGGAACCGGAAACACTTTCAGCAAGTTTTCATGGCAGGGATATTTTTGGCCCGGTGGCGGCAATGGTTGCAACCGGGCAGGATTTTGCCAGCCATGTCTTGCCATCAGATCAGCGATATGACGACGCACAAGACTGGCCCGATGCGCTGGCCGAGGTCATTTATATCGACACATACGGCAATCTGATGACCGGTCTTCCGGCGCAAAATAGTGAGATTAAACTGCGCATTGGTGATCGCATGGTTACGGCCGCGCGTACATTTTCCGATGTGCCCTTGGGGGAACCATTTCATTACTCTAATTCGATCGGTCTTTGTGAAATCGCAGTCAATTGCGGACGGGCCGATCAGGTTTTTGAAGCACGGATCGGGATGCCGGTCAGCGTGCAATAGTCATGTTTCCACAATCCTTGATTGGTTTGTGGGAATAAAATGCTATCTTTCAAGGATGTTACAGAAGTGATCCGTATCGAACTGTCAACGGATGGACGGGGTCTATTGAATGTCGATTGAGGTTAAGTTCTGGGGAGTTCGTGGAAGCATTGCCTGTCCGTCACCCGATCATGTGGTGTATGGCGGCAATACGAGCTGCCTTGAAATGCGGATCGCGGGAAAGGTTCTGATCTTCGATGCAGGAACCGGCATTCGCAACCTTGGCAAGGATCTGATTCGCCGCAAGGTGACCGAAGCCACGATTTATCTGACCCATACCCATTGGGACCACATTAACGGGTTCCCGTTTTTTGTGCCGGCCTATAACCCGAAGGCGTCCTTCAGGGTGATGGCCGGGCATTTGACCGATCAGGGCGGCGTTGAACGCGTTTTCTCGGCCCAGATGGCAAACCCGACTTTTCCTGTGCCGCTTTCCGCCATGCAGTCTAAATTGACATTCGAGGATTTCGCCGTTGGTGATGAATTGCATCCGGGCGAGGGGATCGTGATTAAAACCGCCCCGCTGCGTCATCCCAACGGGGCGACAGCCTTTCGTGTCGAATATGGCGGGCAGGCTGTGTGCTTCGTAACCGATACCGAACATGAACCGGGAAAACCCGACGAGATCATTCTGGATTTCATTCGGGATGCCGATCTTGTGATTTATGACAGCACCTACACCGACGAGGAATTCCCGCAAAAGGTCGGGTGGGGGCATTCGACCTGGCAGGAAGGAATACGGTTGTGTCGTGCGGCAAATGCCAAGCGTCTGGCGCTATTCCACCATGACCCGGACCACAATGATGCCGATATGACTGTCATTGAGCAGCAGGCAAAAGCAATGTGGTCAGGCGCATTCGCCGCCCGTGACGAGATGGTGTTGCGGATCGAATAGGCGACATTGTGACGGGAATGAACAGGATGAAAAAAAACACCGCGCATAAAGCGCGGTGTTTTTGTGTCGACGGCTTAACGTTTACTGCCTTGCTGCATGTCGTTGACAATCTGGTCAACATCGACCGAGAAGCTTGCCTGTCGTGGCGGGTAATCTTTGAAGGATGCAAAGAACTGGTTGACCACTCCGATTGCCGGGGCAAGGGTCCATGACCGGTTTTCCTGCCATTCATCAAAGCCGCGTGCTTCGTGGAATCTCTCGAACGGATCAAGTTTCAGGTTGGTGATCAGCGGGCTTGTCAGATTGTTGGCAACGCCGTTGAACCATTTGTCCTGATCTGTAAACAGGAACTTCCAGTCGCCATAGCGCAGACCGTGGAATTTGGTTTCGGTGAAATAGAAAAATTCCTTGCGCTTGGTTGGGCCGGCTTGGGTGATCAGGTCAGTCTGATCGTAACCGTCAAGATGAACCCGGTATTTCTGATCGCCAATCTTGTATCCGTCGAGAAGCTTTTCCTTCAGATCCTTGTCGCCAAGTTGCGACATGATCGTCGGCACCCAGTCTTCCATTGTCATGAATTCGCCAGTGGTGGTACCGGCCGGAATTGTACCTGGCCATTTGACCGCCATCGGCACGCGGAAGCCACCTTCGTAACCGCCAACACCTTTTTCACCGCGGAACGGCTGGTTGCCGCCATCCGGCCAGCTGTTTGATGCCGCACCATTATCGGTCGAGAACATAACCATCGTGTTGTCTGCAACGCCAAGTTCATCAAGAAGGTCAAGGAGTTCTCCGACATCGTCATCCAATTCCTTCATGCCATCGGCATAAAGGCCATATCCGGTGACGCCATCATAATCCTTGCTGAGATTGGTGCGGTAATGCATGCGTGTTGTGTTGTGCCAGACGAAAAACGGCTTGTCTTCGGCAACTGCGTCGCGAATGAACCGCTTGGATTCTTCAAGAACTTCCTGATCAAGCGTACGCTGCCGTTCGCTTCCGAAATTTCCCAAATCTTCAATGGTCTGGGATCCGTCTTCCTGATGAAGAGAATGGATGATACCGCGCTGGGCAATCTGTTCGGCAACTTTGGTGCCTGTCGGGTAATCATATTGTTCGACATATTCACCAGCATTCAGATGATAAAGAATGCCATAGAATTCGTCGAAGCCGTGGTTGGTTGGCAGATGTTCGTCACGGTCGCCAAGATGGTTTTTCCCAAACTGCCCGTTTCGATAGCCCTGCGCACGCAACATTTCGGCAAGGGTCGGATCTTCGGATTGCAAACCGATGTCAGAGCCGGGGATGCCAACGGTACTTAGGCCAACGCGCATCGGGTACTGACCTGTAAGAAAGGCTGCACGTCCCGCGGTACAGGAAGCCTGGGCATAGTGGTCCATGAACAACATGCCATCATTGGCTATCCGGTCGATATTGGGGGTGCTGCCACCCATCATGCCACGGTGATAGGCGCTGATATTCCACATGCCGACATCATCGCCCCAGATGACCAGAATGTTCGGCTTTTCTGATTTTGGCGCATCCTGGGCCTGAGCGCATAACGGTGCGATCAGCGCAAGGGCTGTCCAGAGTACTAGGCGTTTGCTCATGAGATCACCTGTCCATTCGTTGGTTGCGCATTCGCGGCCTCACAACTGCCTGGTTACAGCCCAGAACGTATGCTGTGGCGATGTGACGAGCTTATAGGTAGGGAGCGATTTTGCCCGAGCACGGATCCCGCGATGAAACTAATACACCTCAAAAGTGTATTGCTCGACCACCGGATGGGCAAGTTTAATTATTATAAACCCGAAGTTTGGTTTCAGAACACGCGTGAGTATTTCGGGAAAACACGGATCTCGATGCGGCGGTTTGCCTCACGATTTTCTGCGATAGGGTTGCCGGAATCATCGCGGTTTGGCAGTTTGGGTTTGGTGTCGCCATAGGAAATGGCGCGCATCCGTTTCTGATCGGGATCAACGCCAAGGGCAGAAAAGAACCGAACCACTGCAATTGAACGTCCCGCCGCCAATTCCCAGTTTGACGGAAAACGCGGGGAACTGATCGGGGTATCATCAGTATGCCCGGTCACTTCAATCTGGAAACCCAGATAGCGCGGTTCCTTGAGCAAGTCGGCAACATCCTTGAGAAACAGGACAGCATCCTTGGTCAGGTTGGCTGAACCCGGCTGAAAGAACGAGCCGCTGCCCATTTCCATCAGAATGCCTTCATCATCCGTCGAAACATTGACCGCACTATCCATCGCCATGTTGAAGACGACGTCTTTGAGATCGGTTTCCAGAACCTGTGTCGGGCGGACAATATCGCGTTTGCCGATTTGCTCAGCAATACCGGCTTGCACCTTTTCAAAGACCGGCAACTCAACCTTGGAAAAGCTGACCAGCATGACAAAGAAGGCCATCAGAAGGGTGATGGCATCGGCGTATGTGGCAAGCCAGTCTTCGTTGACTTCTTCTTCTTCGACCTTGGGGATTTCCCGTCCGCGCCGTGCCATGATGGTGTTCCCTACTTCGCAGATTTGTCGATATTGAAGTGGATCGCTGGATCGAGGAATGAATTCATCCGGTCCTGAATGGCGCGGGGTCCCTTGCGATCAGCCAGCATGATCAGGCCTTCGGCTATCAGGTAATTGCGAAACCGCATGATTTCTTCACGTTGCTGGATCTTGCTTGCGGCAGGCATGAAAAAGAACCGGGCCGCAACAATACCATAAAGGGTCGTGATCAGTGCAATCGCAAGACCGGCCCCGAGCGATGTCGGATCATCGGCCATCTTGTCGAGCATGATCACCAGACCAACCAGCGTTCCGATCATCCCGAATGCCGGGGCCGCCGCCGCCATGCTTTTGAGGATCGAAACCGGCACAAGGTTGCGGTTAAAGGCATTATCGATGGCGTTGTGAAGCATTTCGGCCACTTCATCACCATTATAACCGGTAATGATCACTTCCATCGCCCAGCCAAGAAACGGCTCGTCCTTGCCGACACGCTCTGCTTCCTGTTCCAGGGCATTGATGCCCTTTTTCTGCAGCAGATAGCCCCATTTGACGACGCGGCCGACTTCGCCGGTCAATTGTCCGCGGCCCATTTGCGGGGCACGGAAAATCTTGAAAATCAGTTTTAATGCAAGCAGTACATAGCGCGCCTCATAGGCAATAAAGGTCGCGGCAAGCGTGCCGCCAACCACCATCAGTGCGCTCGAAAGGCTCAAGAATACAAGATAGTTATCGGTCGAAATAAAGATCGACCCGACAAACAATCCCAAACCAACCATAATGCCTAATATCGTCGTAAACGACATTGTTCCCACAATCCCCCGGTGTCGTCATGGTCGGGCTTTTTACATGAAATCACCCAGCTTTATAATTAATCTATTAGTTTTTACGTAAGAATAGGACCCCAAAAGCTTGAAGTCTGGTTAATGCTACGCCCGGTAAAGCAAAAAAGCAGGGGTTATACCGGTGGTTGATGCGGGCTGATGTCCGGATTTCATCTGGATGCAGGGAACGCTGATCTTGTCGATAACGCTTGTCTACTACCATGCTCGTTCGGACAAATAGTCTCCCTGAGGGGCATTACCCATAAAATGAAGTTGGCAATTTGTCGGCCCCGAAACAAGCAAGGCGGGCATTCAAATGAAAAAAGCCTGCTACAAGCAGTAGCAGGCTTTTTTGGGTAGCTGTTTCAAATGGAAACTGCAAATCACGTCGTTCGGATATCGACAAGGAACCGGTCAACTTCAGAACGCAGATTATCCGACAAGGTCCCAAGTTCGCGGGCTACATCAAGAACCAGATGGGCCGCCTCATCCGTATCGGCAACCGTGTTGCTGACACGTTCGATGTTGCTGCTGACTTCCTGGGTGCCAATTGCCGCCTGTTCGACATTCTGGGCAATTTCATCAGTGGCTTCGGCCTGTTCGCCAACAGCAGTGGAAATGGTGTTGGCCATCTCGGTGATGCGTGAAATCACCGCAGAGATATCGCCAATAGATGTGACGGTTTTACCTGTTTCTTCCTGAATTGCGGTGATCTGTTCGGCAATCTCGTTTGTGGCGCGTGCGGTCTGGTTGGCAAGGTTTTTGACCTCGGCTGCGACCACGGCAAACCCTTTGCCGGCTTCACCTGCACGGGCGGCTTCAATTGTCGCGTTCAGAGCCAAAAGGTTGGTTTGTCCGGCGATATCGCTGATCAGGGCGACGATTTCGCCAATCCGGTTTGCAACTTCGGACAGGCCCTGAACGGTTTCCGACGATTGCTCGGCTTCTCGTGATGCTTCGGCGGCAACCTGGGTGGACTGCTGCGCTTGTTCGCCAATGCGCGAAATCGATTCAGACAAATGATCGGCGGCATCGGCAACGGTGCGGACATTGACCGTCGCCTGTTCGGATGCGGCGGCAACCGTGGTTGCGCTTTTGCTTGCCCGGTCAGCGGATTCAACCAGCCCGCTTGCGGTTGACTGCATCTTTTGGGCTGAACTTGAAACGGCACTGACGATCTTGGCGATCACGCCCTCGAAGTTGCCGATGTGACGTTCCAGGCTCTTCATCCGTTCGTCCCGGCGATGCGATTCTGCCTGTTGTTCTGCTTCCATCTGCTTTTTGGCGATGGCGTTGGTGCGGAAAATATCCACCGATTGTGCCATGCGCCCGATTTCGTCGTGACGGGTCAGGGCATTGATTTCGAAATCGGTATTGCCTTCGGCAAGGGCGGTCATGTCCCGCCCAAGGTCAGACAGGGGGGCTGTCACAATGCGCGTAAGCAATACGCGCATGCCGATGATGGTCGCAAGGGCAATGGCCAGACCGCCAATCACGATACCAATCAGGATATTGTTGGTTTTCTCTCGTTCCGGGGCAACCGACAGGCTCGATGACAGGACGGCAATGACGTCACCTTTTTGTGCATCCATTGCGCCATGGCAACTAAAGCAGACTTCACGTTCCGCGCCCTTGGTTTCACCAAGGATAATCGGCATCGACATACGATAGGTGCCATTTTCCGTATAGCGCCCGATAAGTTGGCCGGTTTCAATTGCTTCGATGTCGATCTCGTCACGCGGGGCCTTGATCGGTTTGTCGCCATATTCCTTCATATAGGCTTGCGTGGTGGGACCCCAGGCGGACCATAGTTCCCCAGGATAATCACCATTACGGCTGTCAAACCAGTTGTTGAAAACCTGAATGCCGATGTCGTCGGCATCATCGGGACGGGCGGCCATAACATTGACAATCAGAGCATGAAGCGAGGTCAATTCATTCTCGCTCAGCTGTCGCAATTTGCTATCCATCGCTTTTTCTTCAACGATGGTCATCATCAACAGAGAAATAATGACAGTCGACGTAACACCGAATGCGGATGCCCACATAAAGCGCTTGCGAATACCCATGGCGTTGAAGGCAGACAGAATTTTCATGTTTCTTCCCCGGTGCGGTGACGGAAAGCAGCTTTTTGCATCAGCCGGTTTCGCGTTGTCCTGAATCGGTAAAACAATGCATGATCGTGAAAGTTGCGCCTTGATATGACTCAAGTCGATCTTCATATCGGGTCGTGTGTCTGATCTAGTTTACATTGTATCGGGGATTATCTTGCAACAAAACAGACAGTAGCGGGCTTGTTTCTGGCCGGTGGAACGGGCATAACCACGCCAATGATGACATTTGAATGAAACAGGATTGCCTCATGGCGCTTTCATATAGTGAAACCCGCAAAAAGCTTGATCAGATCACAGCCGAAATGTTGGGGCTGATCCGCAAATATGATCTTGATGCTGCCAGTCCGTTTGATGTGATCGAGGTTGCGCGCACCAAGATCTCTGATCAGAACGACTATATCCGTTTCCTTGAGCTGTCGCTTGAAGGGCGGATTTATGGTGAATATGGTGATGCCCTGCAAAAGCAGATCGACGAAGAAGCCAAGGCACAACAGGCCAAACCGCTGAACTAGGTTTGCCACTTGTCGCCTGCGTGAGATGAAATAACGGTTCGTTTTCAAACATGAAGACGAGCCGTTTTTCAATTCGGGCACCCTGTCACAAAATCTTCCTGATCTTGTCACCGTCGTGCAGTTGAGTGGCCATGAAGTTCGGACTATATGGCTGCTGTAAAAGATGCACCGAAAAAGGTGTGTTTCTTTCGCAAGACACAACCCGCGAAAGTCCAACGAGCAACAGGATGGCTGACATGAAAAAGAGTTATGTCCAAACTCTGATGGAAGTCGAAAAAGTATTCGGTCAGATCAATGACCATGATTTCCGCCTTTACCGTGCTGTCTGGGGCAATCGTCAGGCCGCCCAGACCGGTTTGCCGCGTGGCACGCGTGCTGAAATCAGCAAGAAACTTGCAAATGATTTTATCGCACTGGGTAATTCAAATCACCGCACCCATCTTCGGGCGTCAGCACCGCACGCTGCCTGAACGCATTCGCGCGTTCAGGGTTTCCGGGCATATGACCCGATGAGACTTGCCAATCCGGCAGCTTTCAGGCATCAAGTGTCGCCGTATGTACAACGGGATTCTGATATTCAGGGACCTCGTTGATTGTTGCGAAAACCACCTGAAAGCTGGCCGGAGTATTCCATGTCGATTAAGTCGTTGATCCGTACCATTCCTGATTACCCGAAAAAAGGGATCATGTTCCGCGACATCACGACACTGTTCGAGGATGCTGACGGCCTGCGCGATGTCATTGACAGCTTTGCCGCCGAATTTCAGGACAAAAAAATCGACATGATCGCCGGGATCGAGGCACGCGGTTTTGTCATTGGTCCGGCTGTCGCACTTGCACTGGGTGTCGGATTTGTCACCATCCGCAAAAAGGGCAAATTGCCTGCGGAAACCATTGGTGTTGAATACGAACTTGAATATGGCTCTGACGTGATTGAAATCCACAAGGATGCAATCAAGCCGGGCAGCCGTGTTCTGGTCATGGATGATCTGATTGCGACGGGCGGCACTGCACTGGCAGCGATTGAACTGATTGAAAAGGTCGGGGCAGAAGTTGCTGCCTGTGCCTTTATCATTGATCTGCCTGACCTTGGCGGCGCAAAGAAAATCCGTGATCGCGGCGTCGAGGAATTCCATCTTGTCGAATTTGAAGGCGACTAAACACACGCCTTTGTGACGGATTTTCGAAATTCCTGCCTTTTCCCATTATCTTGATGTATAATGCATGAGTTGAATTAGGTTTCACTCATTGCCGTGATATGGCAGGAAAAGGAAATGCTTACACCGGTTCAGACAGCACAGACAGTCTCACAGGTCAGCCAGTATGGCCGACTTGCGGCGGCCGGTGCGCGCGGTGTATCGACAGTTGACCGCAGTACGCAGGTCGAAGAATCCTCGCAGCATTATGCCTATAACCCTGATGATGACGGGATTTTGTTCAACGCCTATGTGGACGGCAAGAACAAGCGTCAGCCGGGGCAGGGCAATCCGGGTGAACAAAAGGACCAGCGCGCCGAACAGCGTCATCTTTCAGCAGCAAGGCGTTCCAGTGACCGCGAAGGGGCCGTTGATGCCGCCACCGATCAGGACTTTGCGTCCATGCTGGACCCGTCAATTCCCTTTGATCTTTCCGCCAATAGCGGCACATCGTTCTATGCATTGGTCAATGCGGTGGCCCATGGTTATGGCATGCGTGGAACCCGGCTTGATGCATCGGTCTAGGCTGATCGTTTGACTTTGTGCCGATCTTTTCGAAATTTCCCAAATCTCTGTGCGGATGCTTGTTGGCATATGCCAATGGCCTTATGATGGCTGATATCTCCGTCAGACCATCGGGCCAAGCATGAAGAACAAGCCGGTTCTCAGTACAGTTTTCGAAGCTGCTTTCAGATTTATCGATCTCGCGCTGAACGATAATGAATATTTGCAGCCACAGAAATTGCATCGCCTTCTGTATCTGGCGCAGGCCTATTACGGGGCGAATTATCACGGCAATATGCTGATGCCCGCCATCTTCGTTGCCGAGGAATTCGGACCGGTCGAACCTAACCTTTATGCGGTGATGGAAGAAAGCCGTCCTGACGTGCGTCTAAAGGCCATTGATCCCAAAACGTCCCATTTCCTTGAAAGCATCTGGTCGCAATTTGGCCATCACACGGTCGAACATCTTAGCATGACCGTGCGCAACCATCCGCCCTTTACCAAGGCCTATAAGGAAGGGATCGGAACGATCATTCCCTTTGATGAACTGGTTGAGTTCTATGCCTCTGTTCGCAAAACGGCGACGACCCCGGAGGCAAAGGAAGTCGTGCGCCCGCGTGTCATGCGCTCGCACAAGGGCAAACCGGTTGCGACCACCGACTGGCTTCCACGCCGCATCAAATAACTTGGAATTCTGTCTGGTTTATTGCCCGGCTGTCATATCAGCACAGGGATCCTTGCGCAGGATGTCGTTAGTAAACCACAGGAAATCAATATCGTTGGGATGCCCGAAACGCTCAGCATAGTCTTGCGGTTTTGGCGGATTGTCACTTGGATCATCCGCTTCGATCAGGCTGACGACGGCAATTTCATTCGGGGGCAGATCAGGTTCAAACCTGGCAAGGTGCCAGGGAACGGCAATCGTGTTACGCACATGCATGGCACCGGCAATCAAAAACGCGCCGTCAGATCCCTGTAAGGCAGCTGCATCGACCATTGCGCGGGCAAGTGACGCGTCACGCGCAAACTGTGCTGTTGCGAACCCGTCGAGCATGCTTTCGGGCAGCGCATTGCAATGACTTTCTGCCATCTCGACGCGAAACCGGGTCAGGATATCCCCGGGCATTTCAGGCAGATCAAACTTTGTCGCCAACTGATCGGGCAGGGCTGAGACGCCATTCGAAATGAGTGGCCGCAAAAGATCGTCCGGCAGATTGCCTGCGATCATTTTCAGATCATTATCGCGGGCGACCTGGGCAATCGGGGCATAGTCATGCCATGACGGCCAGCCGCGCTCTTCCCAATCGAGTTCCTGCCCCAGATCAAGAACCGGCACGTCCTGCCACTTCTGATCAAGAGAAGCCTGTTGATCGCGGGTAAACATTTCCCAGACCACAGCTCGGTGGCGCTGATCGGATTTGCTCAGTGCATCAATCAGGTGGGACTGATGATGGTGATGAACCGGATTGTCATGTTTCTCGCCGATCAGAACATATTTCCGATCTGACAGCCGACGCACCAGTTCGTCAAACATGATGTATTCACCAGCCAGAAGATCAAATATCAGACCGGGTGCCGGGGGCAGGGCATTGATATCTGTTTCGTGCTGATGTGGTTTGCCATTTGTATCGTGGGCGGCAAGCTGGCCGGGCGCGATAACCGTAAACAAACCCGATGCCACCGCCAACACACACACATTGCGTCGCATTGTTGCTGTGTAAAACCTTTGAACAGGTTGTTGTGACATCGGGCAGGTATTCCAGTTTGAAAACGTTATGGCTTACTTGCTTAACCGCAAGGCCGTTTCCAGGTCGTTAACAAGATCTTCTGCATCTTCAATCCCGACCGACAAACGCAGCAAATCAACCGGAACCGGGCTGGTCGGACCTTCGACAGATGAACGATGCTCGATCAGGCTTTCAACACCGCCAAGCGATGTTGCACGCTTGAACAGTTTGCACTGGTTATGGAAATCGACCGCACGCTTTTCACCGCCTTTAACACGCAGCGAAAGCATCCCGCCAAATCCGCCGGTCATCTGTCTTTTCGCAACTTCATGACCGGCATGGCTTTCAAGGCCGGGATACTGGACCTGCTCGATTTCCGGGTGGTTTTCGAAATGCTTGGCAATGGTCATGGCATTGGCCGATGCCCGTTCGACACGGATCGCAAGGGTGCGCATCCCGCGCAACAGAAGCCACGTTTCAAATACGCCCAGAACCGCACCACCCGATGCATGCTGTTTGCAGACGCGCTGCCAGAATTCATTGTTTGATGCGGTGGTCAATGACCCGGCCAGAACGTCACTATGACCGTTAAGGTATTTGGTGGCCGAATGCATGACGATATCAGCACCAAAATCAATCGGGCGGGTCAGAAGCGGCGTGGCAACCGTATTGTCGACGACAACCTGTGCACCGGCCTTATGGGCCAGTTCGGCAACGGCGGCGATATCGGTAATCTGCCAATCCGGGTTTGCCGGGGTTTCAAGCCAGACAATCTTGGTCTTGCCGGCAACGATATGTTTGTCCCACTCGGCAATGTCGGCATTATCGACAAAGTCAAACGACAGACCCGCACGCACACCACTTTCAAGCATGAAGCTGCGCAGCGCCCAATACATGACCTTGGGGGCGACAACATGATCGCCGGGGCTCAGCGCATGAATGACCGCAACTGCTGCAGCCATCCCCGATGCAAACAGACGGGTTTCAACGCCACCTTCAAGGGTATCCAATACCTCGCAGGCCTGATCATAGGTCGGGTTATCCGCGCGCGTATAGCAACGCCCGTCATGATAGCTCAGATCGGTATTGCGCTCGAACGTGGTCGATGGATAAAGCGGCGGGGTTACAGATTTGGTTGCGGCATCAACCCAGCCCAGTGCCTGGGCGGTGATGGTGGCTGGTTTCTGTTTTTTTGCATGATCAGACATGGTGGCTACCTGATTTGGTTGAGATTTATTGGCGCGCAACATAACTTGGTTCGCGCCACACACCAAACTGTAATCCTGTTTAGGGTCCCCACATGACGAAATACCCCGAAATCGAACTGCCCAAGGAATGTGACGTCGTTGTTATTGGCGGCGGAATTCATGGCGCATCCAGTGCCTATTACCTGACCAAGGCGGGCATGAAAGTCGTCCTTCTGGAAAAGGATACGATTGCATCCCATCAGTCGGGCCGGGCATGGGGATTTGTGCGTCAACAGGGACGCGATCCGGTTGAACTGCCATTGATGATCGAATGCAACCGCATCTGGCAGGGGCTTGAAAAGGAACTGGATACCGATCTTGAATGGCGTCAGGGCGGGGTTCTGTTTGTCGCGCGCGATGACGCGGAAATGGCGGACTACGAACAGTGGATTGAAGATGCCAAGGGATTTGAAATCGAAACCCAGGTGCTGTCCCCCAAAGGGGTCGAGAAAATCACGCCCGGCATCACCACTCCGGGAGTTGGGGGCATTTACACCCCATCCGACGGGCAGGCCGAACCCAAAAAGGCCGCACCGGCAATTGCCAAGCGCGCCAGTGAAATGGGGGCCGTGATTGCCGAAGGATGCGGTGCGCTTTTGATTGAAACAACGGCTGGTGCGATCAGTTCGGTCGTGTCGGAAAAGGGTGAGATCAAATGCAAATATGTGATCTGTGCCGCAGGTGCCGCCACCCATAAATTCGTTGCCAAATTTGGCCGCAGGCTTCCGCAGCAAACCACGCGTGGTACGGTGATCAGAACAACGCCGGTTCCCGATATCTCGGCGGCTGGAACGCTTGCCGCCGGTCTGGCATTTCGTCAGCGCACCGACGGTTCTATGAATATTGCCGACGAATTCATGACTGATATTGATCTGACACTGGGGCGCTTCAAATATGCCAAGGCGTTTGCGCCGGGGCTTTTTGATAACTGGGCGACCTTCAAGTTCCACTTTAACAAGCGGTTCTTTGACGATCTTGTCGACCGGATGCCGGGATCAGAGGCATCGAAACAACCGATGATCGGACGCCGCACCAATCAGGCGGAGCCCTATAAGGTCCGCGTCAGCAACGCGATGGCCAATCTGCAAAAGGTCTTTCCGCAGATCAAGCAGGTCGGCATTGTCGATAAATGGGCCGGTGACATTGATGTCACGCCGGATGCGGTACCGGTGATTGATCAGTTCGACAACCCGAAACACTTCTTTGTCGCCACCGGTTTCTCTGGCCACGGATTTGCCATGGGGCCGGTCGTTGGCAAGGTCTTGGCCGACTGGATCACCACCGGTCAGCCATCCATCACCCTTGCCGGTATGGAACTGTCGCGCTTTGAAGATGGTTCGGTCCGTCGTCCGCGCACACGCGTTTGATTTTCAGGACCAGATGGTTATGCCGGGGCCACTGTTTTGGTGGCTTGTGGTGTGGTTGTGTGGTCTTTTGCCATTCTGCCCTCAAAAAACCGGGTCGCGCCAATCGGCGGGGCGATGAAATCATCGTCCCCAAGTCCGGCACGTTTAAGCGCGGATGCCAGTCGGACGGGCGGCTCATCAACCGGTTCAGCGGTCAGAACAAATGTGCCCCAGTGAATGGCAAGGGCCTTCTTGACGCCCATGACTTGCATGATCTGAACCGCTTCTTCGGGATTGCAGTGGGAATTGCGCATGAAATCGCGCGGGTCATAGGCCCCGATCGGGATCAGGCCAAAGTCAATACCGCCATGGATTTCGCCCATCTCGGTATAAAGGGCTTCGTTCCAGCCGGTATCCCCGACGAAATAGAACCGGTAGCCATCCCCGAATTCAAGGATGTAACCACCCCACAGCATTTCCTTGCGGTCCTTGGTTGTGCGGCTTGACCAGTGGTTGGACGGGACATGGGTGATTTTGACATTCCCATGCAGGATCGTGTCATCCCAATCCATCTCGCTATAACGATCAGGCGTAACGCCCGCCTTTTCAAGCAAGGCACCGTTTTTAAGCGGCAGGATATAGCGTGGCGCATTGCCAAGTGCGGTCAGGCTGGCGACATCGAAATGGTCATAGTGATTGTGTGACAGCAATACCAGATCAAGTTCAGGCAGCTGATCAATGCTTAAACCCGGCTGGCTGTATCGTTTTGGACCAACCCGTTTAAAAGGCGATGCCCGATCTGAAAAGACCGGATCGGTTAGAATATTAAGCCCGCCATACTGGACCAGAACCGTGGCATGACCGACCCATGTGACCTGCAGACGCGCCGGGTCGGGATTTTGAATGGCGTCGTGGTCGGGGGCTTCGGTCGGGATTTTACCGATCTGGTGCTTTGCCTTTGGCCAATTATCATTGCCAAGGAACCGCCGCCGCAAGAACCGCCAGAAAGATCGTTTGACCGGATCAGGCAGGGGATGACGGTTTTCAAAACCGGTTTCGGTATGGTGATCGGGCTTGGTTCTGATTTGCACTTGGCTGTCCTGACGCAAAATGGCCTGACGAAAAACGGAAGACACATGATCTTTGCGGCATGTGCAGGTGACCATAAGGTAAACGTCAAACAGACCATTGCAAGTGAAAGGCCGGAACGAGGGGCGCACGTTCCGGCCTTCCTGTTTGGTCTGCACATGCGGATATACAGACCAATGCTTCCGCATCCACCGGGAAAGCGCTGCGGAAGCAGGGGGCTTGTTGGTTATTCGATCACGGTGGCGTAGGTTTCAAGCGCCGGGCTTTCCTTGATCAGGCCCTGTTTGACCATGTAATCGGCAAAACGGGCATAGCGTGCCTTGTCCAATGCCGCCGGACGCAGGGCAAAACGCGGCAGGGTATCTGCCCATGCCTTGATATTGAGTTCATCATCAAGGTTCGGATAGGCCGCGATAAAAGCCTTCCAGCTGTCATCGGGATGGTTGATCAGATATTGCACGCCTTCTTCGAGGGCGGCCAGCATCCGGGCAAAGCGCGGATCATCGATCTTGTCGTTTCGCACGGTCAGGATCAGCTCGTCATAGGGCGGAACGCCTTCTTCCTCGACATAAAATGCCTTGCCCGGTTTACCTTCGATTTCCATCTGGTTGAGTTCGAAATTGCGATAGCCGCCAATAATGGCATCGACCTGACCGGAATAAAGCGAAGGCGACAGCGAGAAGTTCACATTGATCAGCTCGACATCATCCATCGATACTCCATGATTGCCCAGCATGGTGCCAAGCAACGCATCTTCAAACCCGGCCAGAGAATAGCCGATTTTCTTGCCCTTAAGATCGGCAATCTCCTTGATCGGACCGTCTTTCAGGACGATCAGGCTGTTAAGCGGGGTGGCGACCAGCGTGCCGATACGCGTTAACGGCAATCCTTCGGCGGCCTGAACATGAAGCTGGGGCTGATAGTTAACGGCAACATCGCCCTGACCGGCAGCGACAAGGCGCGGCGGGGCTGACGGGTCGCTTGGTTCGATCAGCTCAACATCAAGGTCATGCTTGGCAAAGAAGCCCTTTTCCTTCGCGACGATCAGCGGTGCGTGATCGGGGTTCACGAACCAGTCAAGAAGAATGACCAGCTTGTCTGAGGCAAAGGCGGTTGAAGACGTTCCAAGAACAATTGCGCCCAGTGCGGTCGCGGTGATCATGGATTTAAGGCGTGACATGGATGAACCTCCGTAATATGCGCCAGATTATAAGTATGAGGATTTAAACCGCAGCCAATCTGGCGGCGGGGAATTGTATTACCGGGCCGGTTTCAGGCTGTCGGGCTGCCAAGGCAGGGCGGCGCGCAGGATGCGATCAACAATGAAATATTGCGTGATCGAAAAAGCACACAGGATCAGAAGACAGGCAAAAACCATATCAATCTGCACCCGGGCATTGGCATGTAGCATCAGATAGCCAAGCCCGTGGCTTGAACCCACCCATTCACCAATCACCGCGCCAATCGGGGCGACGGCGGTGGCCACCCGGAACCCCGACGCAAAGGCCGGAAGGGCTGCAGGCAAACGGATATGGGTCAAAAGCCGCCAGCGACTTGCCCCCATGGTGCGTGCCAGATCAAGCCATCCGGTTTCGGTGCGTGCCAGCCCGTCAAAGAAGGCCACGGTGACCGGGAAGAAAATGATCAACGCGGCCATGGCGATTTTGGATGCCAGGCCAAAGCCAAGCCAAAGGACGAGAAGTGGCGCAAGCGCAAAGAACGGAATGGCCTGGGACACCAGAAGGATTGGCATCAACCAGAACCGTACCGGTGAAAATAATGCCATTGGAATGGCCGCCAGCGTGCCAAGAACTGCCCCGGCAAACAGGCCGATCACGGTTTCCGCAATCGTATAGCGCGCGTGATCAAATAGAACGTCATGCCGGGAAATCAGGGTGTTCCAGACATCTGCCGGGGGCGGCAGCATGTATTTCGGCGCACCGGTCATAATGACCAGCGCCTGCCATGTGGCAATCAGGGCAACAACAATAATCACCGGTCGCGCAAGTTTGAGCCAGCGACGTTCTGACAGCGGGATTGATTTTGCATTGATATGAGGATTGTTTTGACTGCTCATGATGCGATCTCCGCACCCAGTTGACGCAGCAATTCGGCCTGCTTTGCCAAAATGTCGGGATCAGCAATCTCGCGCGGGCTTTGGCCGCTTGGCGTGATGGCGTCCTGAAGGGTGGCCGGGGTACCTGAAAGGACGTGAACATTATCGCCAAGCCGCAACGCTTCGAGCGGATCATGGGTCACAAGCAGAACCGTCTTGCCGCGCAGTACCCGTGCGGCCAGTTCCTGCAAACGCAGGCGGTTGACCGGATCAAGGGCGGAAAACGGTTCATCCATCAGGACAACCGGACGGTCTTCCATCAGGGTACGGGCAAGGGCTGCGCGCTGTTTCATCCCGCCCGAAAGTTTTGCCGGACGCAGATGTGCGGCATCCGTCAGGCCAACTTGTCCAATGAGTTGTTCGGCGCGCTTATGATCTGGCCGCTCGCCACGAAGGACCGCGCCCAGTTCGACATTCTCGCGCACGGTGCGCCAGGGCAAAAGCAGGTCCTGCTGCGCCATATAGGCAACGCGGTTCTTAAGGATTTCGCCGTCCGAACAGGTGATATTGCCGCTAACATCGCCTTCGACCAGACCGGCGAGGTAGCGCAAAAGCGTGCTTTTGCCAACACCGCTTGGGCCAAGCAAACAGGTAAAGCTTCCGGCCTTAAGGGTCAGGTCAAGGTCATGGAAAATATCCGCGCTGCCAAAGGCCACACGGGCGCCGGACAGGTGAACATCAAATCTGGTTGGATTTTGCGTCCCGACGGACGTTTGTTCTGTGTTGCGCATTCGATCCTTCCTACGCCGGTCTTAACCGGTTCAGGTTCAAAGGGTCGTTCGGCAACACCGAACCTCTCAGCCAATTCACGATCGGCCCCCCCGGAGATGACGGGACTATGCGCAGACAAATTGCTCCCGTCAAGGTTTGTGACAATTTGTGTCTTTAATCCCGATCATAATTCACCAGTTCGGGGCATCGCGACGCAGTGATCCGGCCGGGTGCGCCCAATGATGCCTAACGCCCTTGATATTTGCAGGAAAGGCAATGCGATGAGCCGGTCCCCAGCTGGTGTTTTCAATGGTTTTGTCAAGATCATCGGGTTGTTCATCCCGGATGATACCGTCAAGGGTGGTGCGCGCAGATTGGCACAGCAGATGCGCTGTTTGCGCCAGTGAATGGCGGGCAGTCGTGATTGAACCACTACTCTGGCGTTTGAACAGGGCGCGCACCGCACTGGCAGCCATCAGATACCCTGTGGCGTGATCAAGGGCCTGAACCGGAAGCGGTAAAGGTTTGGATGCCTTTGCGTGCTTCATGCCCCAGTCGGCAATACCGCAGCTCATCTGGACAAGGCTGTCAAAACCGCGACGCTGCGCCCAGGGTCCGGTCCAGCCATAAGCGCAGAGCGTAACGTCAATCAATGCCGGGTTGATCGAACGAAGGGTCTTGCCGTCATAGCCAAGTCCGGACAGGGCATCGGGGCGATAGCCATGCAACAGGATATCGGCATCCGAGATAAGGTCTTCAAACCGTTTGCGGTCTTCAGGTGCATGCAGATCAAGTCCTGCGCAGCGTTTGCCAAGGGTGACTTCGGGAATGACGGCACCTTCGTTCCAGCCCGGCGGATCAATGCGCAGAACATCTGCACCGAACGCCGCAAGAAAACGGCCGGCAACCGGCCCGGCGAGGACACGAGTCAGGTCAAGGACACGAACACCAGCAAGCGGACGTGCCGGATCAACTGATTTGGCAGGTATCGAAACATTGCCATGGTCGAGCCAGTCGATCAGTGGTTCGGCGCGAACAGCGTGACCTTGCGGGTGGTTCTCCCAATCCGCAATACCGCGCATGGTTGCAGCACAGCCATTTGCCGCAACAATTTCAGTTTCAAGATCATCTGTCGACCACCCGCGAACGGCTGGCGAAAGGCTGTCGCGCGTTTCATGGTGCCCCAAAACAGACAAGGCCGCCTTGCGGTGATGCGGGGCATTGGTGTGCAGCCGGATCCAGCCATCGCTGGTTTCATAGTCGCCCGCCAGCGGATCCCATTTGCCGGGCAAGGTCCAGCCTTGCGGGCGGATGGTCATGTCAAACCACCTGGATGCCAATCTGCGATCAATCTGAACCGGTGCATCCGATCCGTGATGAAGCCCGCACCAGTGTGCAATCATTGCGGTTGCCATCCCGATGGACGCACAGGCAAGATCGGTCACAGCAAAGAAGGATGGCAGGCTTTCAGTCCCGGTGACTTCGAAATTCGGCGTGGTTGCCAGTCCAAGCGCATCGGCAATCTGGTCATTGAAGTGGTCAAGCATGGGGCAGTTCCTTTTTGCAAACAAAACAGCGCGTCAGGAAAGCATCATGCGGGACTGGACAAATCGTCAATATTGATCAAGATAATCAATATGAAAAATTCTTATGACGGATCATTTTGTACCCTTGCGGCACATGAAGTCTGTGCGCAGGTCGGGATATCGCGCGATACGCTTTATGCCTATGTCAGTCGCGGGATCGTTCGTGCCATTGCCCATCCCGGCGATGCCCGCAAAAGCCTGTATGACCGGCGTGACGTTGCCAAGCTTCACGACCGCAAAAGACGTGGCCGTTCACGGCAATCCGTCGCGGCATCGACCATCGATTGGGGGGAGCCGATCCTTGTGTCGGACATCACCCGCATTGCTGACGGGCAGTTTTATTATCGCGGACGGAATGCAGTGACGCTTGCGCAAGCCATGACACTTGAAGAGGCCGCGAACCTTCTTGCCGGTCTACGATGCGACCCGGCCCTGAATTCGGCGGCGGATTTCATTCCCGCTGACCACGCATTGCCGTTCCAGCGCATGGTGGCAATGATGGCGGGTCTGATGACAGGTACAGGGCAAGGTGACGGGCGACCGGCCGCTGCAAAGATCATGCGTCTCGCTGCATTGGCTGCCGCCGGACAGCCCGACGATGGTCAAAGCCCGATCCATTTGGTGCTGGCCAAGGCATGGTCGAAACGTGATGACGCCGCAGAACTGTTGCGACTGTCTCTGGTTTTGTGTGCCGATCATGAACTTAATGCGTCAGCCTATGCCGTGCGGGTGGCTGCGTCGGCAGGGGCGACGTTGCCCGCGTCATTGATGGCAGGTCTTTCAACCCTTTCAGGGGCGCGACATGGCGGCCTGACACCCAGATGCCGGGCATGGATGGATCAGGTCGAAAAGGAAACGGGGATCAAGGGGCATTATGAAATCAGGCAGGTGCCACCGGGATTTGGGCATCCCCTATATCCCGATGGTGATCCGCGCACACGTGCGATCATGGAAGCTTGCGGGCAAACAGGCGACGCATTTTGGGCACGGATTGCACGCGAAGTTGCTGACAGAACAGGCCAGTATCCCAGTCTGGATTTCGGTTTGGCCCTGATTGAGCGTGAACTTGATCTGCCGAAGGGGGCTGGACTTGGCATCTTTGCTGTCGGGCGCATGGCAGGCTGGATTGCACATCTGTTTGAACAACGCAAAAGCGGCAAGATCATCCGTCCGCGCGCGAGTACTTCCTGAACACACAATCAGCTCTTGCCCATTCATTACGCCGGTTCTGTAATATCAAGCGTTTTGCGGACCGCGTGGGCAAGCTCGATATTCGTATAGGGTTTGCTGATCAGGGGATAGATCGGTTTGTCGTCGGGGCGTTCCTGTAATACATCGGCGGTAAAGCCCGAGCAGGTCAATACCGCAAGGCCCGGGCGCATTTCACAGGCCCTGTCACTAAGTTCAATGCCGTTCATCCCGCCAGGCATGATCACATCGGTAAACAGGATGTCGATTTCGGGATGTTTCTCGATCTGTTCAAGGGCCTCTTTGCCGCTATGAGCCAAAATGGTCCTGTAACCATATTTGTTCAGGACTATGGATGCGATTTCGGCCAGTTCCTGTTCGTCATCAACGATCAGAATCGTTTCCGTACCATGCACAGGTTCGGTGTCGTCCCTGCGCTGATTGCCAGTCTCGGTTTGGCTTGCCTCGTCGGCGACGGGCAGATAGATGCGGAATGTGGTTCCGATGCCAAGTTCGGAATAGACCGAAATATATCCGCCCGAACGTTTGACAAAGCCATACACCATTGCAAGACCAAGCCCGGTACCTTTGCCGCGTTCCTTGGTGGTAAAGAAGGGTTGAAAAATCTGATCGCCGATCTCGGGGGGCATGCCAGCGCCATTGTCACTGACGTCAAGTTCTACATATGTGCCGGGGGGAATGCGCTGAACGATGTTGCTGCTCAGTGCATCAATCCGGGTCAGTTTGGTCTTGATGGTCAGTCGCCCCCCATCTGGCATGGCATCGCGTGCATTGACGGCAAGATTGATAATGGCATCTTCGAAATCCCCCTGGTTAATGCGAACCGGGGGAATGTTTTCCGTCAGGCTGAGCGTAAAGGCGATGCTTGATGTTATTGATTTTCCAACAAGTTCTTTAAGGTCGCCCAGAACGTCATTGAGGATGACTGCGGCGTTTTCCTCGGGGGCCTGACGGGAAAAATTCAGCAATCTGCGCGTCAGGGTCGCGCCGCGATCAGCCGCGGTCAGTGCCTTTCCGATAAACTTGGTGACGGGTGATGTCTCGTCAATCTGACGGCGGGCAAGATCAAGATTGCCGATGATGATACCGAGCAAATTGTTGAAGTCATGGGCGACACCACCGGTAAGCTGGCCGATGGCCTCCATCTTTTGTGATCGGCGCAATTGTCGTTCAAGTGCGTGTTCAACGGTCAGGTCCGTGATGGATGCGATGAAGTGGCGGCGGCCCTGAACATTCATCTCGGCAATACCGAGATTCATCGGGAAGATCGTCTCATTTTTGCGCTTGCCCTTGACCTCGCGGCCGATGCCGATGATCTGGGCATCACCCGTACCAAGGTAATTTTTGATATAGTTGTCATGACTTGCATGGTCCGGGTTGGGCATCAGGATTGAGACATTCTGTCCCAGTACTTCTTCGGCGGCATAGCCAAAGATCTTCTCGGCTTCGGGATTGAACCCTTCGATCATGCCTTTTTCATCGGCAAAGACGATGCCAACCGTGACACTTTCAAATGCCACGCGAAACCGTTCGCGGCTTTCGATCAGATCAGTGATGTCGCGACCCGTGCCGCGATAGCCCCGAAAAATGCCGTAATCGTCAAACACCGGGATGCCGGAAATCGAGATGGTCCTGATCGCATCATCGGCCATGGTGATGCGATATTGAAAGTCCTTGAAAGGACGGCGTTCATCAAGTGCTTGATAGTGGTCGTGCCATTTGGGCGTATTTGCCGGTTCCGCTGTGAATTCGTCACGCCGCTTGCCGATCAGTGCGTCAAGGTCAATATTGACGTTTCCAATGTGCTGTATACTGGTTTGACTTATGCGATGTTGCGGATCGGTTTCCCAGACCCAGTCAGACGCAGTAACGGTAAAGTCGCGGAATTTTTTCTCGCTATCGCGCAGTTCACGCTCTTTGCGTTTCAGCTCGGTGATATCGGTGCGGACGCCAACGATGCCACCATCCTGAGTGCGACGTTCCGAGATCAGGATCCAGCGATCTCCAACCTGTTCTTCCAGCTTGCTGTTGTCTTTGTGATGCTCTGCCATACGATCGGCAAGCCAGATTTCCTCGACATCAAATGCATCTGGAAATGTCCCGCGTGCCAGTCCGGTACGCAGAATTTCTTCAAATGTGGCACCGGGTTTGAGCGCATCTGCGTGGTTTCGATAAATCTGGCGATAGACATCATTGCAAATCACCAGCCGATCCTGGGCATCAAACAGGGCAAAACCCTCGCTGATTGAGTTCAGCGCCTGTTCAAGCATGTCTTGCGCCCTGTGCGTTTCCTCCAGAGCCTTTTGCAAATGTTTTTGCGTATGAAGGAACCGGTTGATGACATAGGTCACCTGGGAATGGGTAAAGGCAGTGGCGAGACCAATGGCGGCGATGCCAATGATAATCAGCGCAATACTGGTTGAAACAAAGGGTTCAAGCAGCTTGTCTTTGGGGATGCCAACCACCACAGCAACACCCAGATTTTGTGCCGGGGCATAGGCAGTCAGAACGTCATGATCATGGCTGTCGGTGACCCAGCTTGTACCGGCATATCCCGACAGTGCCGCAAGCATCGGCTCGGCATATGGATCGGTGATGCTGATCAGGGCAGGGTGGTCATCTTTTTCGACCTTGCGTTCCTGATGCACCAGAATTCGAATTTGATCGCCTTCACGCCGGACAATGAACAGTTCCCCGGATGCATCCAGTGATGAAAGGTTGTTAAAGGCAGAATGTATTTGCGAAAGGATGGCGTTGAATGCCGGGTCCTTGTCATTTCCCGGTTCATCAGGCCTGTTGTCGGCGGCAACCGCATTGATCAGTTCTGCATTGATAACCGCAAGACGCAGGAAAGCATGACGCTGATCTTCAAGGATTTCCTTGTACAACACAAAAAGCGCGCCGCCGCCAATGACAAAGGCCACCGCAATCAAGGGCGCGAGTATCTTGGCAAGAAGGACGGGGCGTTTCATGTCGGGATCACCAATATTGTGACAAGGCGTTGGGTGTAACGTCTGAAGCCGGGCTGCTCAGGACAGATAAAGATGTTCGATTTCCCAGGCCGAGACCGGGTGGGACATGTGAAATCCCTGACCGATTTCGCAACCGAGTTCCCGGAGCAAATCGAATGTTTCCTGATCTTCAATGCCTTCGGCGACAACATGCATATTCAGGCCATGCGCAAGGGAAATGGACATTTGTGCGACCGTGCGGCATTCCGTATCCTTAAGCATCTGGCGGACAAAGGATTGGTCGATCTTGAGTTCGTTAAAGGGAATCCGTACGAGATGTTGCATGGACGAGTAACCGGTACCAAAGTCGTCAATCGACAGGTTGAACCGTTTCATCCGCAGCCGTGTCAGGATGTCCATGTAAAGACTGGCATTTTCCATCAGCGCTGTTTCTGTCAGTTCGATCACGATCTTTTCCGGATCGATTTCAAGCGCAGTTGTCATCGCATCAAGTTTTTCGGGCATATTAAGATCAACAACCGTGGTCGGCGAGACATTGATCGACATTGTGATGTCGGCGTGATCCCATTTCGCCATCTGTGCAAGGGCCTGTTCGAGAACCTGCTCGGTCAGCTGGTTAATCAACCCCGATTGTTCAGCAAGCGGGATAAAAAGTCCGGGATGAAGCAGGCCAAGGGTCGGGTGCTGCCAGCGTAGAAGAGCCTCGACACCAACGATCTTGCCGGTCGCAATGCTGAATTGCGGCTGATAGACCAGAAAGAATTCCTGACTGGCAATACCGCGCCGAAGGCTGCTTTCGGTTGGTGCAATGCTTGGCGGTTCGTCGGTCTTGGGCTGTGGCATGTTGAATTTGCCCAGCAGTTCTTCCAGCTGATCAATCGTAAAGGGTTTTTCCAGAACGCCGAGAACTTCGATATTGCGTTCGGTTGCCAGTTCGGAGGCGGCATGAAGGATCGATTTGTCCTTGCCGCTCATCAGGATCAGGGATGCGTCTGATCTGTTTTCATGCAGGAAACGGATGATTTCGATCCCGTCGAGCTTGGGCATGAACAGATCAAGAATAATGACGTCAAAGGCCGTGGAATAGGTTCGAACAAAATCGTCCGTGTCGGAAACGGCCACGGCATTGTTGCCAAGCGCGCTTATGGCATCGGCAACGAATTCACCCATATCGGCTTCGTCATCGATGATCAGGACATTTAACGGACGTGCTTTTGAGGTGATCACAGGCGCTTCTCTTCATATCGGTGGCGGGGCCCGGCGCGGGGCACTTTGTATGAGAATCATACTAGTTGTTTGTATAGGTTCTGATATCCCCATATGGGGATGCGTTGCCCGGTGTCATCCCGCGAATGACATCGGGATCGAGTGCGCGCTCAGAAATCGACACAGGTAAAGAGGGGCCACGCAGTTCGCCGGTTTGGCAGAAGCAAAACGGGAAACCGTCACCGGACCAGAGACAGGATGATTTAATCTGATCGGTCCGTAACGTTCCCGATCCATGTGGAAAGCCTGTTCAACACGCCCGGGGCATAAGCATCCCGGCCCATAACGGTAAACAGCAGTTGTGTGGTGGCCGGCATGTCGGAGGCCAGCTGATAGTTAAACAGACCGCTGCGCAAAAGCCCGTGGGTCGCATCGGCAAACAGGATGGTTTGGTTATGCGCGTTCCCGCCTGCAAGAATGGTTTGATAGGTTTCGAAATCGGTTCTGGCATCGACATTCAGATCATCCGCCCCGAACAGTGCCAGTATTGGCGATGCGACGCGCGCAAGGTCGTCTTTGGCATCTGCAGAGATGTTGCGTTTGACGAAGTTGAACCGGTCTTCTGACATCGGGGCAGGGGTATCTTGTCCAACGGTTTCAAGATATGAATTGTAATCAGCATCAGGGGCAAAAACCACGGCATCACGTGTCTTGCGTCGGGTGATTGCATCGGTGATTTCGCGGTCGGTTTTGCCTTCGGCCAGAAGGCGTTGACGGGTGTAGTACGCCCCCTGATCCTGCCAGCTAACAGCCCCGCCGATAATAACGCCAAATGCGTTATCAGGGGTAATCTGTGCGGCCTTGGGGATGACCCAACCGGCCTGCGAGAAACCAAGAAAACCGATCTTTCCGGCATTCCCGGGGCGCTGTAATGTGATCATCTTGAATGCGGCCACTGCCTCAGTCGCACGATCATTCATGGATTGATCCAGCCAGTTGCCTGTGCTTTCGCCGATACCGGCCTTGTCCCAGCTATAGATACCGATATTCTGATCCAGCAGGGCACTGAACAGCGGCAAATATCCATCACCCGAAAAGCGATCCTGTGGGCCGTCGCCATGAATGATCAGGGCAATTGGTCCGTCATGATTTTGGTTTGGAAGGATAAGCGACCCGGACAGGTGGTCTGGGCCGTGATCAAAGCCGATCTCGGTAACGGACCGTTCCGAAAGATCAAAATCCATCATCCCGTTCATGAAATAGACGGCGGGTAAAATGATCAGTGCTGCAATCAGAAGGGTCGTTGTATTGAACTTGTTGGCAGGGCGGCTTTGGCGGGGCGATGGCACGTCGGAACCTTTTGGTTGAGCGTCAGGATGCGAGGCTTGTGAAACAGAGCTTGCGTGAACAGGGGGGACGCGTCAATTCTTTGCGCTATGCCGATACTTCAAACACCAGATGAATGCATATTGTGACCTCGCCTGATTTACGACATCCCGACAAAACACCGCGCATGATCGCGGCCGAGATCTACCGTGGTTCAAGTTATGGTCCCAAACATCCATTGGCGATCCCGCGTGTTTCGCTGGTGGTGGATATGGTACATGCGCTGGGCTGGGTGGATGAAGACACCTATCTGACCGGTCCGGTCGCAACCGCCGATCAGTTATCGCGCTTTCATGACCGCGAATATGTTGATGCCGTGATGCAGGCTGAACGCGATCAATCCCTTCCCGAAGAGATGATGGTGCGCTTTGGCCTGGGCAAGAATGGCAATCCGATCTATCCGGAAATTTTCCGGCGTCCGGCAACTGCCGCCGGATCATCGATCATGGCTGCCCAGCTGATTGCTGATGGTGGCATCATCCATCATCCGGCAGGCGGAACCCATCACGGATTGCGCGACCGGGCATCGGGATTTTGTTACTTCAACGACCCGGTTCTGGGGATTTATGCGCTTCTCGATTCGGGGCTTGATCGGGTCCTTTATGTCGATATTGACGCCCATCACGGCGACGGAGTGCAATATGCCTTTGCTGATGATGACCGGGTCCTGACCGTCTCGATGCATCAGGAAGATTTATGGCCAAAGACCGGGCCGATTGATGATATCGCCGGGGGCATGGCGCGCAATCTTCCGATGCCCGGTGGCATGCATGATGACGAGATGCGCTTTGTGCTGCACGAATATTTGATTCCTCTTGCATTAAGTTTTGCGCCACAAGCTATTGTTTTGCAATGCGGATGTGATACTCTTGCCGAAGATCCACTCTCAAGGCAGCTTTTGGGCAATCAGTCGATCTGGGAAGTCGTGGCGGCGATGACCAGACTGGCCCCAAGAAGTCTTGTTCTTGGAGGCGGAGGATATAGTCCATACGGGGTTGCACGCTGTTGGTCCGGGGTCTGGGCGACCGTTAACGAGATCGAAATACCACCTGTGCTACCCATCACAGCGGAAAATATCCTGCGTGTCATAAAATGGTCGCATAGCCGTGGCAGACAGCCGGCCGATGAGTTGTTTACAACCTTGGCTGATCCATGGCGGGGTGGCGCAATCCGGGGCGAGGTCCGGGAACGCGTCAAAAGACTAAGAGGGTATGGGGTATGAAGTCGTTCATTCAGATGACTTTGGTGGTGTGCTTTATCAGCGCAGCGGTGGTTGCCGGGCTTAATGCCAAGGCGACAGGATTTGAACGATCGCGCATTCTGGTCGATGGCGAAGTTTATAATGTTGAAATGGCCGTCACACCCGAAGAACGATCACGCGGTTTGATGTTCCGCACCGAAATGGCAAATGATGCAGGCATGCTGTTTGATTTCGGTGGCGCGCGCGACATTTCAATGTGGATGAAAAACACCTTTATCTCGCTTGATATGCTGTTCATCGATGGCAGCGGCACGATTGTCGGCATTGAAAAACGCACAGTGCCGCAATCGGAAACCATCATCCCGTCGCCCAAGCCGGTGCGCTTCGTGCTTGAGCTCAATGGTGGTACAGCCGACAGGATGGGCTTTGAGGTCGGTGAAAAGGTCGAGGGCCTGCCGCGCTAGGTCCGGTTTTCCGGTGCTTTCCGAGATTAAAGAACAATCAGCAATAGCAAGGCCGCGGACGATATCTGCGGCCTTTGGTTTTTGTGCAACTTTTTCGGCAAAAAAGCACAATGCGGTCTTGCCCACCCGGCAGGATGGTGCTAAATCCACATCCGCGTCGGGGAGTAGCGCAGTCTGGTAGCGTACCTGCTTTGGGAGCAGGGGGTCGCGAGTTCGAATCTCGCCTTCCCGACCATTTCCCCTTTTGTTGTTCGACGGTGATCCATCAGGATTTCCAATTCGCGATAAAAGGTGTAAAAGATGAAGTATTGGCAGGGGTTAGAGAGACCCGTCAAACTGCCATCACCATCTTATCCCGACGGTCAAGACGAGGGTCCCGATGAAGGTCCGTGTTTACAAACCTGCCAAAAACGCCATGCAGTCCGGTCAGGCTGCGACCAAGCACTGGGTCATGGAATTTGAACCGGGTGCGAAAAAGGTTGCTGATCAGCTGATGGGCTGGATCGGTTCGACCGATACCCGTGGCCAGGTTCGCATGTATTTCGAAACCCTTGAAGAAGCCCAGGCCTTTGCTGTGAAGCACAAGCTGATCGCCGATATCGAGCAGCCCAAGCCGCGCAAGGTCCAGATCAAGTCCTATGCCGATAACTTCGCTTTCAAGCGCGTTGTCTGACACAGGCTGGCTGTCAGCCGCTTTTGACCGATACCATCGGGGCGGGCATCCGCCCCGTTTCGTCTGACAGGGGACGTTAAATCCTGAACACATATCGGGCAGGCGACCAATGCCATGCCTCGGGGTCAGCAAACCACCCCACCCAGCGGTCCCTTAGCTCAACTGGATAGAGCAACAGACTTCTAATCTGTAGGTTGCAGGTTCGAGTCCTGCAGGGATCGCCATTTTTATATTCTCACATCATCACAATAGGCGGGCGAGTTTTCTAATCTGTCCGTCAAGGTCTCTAATAACCTTGTCTATGTGCCATATGGTTGGGTTTGTGCTCCCGATTAGGTGGCCGTGAACGGTGAGATGCATAAACGATAATTGGCTGGTGATCATAGCCCGCCTTTCATCGATGCCCCGCACCATACCATTTTCCGCAAAATAGATGTTTTCGAAATTGGAGATTTCCGTGCTTGCGGACTGGTAGGCCTTCAATGGTAATCCACTGACATGACGGTTAAGACCAACACGGTTGATTAGCGAGATGACAGTGCGGAAATCGAGCGTAATTTGTTTAACGGTATCTTGAATGGTCAGCATGTCGTTAACCAGTTCGTCGATTTCCTGTGGTTTGTTTTGTTGGGCAAGCGCGACATAATGCTCTTGCACCGGTGAAATGTCGTCACCCTGCTCAATTAATCGACAAATTTCGAGGGCGTCTCCCAGTTCTTTCGATATTGCCTTGTGTTTGTTTTTGGCACCGTGGATCAGAGTGCGAAGTTCGACAAGCTCCTTCCGGCAGGTATCGATTGTTCGACGTTGCTGATTTGTGTCCTGCCATTTGACCGCCGTCAGCGCAAGATAACCACCGCCAAGGCCAAGTAGTCCGGCTACAATAGTTTCCCACTGAAAGCTCAGCCATTGACGGCAAAAACCGTTGGATATTGGGCTACATGCATTGTCAATGCTCATAAACATAGCTGGTAGACCGATAATCGCTGCAACTGCGATTGGCCATTTAGGCCAGTTTTCCCTAGTCCAAGTCACTGTATTTCTGCCAAGTTGAAAAATGGCATTGATCATGCCCCGTGGATTGCGGGTTGGTCAAAAGAAATAGGAGGGTAGGTGATTTCTAGGAACTATTGCTTGGTGAGGGGAATATGCTCGAGTGCTAGCCGGGTTATCGCGCTGAGAAATACCGACCCGGACGATGATTCAGTGCGATGATAAGGTTGAGAATGACAGCGCCCAGGATCGAGAGCAGGACCTTGTCAAAGGGCAGGGTCAGGAAGGCGATGACGAGGATCACCATATCAACGGCAAGCTGGAAGTAACCAGCCCGAATGCCGAAATGTTCCTGAAGATAAAGTGCGAGGATATTGATCCCGCCAAGGCCTGCACGGTGGCGAAACAGCATGAGCAAGCCGATGCCCATCAGCGCGCCGCCAGCAATCGCGGCATAGACCGGATTAAGCATCTGGAAATCAACCATCATCGGGGTGAGCTTTGAAAAGCCTGATACCAGACCGACCGCGATAAAGGTTTTGACTGTAAATGCCACACCCATGCGCTTGAAGGCCAGCCAGTAGAAGGGCAGGTTGATCACAAAGAAGATCAGACCAAATGAAAGCCCCGTGGCATGTTCAATCAAAAGCGCCGCACCGGCCGTGCTGCCGGTGACCAGAACGCTTTCACTATAAAGCGTCACCCCAAGCGACACCACCATTGTACCCAGCAGCAAAGCCAGCACGTCTTCGTAAAGGCGATGGGAAATATCGTCTTTTTTTGACGGTGCCTGTGCGGTATCAGTCGTGCCGCTGTCAGGTGCGGAGGCGTCGGCGGATACAGTTGTGGATGCGTTGGTTTCGGCCATTTCGGACAACAGTCTTTTGTCTGATGAATAGGACCAGATTACGCCTTTCGCACGTGCGAAACAAGTTGGTGGAAAAGGGCAGGCCTAATTCGCCCGTTTTTGACAGGGCCGGGTTCCTGCACGCAAAAGACCGGCCTGATAAAGGCCGGTCTTGGTAAAATCATGCGTGAAAATATAAGTTGCGGTGGTCGCGATGGGGCAGAAATCAGGCGGCTTCGTCCCATTTCGGGGCAAAGGACGGGTCAATCAGGCGGCCATCGGGTTTGGATAGTTCATTGATTGCTGCCATATCGGCATCTGACAATTCAAAATCAAAGATGTTGAAATTGGCCGCCGCATTTTTCGGCGAACCCGATTTCGGGATAGCCATCACGCTGTCTTGCTGCATCAACCAGCGCAGCGTGACCTGAATGCCGGACTTGCCGTATTTGGCACCGATTTCCTTAAGGACCGGATCATGCAGAACAGTGCCGCGCGCAATCGGGCAATAGGCGGTCAGAAGCATGTCATGGCCGCGCAGGCTTTCAAGCACCTTCGACTGGTCAAGATAGGGGTGATATTCGACCTGATTGACGGTGAGCGGTATGGCGCTTTGCGCGACGGCCTTTTCAATAAGGGCAGTCGGGAAGTTTGAAATCCCGATCAGGCGCGTCATGCCAAGGTTCTTGACCTCGTTCAGAGCGGCCAGCGTTTCGGCAAGCGGCACTTCATCGGTCGGCCAGTGCAAAAGCAGAAGGTCAACATGGTCAAGATCAAGCTTGCGAAGGCTTTCGACAACCGAGGTCTGCAAATCACCGCTCTGGAACTTGTCGTACCAGACCTTGGTGGTCAGGAAATAGTCGTCACGTGCCAGTCCCGAAGCCTTAAGGCCGTGACCAACGCCTTCTTCGTTGTGATACATCTGGGCTGTATCGAAGTGGCGATAGCCGATCTTGGCGGCCTCGGTTACCATTTTGGCCGCATCATCATTATTAAGCTCGTAGGTCCCAAACCCGAGGGCCGGAATTTCAATACCCTGCCAGTTCCGGTAGATCATGATGTTTTACCCCCTCTGTGTAGTTTGTTGTGATTTTGGCTGCTGTCACTGCCATGTGCAAATGACGATCAGGTGTCAATGTGGCCGATATGCGCCAGATTTAGTGCAGTGCCACAAATTCGCAACCTGTACGGTTGGATGAGATGTGCTGTTCAATGGGGAAGGACGCCCGGGCAATGTCTTTGTGTCAAAAGAGCTTTTGCCAAAGAAAAAGGGCGACCGGGTATGTCGGGTCGCCCGAAGTTCAGGACTTAGAGTGAGGCTGTATCAAGCCAAGAACAAACTTGCACCAGATCGCAGACGATATCCTTGATTTGCCTCAAGCCGTCGAAAATTAGGCCGGTTTTCCATCTTCTCCGGTTTCACTGACCGCAGCATTAAGGTGATAGAGGGAATCCCGGATGACCTGCGGGCCAAGATCCTTGGTGATGAAGACGATCTTTGAGCGATGATCGTCACTTGGCCATGCCGGAAGCGATGCCGGCGGATGGAAAATGTGCTGAACCGCGTGAATGGCGACCGGGGCGTCTTCGCCAACAAGGTTGAGAATGCCTTTGACGCGCAAAAGGCTTTCACCGCGCATCTGGGTAAAAATCTCGGCCCAGGTGACAAAGGCATCCCAATGCAGCGGTTCGTCAAAGGTGATGCAGAATGACCGGATATGATCGTCATGGCGGTTTACGTCATGGGCGTGGCCGTGATGGTGGTGTTCATTGTGATGATCGTGGTCATGATCATGACTGTGTGCATGCTCATGCGGATCATCGCCATGATGGTCATAGGCCTCGTCACGCAGCCATTTCCGGACATCCATGCTTTTGGTCGCCGGATCATACAGCCCGGCATTGAACAGCTTTGATACCGCGATATCGCCATTCACCACCGGATAGATCGGGGCGGCGGGATTAAGGGCGCGCAGGCGGTCAGAAAGAGCATCTCGGGTAGCCTCATTGGCCAGATCGGACTTGGTCATCAGGATGCGGTCAGCAACAGCAGCCTGTTTGACACTTTCAGGATGCTGGTCAAGCTGCCCTGATCCATGGATGGCATCGACCGTGGTGACCACGCTATCAAGGCGAAACTTGGTGGTGAGCAACGGATCGGTCATCAGGGTATGAAGGATCGGTGCCGGGTCGGCAAGGCCGGTGGTTTCAATGATCACCCGGTCAAAGGCGGGGATTTCGCCGCGCGTGCGTTTGACAAACAGATCGCGCAGACCTGAAATCAGATCGCCGCGTACCGAACAGCAAATGCAGCCTGAATTCAGCAACACCACATCTTCGGACACTTCGCGCACCAGAAGATGATCCAGCCCGATTTCGCCAAATTCATTGATCAGGACAGCCGTGCTTTCCATGCCGTCCTGAGTCAGAAGGCCGTTAAGAAGCGTGGTCTTGCCACTGCCCAGAAAGCCGGTAATGACCGTGGTTGCGATGCGTTCAAACTGTTCGTCGGAAATGGCCATGTCGTTTGTATCTTACTTCTTGCCGTAGAGTTCATCGACGGAGACTTCCGGTTCGGAAATCACGACTTCCTGTCCATCGCGGGCGGCGAAATAGAAACAGTTGCGCCGTCCGGTGTGGCAGGCAACGCCAAGCTGATCAACCTGCACCAGAATGGTGTCCTGATCGCAGTCATAGCGGAAATCGACAAGTTTCTGTACCTGGCCGGAGCTTTCACCCTTGCGCCAGAGTTTCCCGCGTGAGCGCGAGAAATAGCAGACCCGACCGGTTTCAAGCGTTTCAAGCACCGCGTCACGGTTCATCCAGGCCATCATCAGAACCTCGCCACTGTCATGCTGCTGGGCGATTGCCGGGATCAGGCCGTTTTCGTTGAATTTAAGCTTGTCGGCAATCTGTTGATTGGCAGCCGTCATGGGGTGCTCCGGTCGATGATGGTTGACTTTTTACGTTCGGCACGTCAGAAAATGATATATTATAACATTTCATCAGATGCCATGGCTTTTTGGGAATGATTGGGATCATAGTCAAAAAGCCATCGAGACGAGTTATCCAGATATGAGCGATCTTTTCCCGAAAAAGGGCCACGATCACGATAGATGTGTGCATAGCGCACTTGCGCAGGCAGAGAAAGTCTGTGACGCGGAAAATGCGCGCTTTACCGATATGCGCCGCAAGGTCTTTACCCTGATCTGGCAATCGCACAAGGCGGTGACAGCCTATGAACTGCTTGACGCGCTGACTGCCGAAGGGCAGCGCGTGCAACCGCCAACGGTTTATCGCGCACTGGAATTTCTGACCGAGCTTGGTCTGGTGCATCGTATTGAATCGCTGAATGCCTATTTCGGCTGTGACCGGCCTGACTGCGAACATCTGGGACAATATTTTATCTGTACCGATTGCGGCAGGGTTGCCGAAGCCGTGAACGAGGAAATGAGCAACGCAGTGCGCAAGGCCGCAATCGGTGTCGGCTTTACCATTCAGGCGACCACGGTCGAGATCAAGGGGCTGTGCCATGACTGCGCCACTCATTGAGGGGCGGGGACTTACCCTGTCATTTGGCAGTGAACGGGTTCTGGATCAGGTATCGCTTTCGATCCGGGCTGGTGAAATCATTACCCTGATCGGGCCGAACGGTGCGGGTAAGTCAACGCTGGTCAAAACCCTGTTGGGTTTGCAAAAGCCTGATAGCGGCGAAGTAATCCGCAAGCCGGGTCTTCGGGTTGGCTATGTTCCGCAAAAGCTTGCGATTGATCAGGTGTTGCCGCTGACCGTGAAGCGGTTTCTGACCCTGACGCGATCAGCAACACGCAACCATTGCGAAAAGGTCCTGACACAGGTCGGGGCGTCGCACGTTATTGATGCCCAGATGAGCAGCCTTTCGGGTGGCGAGGCACAGCGCGTGATGCTTGCGCGGACATTGTTGCTGCGCCCCGAGTTGCTCGTCCTTGATGAACCGACACAGGGCGTGGATGTCAGCGGGCAGGCCGAACTTTACCGGTTGATTGATGAAATCCGCCATGAGCTTGATTGCGCGGTTCTGATGATCTCGCATGATTTGCATCTGGTGATGGCCAAGACCGATCAGGTGGTGTGTTTCAATCGTCATGTCTGTTGTTCGGGTATCCCCGAAACCGTGCGTCAGCATCCGGAATACCGTTCGCTGTTTGGCGTGCGCGAGGCGGATGCGATTGGCATCTATACCCACGAACATGATCATGAACATGATCTTTCGGGCCATGTGGTTGGCGGATGCGGTCATGACCATTCCCATGATCATCACAACCATAATCACGGCCATAACCATGGGCACGGGCATTCTCATGCCCCTCATAACCATGCAGATGCACCCATCCGACAAGAGGCAGACACAGCAAAATGATCGATGATTTTCTTGTGCGCGCCATTGTTGGTGGCGTGTTGCTGGCCTGCATCTGCGGTCCGTTCGGGGCTTTTATCGTCTGGCGGCGGATGGCGTTTTTTGGCGATATGCTGGCCCATTCCGCCTTGCTTGGCGTTGCTCTTGGTCTTCTGATCGGGGTGGACGTGCGGTTGGGCATGATTGCGACCTGTCTTGCCAGTGCCTTGATCCTGGCCTTTGGGCAGCGGCAATCAAAGATCGGCAGTGACACGGTTCTGGGCATGCTGGCCCATTCGACCCTGGCACTTGGCATGGTTGCTCTTGCCTTCGTACAGGGTGTCGCGGTTGATATCATGGCCTATCTGTTTGGTGATATTCTTGCCATCACCATGGGCGATATCTGGCTGATGCTGGGTGGGGGTGTCGTTGCAATTGGTGGCCTGATCTGGATGTGGCGACCGCTGCTTGCCCTGACGGTCAGTCCGGAAATTGCCGCTGCCGAAAGTATCCCGGTCGAACGTCTGCGTCTGATTTTCATGTTGCTGATGGCGCTTGTGATCGGTCTTGCGATCAAGATTGTCGGTGTTCTTCTGATCACGGCACTTTTGATCGTGCCGGCCGCCAGTGCACGGTTCTTTGCCAAAACGCCGGAACAGATGGCCATCGGGGCCGCATTGTTCGGGGCAGCATCGGTTCTGACAGGCATTGCCCTGTCATGGCATGTCGATACGCCAGCCGGGCCAAGCATCGTGATCTCGGCAGCGGGATTGTTTGTGATCAGTTCAATCGTGATGATGGGATTGCGTCGGCGCTGATCTGATCAATATCGGGTAACGGCCAACCCAATTAACGTTCAAGTTCGGAGATCATGATATTGGCCTGACGCAGGCGACTTGCGAAAATCCGGTTGAGGTTCAGCAGCAATCGGGTGGCGATATCCTGATCCTCCTTCTGCAAGGTTGCGAAGTCTGTGCGGTCAAGTGACAGGCAAAGGGCATCGCTTGCCGCAACGATCGTGGCCGATCTGGGGGCACCATCCAAAAGGGCAACCTCACCAAAAAGTGTACCTTCGGTAATGGTGTTGATGCGTTTCTGACGACCAGTGTCAGGAACATTGATCACGACATCCATGTGCCCGAATACCAGAAAATAGGCCTGACGGGATGTATCCCCCTGATCAAAGACGATATCGCCTTTCTTGAAACGTTGTCTTTGGGCCTTGTGGCCAAGGATGGTGATCTGGTCACGCGTCATGCCCTTAAGAAGCAGGCTGTTGGCGAATACGTTGCGAACGCCTTTTTGCGGCACGTCGCCAAAACGTTGCAGCAAAAGGTCTTCGCAATGTCCAAGGGCAGCATCGGTTTCGGCATAGAAGTTCTTTTTCCCGATGGCACCGACAACACCGTTGGCGTCCAGGTTTAACCAGATCCAGCGTGGTGTCGGTGTGCGTTCAAGTTTCCTTCTGGATATCTCAGGCGAAGGTTCGCCTTGTGCGGGTTTCCGTTTTTTGGCGGGCTGTCGGCGTTCAGGTTGAACATAGCTTAGATAAAGCTGTTTTCCGCCTTCATTGCAT
This sequence comes from Thalassospira sp. CH_XMU1448-2, assembly GCF_037027285.1. Classification (NCBI taxonomy): domain Bacteria; kingdom Pseudomonadati; phylum Pseudomonadota; class Alphaproteobacteria; order Rhodospirillales; family Thalassospiraceae; genus Thalassospira; species Thalassospira sp. CH_XMU1448-2. Next base: position 432,232 of record NZ_JAYMEA010000002.1, read on the forward strand.
TGTTGGTTAATGGCGCGAAGAGTTGCCGCGCCGGTGCTGTCGATCGATGTGACATGGCGGAAATCAAGGATCAGATAATCAATCCCGGTTTCAAGCATATGGCTGACCATATTGCGCAAACGCGAACAAGACCCGAAAAACAGAGCTCCCTGAAGCTCGATCACGGCAATGCGATGGCCTTCTTTTTCAAGGCATTCAATCAGGGCGACCTTGCGTTGACGGTGGGCATGGACGCGAGAACCAAGATATGTGCGCCGGACCGGGTTCTTGCTCATGCCCAGAACGAACAAAATCACCGAAACCAGAACGCCAACGCAAACCGCAGTTGCCAGATCAAACAGAACGGCAATGGCAACAACGAACAGGCTGATCAAAACGTCGCCGATCACGACCCGTGGATAGGGAAGTTTGCCGGTGACAAGTTTCGCTATCTTGCCAATGGTTGGTTGATCAACCGCCTGGATGGCGATGGCGATCACCATGCCCGCCGTTGCCCAGATCGGAAGGGCTGCGACCAGCGGTGCAAAAATCAAAAGGCTTATGGCCAGGGCAAGGCTGCTTGCCCAGTTGGCAATACGGGATTTTGCCCCGGCATCAAGGATGGCGACCGATCTGCTCATGGTGCCCGATCCCGGCAAAAAACCGAAAAAGCCCATTACGATATTCAAGATGCCATGCAGGCGCAGTTCGGCGTTCACGTCATTATGCTGGGTGGTTCGGGCATCAATAGCCCGGCTTGAAATCACCGTATCAAATGATGAAAGCAGGCCGATTGTCAGGGCACTGGTAATGGCGATATCGATATTGGCACCAAGATCATCCCAGATTGGAGGTGTTTCGATCAGGATCGGCATATGCCATATCTCGGAAAACTCAATCGCGCCGATCAAAGGCGCATTTGCCAGCGGAAGCAGCGATATGCCGATGTAATAGACTGCCGTGCCGCCGACCAATCCGACAATGGCGGCGGGGACAAACCGGATGGTCCGTGCGGCAATGAACTGAATGGCAATGGTCGTCAGGCTGACGGCAAGGGCAAAGTAAAGAATGCTGTCGGCACCGATGGTTGCGATATCGGGGGTAAGGCTGCCAAGGGCGGTCGGGATGGAGCTGATCATTACCAGAAGTGCCGAGGCATTTACAAATCCCGATAAAACCGGATCGGGAATATAGGATGCGGCATTTCCCAACCGAAACAATCCGGCGATCAACTGAAAAACACCGGCCCCCAGAACGGCGACAAACGCAATCAGGATGGCATCGCTTTCGGTGCTGCCACGGGTAATCGCGATCTGGATCGCCGAGGCAAGAACAAGGGCGGTTACTGCCCGCGGGCCTGACACCAGAAACGGATTAACGCCAAATAATCCGCTCACAAGACCGAACAGAATGGCACTTCCGATGCTGGCGCTGATGCCAAAAGATGCCCATTCCGGACCAAGCGGGTAAAATGCGACAAGGCCATAAGCAACGGCTTGCGGAAGGGTTGCGAGCATTCCGACACAGGCGGCCCCGATATCAAAATGGGCCGTGCTTAAACGGTTTTGCCGCTTGGATTTAGTCATAAAATACCCCGGTGGAATGCCTTCACCATCATGCAAAGATGTATCTGCATCAAGTTGATGCGATACAAAGCATGTTGCAGATCACCCATGTTGCGGGCCTGTGAAAAGCGTGGCAGCTATTGGCTGCCATTCCCTGATTATCTGTTTGATTTGATTGTTTATGCGATAAACACGCAATTACGTTTTCAGATGTGCCACTTTTACACGAATTAATCCAGTCGCGACTTGGCGAATGTACCAAAACAACAAAAGCGATGCGGAATAATCGGCATCGCTTTTGAAACTGGTTTTCAATTGTCGAGATCAGACGGCTTTTAATCGTGCGAACCCGGCATCAAGATCGGCAATCAAATCATCCGGGTCTTCAAGACCGATATGAAGACGGATAAGTTGGCCTTCCTCGTCCCATTTCGTCGCCGTGCGGATGCCTTTCGGATCTGATGGCAGGATCAAGCTTTCGAACCCGCCCCAGCTAAAGCCCATGCCAAACAGTTCCATGTTGTCGACCATATTGGCGAGCTGAGCCTTTTCGACCGGCTCCATCACAAAGGAAAACAGGCCGCAGGCACCGGTGAAATCACGTTTCCAGATCGCATGGCCCGGATCATCGGGCAGGGCCGGGTGCAGCACACGTTTGACTTCGCTGCGCGTTTGCAGCCAGTTGGCGACCTTAAGGCCGCTTTCATGATGCTGTTTCAGGCGCACGCCAAGAGTGCGAAGACCACGTTGTGCGAGATAGCAATCATCAGGACCAATCGCATCGCCCGAAATGATGATCTGTTTCTTGATAGTCAGAAGGTCTTCTTCGGTCGCGGTCGTGATCGTGCCCATCATGACGTCGGAATGACCGACGATATATTTGGTGCCAGCCTGAACCGAGACATCAACACCAAGTTCAAACGGACGGCACAGGATCGGGGATGCCCAGGTGTTATCGAGCAGAACCTTGACGTCACGCGCATGAGCTGCTGCGGCAATTGCGGGGATATCCTGCATCTCAAACGTCAGGGAACCGGGGCTTTCACACCAGACAAGAACGGTATTGTCGCGGATAAGACCGGCAATATCACCACCGATGGCCGGATCGTAATATTCGGTTTCAACACCAAACTTCCTAAGGAAGCTGTTGCACAGATTGCGAGTCGGGTAATAGGTGCTGTCGGTGACCAGAATATGATCGCCCGGCTTTACAAAAGCCAGGATCGTGTTGGTGATTGCCGCAACGCCCGATGATACGCAAAGCGTGCCAAAGCCGCCTTCAAGTTCAGCCACGGCTTCTTCCAGCAGGAAGCGGGTCGGGGTGCCATGACGCCCATAGGTGACCTTGCCCGGTGCAGATGCACCAGCCTTTTCAAGTTCGGCAAGACTGTCAAACAGGATGGTCGATGCGTGCAAAACCGGTGGATTGACCACACCATGATACTGGCTCGACCGGCGACCGGCATGAACCAGTTGGGTTGCCGTCTTTTTGGGGCTGTTGGCAGACATTGGTGGTGCTTCTCCTTGATGGGCGAATTCGGGGCGTGGCGTCATTTTTGTTATGACTAAGTCAAACCATCTTGGGCGGCTGCCATCAAGGATTTTTGCGCAAAAGTCATTGTGAAATCAGTGATCCGGGTTATTTCTGGATGTCTGACCAATTGGTCGCCACCACAAACCCGATAAAAAGAACATCCAGTTCCCAAGGAGGCCCCGTGATCGAAATTCAGGATTTCCGCGCTGCGCGTCGTGCCATTTCCGACCATATGCGTCTGACGCCAGTTTATGCCGCAAGCAACTTTGCCGATAACATGGCCTTTGGCAGTGCGAAGCGCATTCCGGAACTTTTCCTGAAACTTGAAAACATGCAGGTCACCGGATCGTTCAAGGCACGCGGGGCGATGAATGCAGCCCTTGCCCTTGATGACGCAAAACGATCCATGGGGCTGTGCACCGCATCGGGTGGCAATCATGGCATGGGGGTTATCCATGCCGCGCGCACCCTTGGTGTGCCGGTTAAAATCTTTTTGCCGACCAATACGCCCAAGCCCAAAATCGAAAAGCTGCGCGCGCAAGGTGTTGATGTAGCCCTGATCGGGGCTGTGTGGGATGACGCCAACCGTGCGGCCATGGATCATGCACGGGAAAGCGGCATGGCCTATATCCATCCTTTTGCCGATCCCAGGGTGATTGCAGGCCAGGGCACCATTGCGCTGGAGCTTCTGGAACAGCAGCCCGATCTTGATACGCTTGTGGTGGCGATTGGTGGTGGCGGTCTGATTTCCGGTGTCGCGACCGCGGCCCGGTTGTTGCGCCCGTCCATTCGGGTGATAGGGGTTGAACCGACCGGGGCTGCGACCCTGTTTGAAAGCCTAAAGGCAAATGAAGTCGTGACCCTGCCAAGTGTGAATACGGCCGCGACCAGTCTGGCCCCGCGTCAGTCATCGGCCCTTAATGTCGATCTGATCGGCAAGAATGTTGATCGCATCGCATTGGTCAGTGACGAGGAAATGCAAAAAGCCGCAAACTGGCTTTGGAAGGATCTTGGCATTGCTGTCGAACTTTCTGCTGCAGCCGGGATTGCTGCAATCATGACAGATCGTCTGGGTGTGAATGATCCGGGCCGGGTTGGTGTGATCATTTGCGGCACCGGGACCGACGGGATCAAGTAAAGCCCAAAGGACAGACGGGCAGGGAGTTTCCTTGTCCGTTTCTGTTTGTAGCCCGTTTTGTTCGGGCTTTGGGCAAATAAAAAGGGATGGAACCATTGGGCTCCATCCCTTTTTAAACCAGACGCCATCTGAAATCAGATAGCGTGGAATTTTGTAGCGTCGCAAACCGCCAAAGAGCCAAAGCTCTCCGGGACGGAATTACATCTTCGGCTCGACCACCTGACGACCACGGTACATACCGGTGTTCGGGTCAATGTGGTGCGGGCGATGCAGTTCGCCGGTCTCTTTGTCTTCGCGGTACGAGCCCTTGGCGAGCTTGTCATGCGAGCGACGCATGCCCTGACGGGACTTGGTCACTTTTTTCTTTGGCACTGCCATGGGTCATCATCCTCTGGCTTGGGTAAACTCAGGCGCGCTTGTTACCTTGCGCGGTCGGGAAAGTCAACGACCAAAGTGCCAGAATCTGCATTATTTGCATTTTCCGGCCTACTTTCGGCATCAGGCGCGTCACCACCAGATTGTCCACCACGATCAACATGATGATCAATATGCGGGATCAGCCCAACATCGCGCGGATCGTCGATAATGTCCGTTCGCTGGTCGTATACAACAAAGCCTGCCTTTTGGTAAGCCCCCAATGCACTTGGATGGTCCAAAGTGCAGGTATTTACCGTAACCCGCGCGGGCTTTAGGCTCCAGGCGGTATCAATCGCCCAGTTCAGCAGATATTTGCCATATCCCTTGCCGATGAATTCCGGGATCAGCCCCATATAATGCAGGTCAATGGTGCGGTCTTTTTCAAGTCCGGTCAGATCAAGTTCGCAATAGCCCGCAGGGACACCCGCGACATAAAGCACATAGACATGTGTTTCGGGGGTGGAAATCAGCGGAGCAAGTTCTTCGTCGCTCATCAGGCGGCGTTGCCACCAAAGCCATGGCTCCCCGACGGTATTATATAAGTAGCGATAAAAAGACAGGGTGGGGTCTTCGGCACGGATGATAGCGACCTTGCCCGGCGGAATGATTGCCGGTGCACGGTCGGGCGGGCTTTGCATTTCCAGAAAGCTGACAACAACTTCCAGCTTGCGCGGATTGGATGGGCTCATTGGTCTAAACTCTTGCGCATGATTGTATTTTGACGGCAGACAGGTGTTGGCTGTGTGGGGGCACCGTCAATCAAGTCATAGCCGAGTTTGGCGTAAAAATCACCCGCTGTGGCATTTTCAATCGTGACCCGGATTTCGGATAGGCCGATGGCGCGCAGGATATCTTCGGCCAGCGTGACCAGTTCACGACCCAGTCCCGAATTCTGTATGTCCGGGGCAATCGCCAGATAATGAATCCAGCCATGAAAATTGTCATGGCCGGTCATCATGGTGGCGATGATCTGATGGTTTTGGGGATGGCGGGCAATAATCAGGCTGCCATGGGCGGAATTAACACAGTTTTCGATATCCTGCCTGGCATCGCGAATTGCCGGGATCAATCCGGTTGCAATCCAAAGGGTGGTGATGGCCGCAATATCGTCACTGGTCGGGGATTTAAGCTGTTCAAGAATAATGCCTGCTCCGTCGCGGGCTGTTTCAGGAATATTCAGACCAGATTGCGACGGTGCAGGCATGTGAAACTCTTGAACTTTTCGAGATGTCGGGCGGTCCTGATCAGGCAGGACCAGTATCAACCGGGCTGTCTTCGGTTGTGGCCCACTGCGCCCAGGACCCGTCAAAGACGGCAACCTGTTTGTGGCCGGCGATATAGGCGCCCATGGCGAGCACGCAGGCCGTAACACCCGACCCGCAGGTTGCAACAACCGGCTTGTCCAGATTGACGCCAGCCTGTTCAAACGCGCCCTTGATTTCCTCTGGCCCCTTGAAGGTGCCATCGGCATTCAACAGCACATTGAAAGGCAGGTTGTAGGAACTCGGAACGTGGCCCGATTTACCCCATGGATCGGCAACTTCGCCACGGAAACGTTCGCCAGCACGGGCATCGACAAGTTGTTCGCGCTTGGTCTTGACGTTTGACATCACCTGATCAATCTCGCGCAGCAGGAAGCTGTTGGCGCGCGCAGTGAAATGGCGTTCGCGTGGCGGGGTCGGTGTGTCGGTAACCGGGCGGTTTTCGGCAAGCCATTTGGGCAAGCCGCCATCAAGCACAACCACGTCATTATGACCGAAGTGACGCAGCATCCACCATGCGCGGCAGGCGGCAAGAGCCGATCCCGTCTGACCATAAACAACAATGCGTACGCCATCCCCAAGGCCAAGTTTGCGTACCTTGGCCGAAAACTTGATCGCGTCGGGCATCATGTGCGGCAGCGGGGCGCTGTCGTCAGCGGCAATTTCATCAATGTCAAAAAACACCGCGCCGGGAATGTGCTGCGCATCGTAGATCTCGCGGGCATTTTTATTGTCAGCTGGCATGTACCAGCTTGCATCCACGACGCGGACATCCGGTGCGTCGAGGTGATCCGCCAGCCACTGGGTTGTGACCAGGGCATCGGAAAGTGGGTCAGTCATGGACAAGCTCCGATTAGCAATGTGGGTATTGCACGACCCCGGTTGATCCCGGGATCATTATATTGTGTGGTCCTGATGGTCTTATATGACTTCTTGTTGTTCAAATTTGTAATGGTACTTGCGGAAACTGGCAACCGGCAGTCATGTCGGCAGCCCTGATTTCCGGTGTTTTGATGCCGGAATGCAGTGCTTTGGCCGTCTGGTGTACCAATCCTATTGGGCGAATACGATATTGATCCGTCGGTTCTGACGGCCTTTTTTCTCGATCTTGGCAACGCTCACCGGGCCGATTTCACCTGTTTTGCGTACATGGGTACCGCCGCAGGGTTGGAAATCGATCCCCTCGATCGTCACGGTCCGGATCGAATTGCCATCCATGGGTGGCTGTACTGACATGGTGCGCACAAGTTCCGGATTGGCTTTAAGTTCGGCGATGCTGATTTCGCCATCATAAACATCGGCGTCACGTGCAATCAGTTCATTGAGTTTTTCAGTGATCTCGTCCTTGTCCAAAGCGATATCAGGCAGGTTGAAATCAAGGCGCGCCTTGTGTGCGGCAATGTTGCCGCCGGTCACGTCGCCCTCGATGACCGCGCAAAGAAGATGCAGGCAGGTGTGAAAGCGCATCAGTTTGTGCCGGTTGTCCCAGTCAAGTTCGGCTGTGATTGCATCGCCAACCGCCGGAAGAGGGTGGTCATCGGCGATAATATGAAGAATTCGGCCGGTTTCGCGATCCTTGACGGTGGTGGCAACAGGAAGAACAGTGCCGGACGCGGTTTTGAGGATGCCAATATCCCCGGTCTGACCGCCAGCGGTGGCGTAGAAGACAGTCTGATCAAGCTCGATACCGCGTTCTGAAACGCTTTTCACGGTCGCATCGCAGCTTTGGGCATAGGCGTCTTCGCGAAACAAAAGGCGTGTCATGATTGTTTATCCTTCCCTGATGGTGGCTTCAGATTTGCGCGACCTGTGATAGGCGGGGCGGCTGCGCATGTTCTTCACCGGAAATGAACATCTGTCATCTTCACGGGTGTTTTGTTCATGGTGTGGTGGTCGCGTCCTGATTGTCGAGGGTAAAATTGTCGGGCGACAATACTATGAATGTATGTTTGTATACGTGAATCGGAAAATGATGTTGAATATCGTACAATATGTATGGTATTGGGTTGTGCAAATCAGGAGAAGCAGCAACCTTGGCAGCAATAATTCACGTCAAACTGACCGGCGAGGGGGATTTTGGCCCGGTGGATCTCGAATGCGCGATCCCGCCAGCACGCTTGCCTGTGGTTATGGCTGCCTTGTTCGGACAGCCAGTGCAGGCGCCTGTTGCGCAAGTAACACCATCCGGCTTGACTGGAAATGCCGCACGGTCGACGACACTCCGCGCCGCACAAGCAGGCGACAGCGCGATAGCGCGGCCTCACACCCCGAACAGACAACAGAGTATAGATCGACATACAGACGATATACCGGGGGGCGTGCCCGTTCATGCAGACGAGGGTGCATATGGGGCTGAACTTGCTGGAACTTCACCGCAAACAGACTATCCACAGGCGGCATTTTCTGCCATCGAACCGGGCGCCTTCATTACCAGTTTCATGGGGTCGCTTGGTGATCTGGTCGCGCGAATACAGCCGCGCGGTTTTGCCGAAACCATCCTGATTGCGGCGATCTGGCTGCATTACCGGGATGGACGGGGCTTCGTGACGCGTGATGACGTCCGCCGTGTTCTGCGTCGCCAGGAACATCTGCGGATGCCGCGCAATTTTAGCCGTGATTTTCATGTTGCCGTCTCACGCGGCTATCTTGACGCCGTCGAAAATGAAGATGGTTACGTCGTGTCACAGCTTGGCTATCAGTGGTTCCAATCCGAATGTCGAAATTGATACATAATGTCGAAAAACATGTTGACTATATGTATGTGTAATGTATCGTTTTTGCATTGGGACAAATAAAAAACGGGTGGGACCAACAATGCGTGAATGGGAAGTCAGAACAAGCTGTCGTGTATGGCGCGGGCGGTATGTGATCCGTGGGGATGTGGATCGCATTGCCAATGACATTGTCGAACTTCAACAAAACCGGTTTCCGGGTCTGGAAACCAGCAAGGTATCGCTTCGCGTGGTTACCATGGCCGTTATGTCGGTTCTGGCCGAAGAATGTTGCGAAGACGGGGTTACAGCAGCCGAACTTTCATTTCTTCTGACCACCTGTCTTGGCATGCCGATCTCGCCGAGCCGCATCGAAAAGGAAATGGCCGGGCTTTCCGGGCTGGTCTGGACAGGGGAATGGGGCGGCGAAACCCTTTATGTCATGGAAAAGAGAGGCCTGCGTTTCTTTGAAACGGCACGTGATCTTGCCCTGACCGAGCAGGGGAATATCAGTCAGGATGATCAGGCTGCGGTTATGGCGCTGGAAAGTGCCGAAGAGGCGGCGGGCAAGCCCATGATCAGTGCAACCATGATCAATAATCCGGCCCTGCATGCACGTTATCGCGTTGTCAGCTGATCATTAGAAACCGGTCTTGTGACAAACACCTGCCATCGTCTGGCGGGTGTTTTCGTTTTGGGATCAGGGGGCGCGTAAAGGGATGGTGATGCAAACAGTCTTGACTGATCATGAAATGCGCCATATGCATTTGGGCATGGAAAACGTATTTGCACAGTTCAACTCGTATTATCCGCTGCACACATAGTGCGGCGCCTGTTGATGTGTTTGTAAATTAAACCAAGACCGGCTGCCCCAGGGCGGCCTTTGTTTTTTCCATAAACCGGTTTGCCCGAGGTGGTCCCACCATCAAGGAAAACCGAAATGACAATATCCCAACCTGTTGATCACCCGACAACGCCGCAAAATGCCAGTGAAGTGACGGCAAACGGATTTGAATCCGATGCGTTGCTGGCCCTGCATGCACGCGGTTTTATCCATCAATGTACCTCCTTTGCGGGGCTGGATCGTATTCTTGCCAGTGAAGAAGCCGTGCCGGTCTACATCGGATTTGATGCCACGGCTGATAGCCTGCATGTGGGCCATCTGTTGCCGATCATGACACTGCGCTGGTTGCAGCGCCACGGGCACAAGCCGATTGTTCTGGTCGGTGGCGGGACGACGCGCATCGGGGATCCCAGTTTTCGCTCGGAAGCGCGTCCGATCCTGACTGATGAACAGATCACCGCCAATATCAATGGCATTCGCAAGGTGTTTGGTCGTTTCCTGCGTTTTGGCGATGGCCCAACCGATGCGGTTCTGGTCAATAACGCCGACTGGCTTGACCAGTTGGGCTATGTCGATCTTTTGCGTGATATCGGGCGACACTTTTCGGTCAACCGGATGCTGTCATTTGATTCCGTGAAATCACGTCTGGAACGTCAGGAAAGCCTCAGCTTCCTTGAATTCAACTACATGATCTTGCAGGCCTTTGATTTTCTGGAGCTGTCGCGGCGCTTTGGATGCCGCGCGCAGATGGGCGGGGGCGATCAATGGGCCAACATCATCAATGGTGTCGATCTTGTGCGCCGGGTCGATGGTAATGAAGTGTTCGGGATGACAGCACCGCTTCTGACAACGTCATCGGGTGTGAAGATGGGCAAAACGGCGGCAGGGGCGGTGTGGCTGAATGCCGACCGGCTGAGTACCTTTGATTACTGGCAGTTCTGGCGCAATTGCGAGGATGGTGATGTTGGGCGTTTCCTGCGTCTGTTCACCGATCTTCCGTTGCTTGATATCGAACAGCTTGAACAATTGTCCGGTGCCGACATCAATGACGCCAAGGTTGTTCTGGCCGATGAAGCCACAAGGCTTGCCCATGGCGAGTTTGAACTTGAAGCTGCCAAATCAGCCGCCGATGGCATCTTTGGTGCCAACGGTGATCTCAGTGGTTTGCCGACACTCGAATTCACTGCTCATGCGCTACAAGACGGGATCGGGATCCTTGCCCTGATTGTCATGGCCGGATTTGCCAAAACCAATAGCGAAGCCCGCCGTCTGGTCGAAGCGGGCGCGGTGCGCATTGATGACAAGCAAATCACCGACCCGGAACATCATGTACTGCATTACGCATTTGATGATTGGGAGTTGCTGCAGCTTTCAGTTGGCAAAAAGCGTCATGCCGCGATCAAGCGTGTCGGCTAAGGGCATGGCAGCTCGATATCTGACGGGCAGATGTCAGAACAGCGACATCTGCCCGTCCGCGCTGGGCCGCTTGAAGCCGCTGCAATCAAGATCCATTGACCGGCCGGTCAGGTTATATTTCTTGCGTGCCAGTTTGAAACGATGGGCGATCATTTCGGCAATCGGACCGGTGCCGCGCATACGGTTACCAAATTCCGACTGATAGCGTTCGCCACCGCGCATCTGGCGGATGAGTGACATAACCTTGTCCTTGCGCTCGGGATAGTGTGCCTCCAGCCATTCTTCGAACAGATCGGCAATTTCGAGCGGCAGGCGCAGGACAATGTGGCTGATCGAGCAGGCCCCGGCATCGGCACAGGCTGCCACGATGTTTTCAATCTCCATATCATTCAGGCCCGGGATGATCGGGGCGGCAAGCACAGTGACCGGAATCCCTGCGTCTGAAAGCTTGCGGATGGCATCAAGCCTGCGATGTGGCGCAGAGGCACGCGGTTCCAGAAGATTGGAAAGTCTGTGATCAAGGCTCGTGACTGAAACGGCAACCGATGCGCGATTGCGCGCCGCCATCGGGGCAATAAGATCAATGTCGCGGGTCACCAGCGCACTTTTGGTGATGATCGAAAATGGATGCTGGCAATCTGTCAGAACCTTGATGATGTCGCGGGTCAGTTTCTTGTCACGGTCGACCGGTTGATAGGGATCGGTGCTGGTGCCGATCACGATCGGAGCAGGGTTGTAGGCCTTGCTTGAAAGTTGTTTGCGTAACAGGGATGCGGCTTCCGGTTTCCAGAACAGGCGGGTTTCAAAATCAAGCCCCGGTGACAGGCCCAGATAGGCGTGGGTGGGTCTGGCAAAGCAATAGATGCAGCCATGCTCACACCCGCGATAGGGATTGATCGACCGGTCAAAGGGAACATCCGGGCTTTGGTTTCTGGTGATGACGCTGCGTGCGCCATCAATGCCAAGGGTGGTTTTGATGCGCGGCGGGGCATCTTCCATTAATTGCCCGAGCCATCCATCATCAACCGCCTGATGGATGTGACGTTCAAATCGACCGTCAATATTCGAAACAGCCCCGCGCCCTTTTTGACCGCGGGCGGGCAAGATGTTCAGATCACATTTCGCGTTTGACCATCCATCATCAAAAATGACAGCGCGGGCGTGGGCATGGGGTTGGCTGATATTGTTCTTCATGCGCTCACAATAAAGAACAAAAGAAGAACATTCAAGCCGAAGCCGATATGTCCAGATTTTTATAGCATCACGTTATGGACAGGCGCTGCCGTCTACCGCGGTACCGTCTACCGTGACTGTGCCAGTAACGGTGGGAGGGGTTCCGCCGCCGTCACCGCATGGGTTGACGTTGTTGGTGGTATTACCTGTCCCTGACAGGTTGTTTATGGTTGATGAATTGGCGAAGAACACAAATCGCTTGTCGAAGCCTGCTCCGCTCACGGAAAGCTTGTTGTCATCGATGCTGATGTTGGAATTGTTGCCGATAATCGCCAGGAATCGGGCACCATTTGCATTGGAGGTAATGGATGAAACATTATTCTTGATGGTCACATCCTGGCTGTCTCTGATTATGATAGCGCCTGCGGTTGAGTTGTCGTTCTGCGTTGTCAGGTTGTTGTTCCGAATGGTAACATTTTGCTTTCCTTCGATGTGGACGATGTATGCTGACCCGGTCGTGTTAACGTTCGCGGTCACACCAATCAGGCTGCTGTTATCGGCCATGTTAAAGAAACGTGCACCACCGCCGGCGCCGCCATTACTGCCGGTGCCCGAGATTGATGCATCCGGAATGGTGACCGTAACCGACCGTCCTGTCGGGGTTTTGATGTCGAGTGCGCCACCCCCGACAATTGTTTGTCCACTTTGAACCGTTGTGACGGAATTGATTGCGGTGTAATTACCGCTCAGGATTACGGTTGAATTGGCACCTGCATTGGCAATGTCAGTGGCAAAGTTCGCCGCCGATGTCGAGTTGCTGTTCAGAACTGTGATCGTTTTCCCGTCCGCAGTCTGGGTGATTTCACTTGCTTCAGAAAACTGTCCGGCCTGACTGACCACATCAATGTCGCGAATGATGGGATCGGTCATGCGCCGTTCCATCGCGCTCAGGCGGGGTTTCGGAGTATCGCCGAAGCCTTGCAACGGGATACGAAGGCGGAAGCTGGCAAAGCCCTGCGTGCCCCGTGGGCTGTCATGCTGAATTTCCGCCCCGAGCGAGAAGCGCGACCCTTCCCACAAAAAGGGGACTTCATCAAAGGTCAGGTCCAGTCGTCCACGCGGACCCTGCACAGTATCAACACCGTCTTCCGTAAAGCGATAACCACCGGCATAGGCACGGAGTTGCTGTCCGGCATCAGCCTTAAATAACGGAATGCGCCAGCCGATTTCTGCATCAAATCCGCGAAGTGCACGTTCCTCGCCCTGTCTATACAAGATGGACGAACCGGTGAACTCGACAGTGCTTAGGCTGTCTTCAAGATATCTTGTTGTTCCGATCGGGATATAACCATTGGCGCGGAAATCCCAATCAAGCGACAGGGCCTCTGCGCCGAAGGTCAACTGGTTGAATTTGTGTGCATACGGGCTGTGACGGCGATCAAAATAGCCATAGCCGCCAAGGTTCCATCCGCTATCCAGCATCTGGCGAATGCCAAGACCGAAGTTCCCTTCGTGGCTGTTATTGTCATCCATCCGGGCGCGAAGGCTGGTGAATGTCAGTGTGTCCTCATCCTGCCAAAGCGGAATGAACAGATCTGTTTCACCAAGGTTGCGATCTGTACCTGCCTTGCCTTCAAGATCAATATGGCCACCCCATTTATCCGTATTTGGCAAGGTATCGGCTTGAGTCGTGGATGTTGCAAAAAAAGTGATGGCAAACAGGAAGACGGGCAGGGTGGCTTTGGTCATGTACATGATCAATCTGGTCAGAAAAGTTCATTGCGCAACAGCGATATGCCGATGCACTTGCGAGGAGCAGGGGGCTGTTGGCTCATGGGGAAATTGGTGCCCCGTAAATGTGCGACTGTGCGCCGCATCTGTATTTTCGCTAAAAATCTAATGCGATGCGGGTACCGGAACCACTTCTATTCTTTATCATTTTTCGAAAAGTTATCATTTTCCGCGGGGGGAGCGAGGAACGCGAAGAGCGCGAGGGGCGTGACCTCTGGGCAAATGTCATGGTCACAATCATTTTCTTGTTGGAATACCGTGTGGAGCTATAGTCGTCATGCGCTGTCAACATGCATAACCACGTAGCAGGGAGCTGCCCCATGGATTGGACCCAGTTTTTGAGCTTTGCGCTTGTGACATCCTTATTGGTGATGTCGCCCGGGCCGAATGGTGTTTTGGTGGCCAAAACGGTGCCGACATCCGGTCGTGCAGCCGGTTTTGCCAATGTCGCCGGATTTGTCACAGCCTTTTACATCCACGGGACATTATCGATCCTCGGGATATCGGTGATCCTTGTGCAATCGGCACAGGCATTTATGGTCGTCAAGTTGTTGGGGGCGGCCTATTTATGCTGGATCGGTTTCAAGGCATTGCGCGATGCATGGCGCGGTGTTCAGACCGTTCGGGAAATTACCCCGGCCAAGCGCAAGCGGACCCTTGTCATGGCCTATGGCGAAGGGTTCCTGACCAATGTTCTGAACCCGAAAGTCTCGATCTTTTATCTGGCAGCGTTTCCGCAATTCATTCCGGCGGGTGAAGGGGCGGTATCATCGGCCTTTGTGCTGGTCTGCGTGCATGCTGCAATCAACGCCATCTGGTTCGGGGCGATCATCCTGTTGCTGGCGCGTTTGACGCGCTTTGCCGGGAGTGGCCGGTTCCAGCGCGCGCTCAAGGCAACCACCGGTGCGGTCTTTATTGCCTTTGGGCTGAAGCTTGCAACCTTCCGACCCTAGGTGTTGCATTCCAGCCGATCTGCAAATCCGCCGGTGGCCATGCCCCGGCGGGTTTTTATTTGCGGACGATGATCAACGCCATGACGGCACAAAATAGCGCAAGCAGGATGTCACTTGCCGCAATGCTGCCCATCACAAGGGCCTCAAAACTGGCAATCGGAAGGATGATTGATGCCAGAACCAGAAAGACCGGGTTGAACAGTTTCTGTTTCATTTCAGGAGCCCCCGTTCATCGTTGCGATCAACATGATACCAAGTGCCATGAAGCCGCAAAGGGCTGTCAGGATCACACCGGTTTTCAGAACCACGGATAATACCGGGCCTTCCTTGCCCGAAAGACCAACAGTCGAACATCCAACCAGAATCTTTGAAGGTGCCAGCATACTGCCAAGCGAGGCACCGGTAGCCTGTGCGGCAAGAATAAGTGAGGTTGAAAGTCCCGACAATTCAGCTGTATGGCGCTGGAACATGCCGAACACGACGTTGGAATTGTTTGTGCTGCCGGTCATGAAGGCCCCTAGCGCTCCGATGGCAGGCGATATCACCGGATAGGCAACAGCAAAAGCACCCGAGAAAATCGCCGCACCGCCCTCGGCAAGGGCATAGGTCATGCCGGCATGATCCATGATGATGGCAAGACCGATCACCGGCACCATGCCGATGCTGGTTGGCAGGCCGCTTTTGAGCGTGCGTTGCCAGATACGCTTGCCAATCCCTGCATCATAATGGCCGCGCAGCTTGAAGAAGGTAAAGCTGATCGCAGCGGTATAAAGCAATAGCGCGCCGGGATGGCCGAAAATGGCAATCGACTTGGCGCTTTCGGCATTGATGACCCAGCCCAAAGAAGTGGCCGTTTCCGGGAAATCAAGTGTGAAGCGCACTTTGCCCAGAATGCTTTCCATGCCGGGAACAAAGGTTGCCAGTGTTACCAGACCAATAAAGACCAGATAGGGTGTCAGGGCTTCAAGCAATGGCATGTTATGATGATCATCGGCGACCTGTTCGGCGACGTCATCGGGATGCGGTTTCCAGAAACGGGTGACGATGATTGACGTCACAAGACCGGCGATGCCCGCAGTCAGGCCGCCCAGCGTCCAAACGCCGTAATTGGCCATGCAATATTGCACCACACCCATGACGCCGGAAATCAGGACAAGTGGCACAACACGGCGACGAATGGTGCGGAAACCACCATCAAGCCACAGAACAGCAGCGCCACAGCTAAAGCCGGAAAGTCCCAGAAGGATGGCGGAATAATGGGTCAGTTCCGTGCCCGGAATGCCGGTCACACCGATCAATGCTTCAAACGAGGTTGCCATATTGCCAAACAGCACCGACCAGCTGTGCCCGATCATCGGGGCTGCAACGGCCAGTACCGGCGAGAACCCCATGCCCAGAAGCAGCGGGGCGACAACTGCAATCGGCACACCAAAGCCGGCAACACCCTGAAGGAAGCTTGCAAACACATAGCCAAGGATCAGAAGTTGCAAGGGGCGATCATCGGTCAGCGACCGGATGGCGCGCCCGATGGTTTTGATTGCACCCGCTTCGTCGGCAGCGAAATACAGGATGAGCGCCGCCCAGACGATGTAGAGAATATAAAGGCCAAGCATCACGCCCTTGGCCTGGGCGATGATCAGCATTTCGGTTGGTGCGCCAAAGAAAAAGACGGCGATGATTGCGGTGACAAACCACGCGGCAGCACCTGCACGTGCAGCCCCCCAGTTTGCCTTGATCATCAGAAACAGGATGGTTGCGATTGGCAATGCTGCCAGTAAAAAGTCACTCATGGGTGGCGCACCATAACCTTTTGAAACAATGGGGCTGCCGTCGATCGATGCGACGGGATGCGCATATTGTCCGAGCTGTGATGCAAGCGCAAGTAGCGTAAGTTGGTATTTCGTATGATGAAACGACCTATACGAACTGGAGCACATCAAGCCAAGTCAATGAACAATCATGTGCTGTATCTAGTGTGATCCGACGGTTGGTGCCCGCTATGGCGATACGTTTGTTATGATTTTAACGCTGAACAATTGTTAAGGGACCTTGTCTTCAGCCTTTATGAAAGCGACACAAGACACACCACTTGATGATCCACATATCTGCCGAAATGAAAGGCCCCACCGTCGTCAGCAAGCATGCAATATTCAACTGACTCATTGGGCCTCAGAACCTGATGACGAATGGCGTAGGTTTCTTTGGCTGTTATGCGTTCCAATGCGATCAGGTGTGTCGGTTCTATCACGCAAGAAGGCGATGAAAAGCTGTCGGTCGATTGTTTCTGACATGATTGATAATGTCTGCGGCACACCGCTGTGCAGACAAGCGGGATGTATCAACTGTGAAATCATAAGCGCCATGTGCATGCACGACATCGATTTGCGACCTTGCCAAACCGTTCGGGCGATCATCTCTTGATCTTTCGCGTTCTTCTGTGATTTCAATCGGGCATTTCACGCCGATGAAATACAGATCGACACCTTCAAATATTCCGGCAATTTCAGGCGCCCATTCCGCCTGATTAAGAACGTGATCAATGATCACATTCTGTTCCTCGGTACAAAACGGCAGCAGTGATTGATGGAACTGGCGAAAGAGAGGCGGGCCGATTAGACGACGAAGCGCTGCATCTTCCCAAAACTGCGCGGGCAGGGATTGATGAAACTGATCGCGCGAGAATATCAGGGTCGGGTCGGCAAGTTGTTTGCGCAACGTATGTGCAATGCTTGTTTTGCCTGCACTCAATGTGCCGTTCAAAAGGATAAACACCTGAAATCCCGTATTCAGTGGTGGTGTGATTTATGCCAACACGATAGGTGGCTTCGCTTGTGGGGTAAAGCCATCCAAATACAAAAATGGCGGCAAATAGAAATCTGCCGCCACTTCGTGCCTTGGAGCTTTTGAAGGCTTATGCGCAATCCTTGTCACTGCTTTGCGCGTTCATTTCGGCAAACAATTCTGCGGCAATCGCAAAGGATTTCTGGCGTGCAGCCTGATCAAAGATATTTGCCGTCACCATGATCTCGTCGGCATTGGTTATATAGGCAAATTCGCGAAGCTTTTTGCGTACAGTGTCGCGTCCGCCAATCGCGGCATAGCGCATGGCGTGATCCACACCGGCCTTTTCAACACGGTTCCAGATTTCGCTCATATCCCTGACCGGTTTGGGCAGCTGACCTGGCGTGCCACGGCGCAGATTCAGGAATTGTTGCTGCATCGATGTCGCAAGATATTCGCCTTCCTCGTCCGTGTCGGCGGCAAAGAATCCCATCGCGGCAATCGCATAGGGTTTATCAAGCTGTTCGCTTGGCTCAAAGCGATGGCGATAAAGGGTCAGGGCATCCATCAGCATGTCAGGGGCAAAATGCGATGCAAAGGCAAAGGGCAGGCCAAGGCGTGCGGCAAGGTCGGCAGAAAACAGGCTGCTTCCCAAAAGCCACATTGGCACTTGTGATCCGTAACCGGGAACCGCACGGATCGGCGGGTTGCCTTCAAGGGGGGCAAGGAAGGCCTGCACTTGCAAGACATCCTGAATAAAGCGTTCTTCGGATCCATGCATGTCACGACGCAGGGCGGCAGCGGTGCGTTGATCCGTGCCCGGCGCGCGTCCAATGCCAAGATCAATACGGCCGGGATGAAGTGCATCAAGGGTGCCGAACTGTTCAGCAATCACAAGCGGCGCGTGGTTTGGCAGCATCACGCCACCCGATCCAACCCGGATGGTTTTGGTGCCAGCCGCGACATGTGCCATGACAACGGACGTCGCCGCACTGGCAATGCCGGGCATATTGTGATGTTCGGCCAGCCAATAGCGGTGATAACCGAGTTTTTCGGCATGCCGGGCAAGTTCAAGGGTATTGCGCAGGGCATCTGAAGGATGTTCGCCCGCATTTACCGGGCAAAGATCAAGAAGGGAATATCGTAGCATCAGCCAGACTTTCGGTTTGGCGCACAAGGCCGCAATGCGGGGTGCGAGATTTCACAGTTGGGCTTAATCTAGCCCGAAATCATCGTCTTGCCAGTCCCAAACCGGAATGGTCATATGGATGCCCTATCTTGGAGCATTGAAAATGTTGATCATTCTTGGTGGATTGCCCGGTGTGGGTAAAACGTCGATTGCCAGATTGGCTGCCCGGGAACTCGGTGCGATCCATCTGCGAATTGACACGATAGAGCAGGCGATTATTGATTGTGGTGTTGTTCCATCCGATGAAATGGGGCCGGTCGGATATGTTGTGGCAAACCGGATTGCCACGGATAATTTGCGTCTTGGGCACTTGGTGATCGGGGATGCGGTCAATCCGATTGAAGTTTCCCGTGCCGAATGGCGAGAAGCTGCAAGGATGGCAGATAAATCCTTTGTTCAGATTGAACTGATTTGTTCTGATCGTGATCAGCATCGCCATCGGGTTGAAACCCGCAAGAGCGATATCGACAACCTGAAACTGCCCGACTGGCAAAAGGTCTGTGACCGAGAATATCATTCCTGGGCCGAAGCGGATCTTGTGATTGATACGGCTTTGCAGACCCTTGATGCATCTGCCGATATGCTTGTCAGTTTTGTTCGGGAACGGATTGCAACCATCTGAATAGAATATGTTTGTTTGCCTATTTATCGATGTCAGGTTTTCGATGTGCAGCAAGCGTGCGGCTGACGAAATTTCGAAGCGCGATCGAAATATCGTTGCTGCGATAGGCCAGTGACAACTGGGCAATTGGAACGTTGCCCTCGATCTCGCGATAGGCAACGCCATTGGCCTGAAGCTGTGTCATTGGTTTGGGTACCAGTGAAAAGCCAAGTTCGGCAGCAACAAAGTTAATGACCGATCCCAGCTGCGGGGCGATCTGACCCAGTTGCGGTTCAAACCCGGCGTCACGGCAGGCGGTGACCACCTTGTCGAAATGGGTGGGGCCAACGGCCCGCGGCGTCAGGATCAATGCATCATCGCGCAAGTCAGCCAGCGATATCTTGTCGTGCCGTGCGGCCGGGTGACCGGCCGGAAGCACGGCCACCATCGGTTCGGATGAAATCACATGCAGGCGAATGCCATCTCCTGCAATCGCATCCTGACGAAGAAACACCGCATCAAGGCGTTCTTCGCGCAGGCTTGCGACAAGCTGTGCCGAGTTGGCTTCTTCAAGCGTCATTTCGACACCGGGATAGGCACGGCGAAAGTCGCGAAAGACCCGAGGTACGGACGGGCTGAATGCGGCAGAGGCGGTGAACCCGACGCGAATGGACCCGACTTCGCCACGACCGGCCCGCTGGGCTGCGCGAATGGCACGTTCGGCAAGATCGGGGAATTGGACAACCACATCGTAAAACGCTGATCCGGCTTCTGTCAGTTCGGCGCCATGGGGTACGCGATGGAAAAGGGCCGTACCAATTTCGGTTTCAAGGTCGCGGATTTGCTGACTAAGTGGCGGTTGACCGATGCCGATCCGGGCGGCGGCGCGGGTGAAATTGCCTTCGCGGGCGACGGCCAGAAAGTAGCGAATATGACGAAGTTCCATTTACGATATATCCAAAACATATCAAGAATGACTGTTCCATATATTGGACGGATGACGAAAGGAATGCAATCATAACCATACCCCACGAACCCTTCTAAACGAGGTCGCAAATGTCTGTTTCTCCGGAACAGGAACCTGAGTCCCATGTGCAAGAAGTAACAGCCATGTCGGCATCGTCGATAAGTGCGCTTCCCCAGCGTACTGATAACCCGCTCGCGTCCGCCAATGCGCATATGCCTGCAGAACCGGTCTGGATCAGTCCGGGTTCTGCCGCATTTCGCCGGATCAGTGTTGCGCTTTTCCTTGCCGGATATGCGACCTTTTCCCTGATCTATTGTGTGCAGCCACTGTTGCCCGAACTGGCCGATCATTTTGGCGTCGGGCCTGCTGAAAGCTCGCTTGCGCTGTCACTGACCACCGGGCTTCTGGCTTTTGCCATTTTGTTGGCCGGTGCCGTGTCCGAAGCCACCGGGCGCAAACAATTGATGCTGGTGTCGATGTGTGTGGCATCGATCCTGAATGTGATCGCGCCGTTTCTGTCGGACTGGCATGCCTTTCTGGCGCTGCGCGCGGTTGAGGGACTTGTACTTGGTGGTGTTCCCGCTGTTGCCATGGCCTATCTGGCCGAGGAAATCGACCCCAAAGGGTTGGGCATGGCGATGGGCATCTATATCAGTGGCACGGCAATCGGTGGCCTGAGTGGTCGTGTCGTGATCGGTTTTCTGACTGACCTGTTTGGCTGGCACGCGGCCCTTGGGGCCATGGGGGCGCTTGGATTGCTTGCAGCCCTTGGCTTTGCCGTTTTGTTGCCGACATCGCGCAACTTTGTTCGCCGTCCGGGCTTTCAGGTACGCTACCATATGCGGGCCTGGGGCGGGCACCTTAAACATGCCGGATTGCCCTTTGTGTTTCTGGTCGGTGCCTTTGCCATGGGCTGTTTTGTCACGGTGTTTAACTATGTCGGGTTCCGGCTATCTGATGCGCCCTATGGCCTTAGTCAAAGTCAGATCGGTCTGATCTTTGTGGTCTATCTGTGTGGATCGGTGATGTCATCCCTTGCCGGGGCTTTATCAGACAAGCTGGGCCGGGGGCCGGTTCTTGTGGTCGGGATTTTGTTGGCCGGTCTTGGTGTTGCGCTCACCATGCTTGAAAGCCTTGGCGGGATCATTGGTGGCATTGTGGTTCTGACCAGTGGATTTTTCGTTGCCCATTCGATTGCAAGCGGCTGGGTCGGGCGACTTGCCAAGACCTCCAAAGGCCATGCATCGTCGCTCTATCTGCTGGCCTATTATCTTGGGTCAAGCATCATGGGCTCGGTCGGTGGCTGGTTCTGGTCACATGGTGGCTGGAATGCGGTGGCGGGATTTGCCGGTGCCTTGCTGGTTGGTGCGCTTCTGTGCGGCATTTATCTGTGGCGGTTGGCATCGCAAGCGGCTCAGGCCGTTCCCAAGGAGAAAGGGCGTTCGTCCCTGTCAGTGGAACTGGCCGACGCGACCTGAAACTGCGTTCAAGGCAGATGACAAAAACAAAACCCCGCCAGTCGAACTGGCGGGGTTTTGTGTTGGACAAGGCGTTGGGACTTACAGCCAATCGGGGCTTGGAAGACCTTTTTCCTTAAGGAATTCGGGATTCCAAAGCTTGCTCTGATAGCGGGTGCCAAGGTCGCACAGGATCGTGACAATGGTTTTGCCCGGGCCCAGTTCGCGGGCAAGGCGCACTGCACCGGCAATGTTAATGCCGGTCGATCCGCCCATGCACAGACCTTCTTCCTTAAGCAGGTCAAAGACGATCGGCAGCATTTCTTCATCCGAAATCTGGAACGGGTGATCGATGTCAACGCCTTCAAGGTTGGCGGTGATACGGCCTTGACCAATGCCCTCGGAGATCGAGCTGCCTTCGGATTTCAGTTCACCGAACTTGTAGTGGCTGTAAAGGGCCGCACCCATCGGATCGGCAAGGCCGATCTGGATGTTTTTGTTGCGCTCTTTCAGCGCGAGCGAAACACCGGCAAGCGTGCCGCCAGTGCCGACTGCACAGATAAAGCCATCAATCTTCCCGTCGGTCTGTTCCCAGATTTCGGGTGCCGTGGTGTCGATATGGCCCTGACGGTTGGCAACGTTGTCAAACTGGTTGGCCCAGATGGCGCCATTGGGTTCGGTTTGTGCCAGTTCTTCGGCCAGACGGCGGGAAACATGCACATAGTTGTTCTGATCGCGATAGGGTACAGCCGGAACTTCGCGCAGATCAGCACCAAGCAGACGCAGAAGATCTTTCTTTTCCTGACTCTGGGTTTCCGGAATGACAATCACAGTGCGATAGCCAAGCGCGTTGCCAACAACAGCAAGGCCAATGCCGGTATTGCCAGCCGTACCTTCGACAATCACGCCGCCGGGTTTCAGAAGGCCGCGGGCCTCGGCATCACGAATGATGGCAAGGGCAGCACGGTCTTTGACCGATCCGCCCGGATTTGCATATTCGGCCTTGCCAAGAATGGTGCAACCCGTCAGCTCGGAAACCTTTTTCAGCTTCACAAGCGGGGTGCGGCCAATGGCTTCGATGGTGCCATTGCGTATGTCCATGACAGACTCCAAACGTGGTTGGGTTCAAAATTTGATTAGTTGTTGATTGGGACTTTATTACACAAAAGTCAAGATAGTTTGGAAATTATAACGAAAAGTTTGTGTTGAATTTCACAGTCGTCGAAATGCAGCGAAACAGATGCTAAATGCCAGCTTCCTTGCGGATGCGGTCGCGGTTCAGCATCAGCCATTGAATGGCAATGGTTGTCGTTGCATTGCAGAGTTGTCCATTCTGCAACATGGCAAAGCATTCTTCTGCGGACACGGTAAAGACGCGAATGTCTTCGCCTTCTTCGTCGAGACCGTGAATGCCGCCGACCTTTGATGCATCAACCCGCCCATAGAACATGGTGACTGTTTCGCTCGAACACCCCGGTGTCACGTAATATTGCGATATCTTTTCAAGCGGTGCGATGATCTTGCAACCGGCTTCTTCGATGGTTTCACGGAGTGCGACGTTTTCGGCGGTCTCGCCATCCTCGATGATGCCCGCGACAATTTCGATCAGCCATACGGGCATATCAGGATAGCGTTCCTGAACCGACAATGTGCCCGGGCGGAATTGCTCGATCAGAATGACTTCATCACGTACAGGGTCATAGGGCAGGACGGCGACAGCATGCCCGCGTTCCAGGATTTCGCGCTGAAGAATTGCACTTTTCCCGCCATCAAACTTGTCATGTTGCAGACGATAGACATCAAGTTTGAAATACCCGTCCCAACCACGTTTGCGTTGGATGATGTCAAAAGTTTTGTGAGGCATTGCTTCTTTTCCATGATTGTTCGTTGACGGGCATGTTTTGAATGCGCGAAAAGATGGAATAATTTTAAACTGGAAGTGATATTCTTTTATTCTTATGTATGTGTTTGATGAAACGCATGGCTGTAGTGGTGCTGGCCATGCCGGTTTAACAGGTCGTCGTTGGGATAGGTAGGGCATCCCTATGTTTTAATTATACCTGAACTGTTGTACTATTTAAGGCATCATTAAAGCCACGTGACGGGAAAACATGTGGCTTCGCATTTCAGAGTTTCGGGGGAAACAAGACGTTGATGCGGTTTGAGCCAACAGAAATCGCACGTCTGTATGGGCGGTCACGCGTGGGAGTTGTCGTACATCAGGATTTGAAAGCCGTGTATGTCAATGACGCCTATGCGAAGATGCTCGGTCGCCGGGATGTCAAGGACTTCATGAGCGAACCTGACATGCGGCAATACATCCCGCCAAGTTTCCACCACGAGGCTGCCAAACTGTCCGAAGGCTTTCAGGAAGGTCACGGATTTCACGGCTGGAAGAAAGTCTACAACATCCGTACGGATGGTACGCCGGTCTGGATGGAAATCAGCGACGAAACTGTTGAATGGGGACAGGGTAACGCTGTTCTGACCACGGCTCAGATGATTGACAATGGCACGACCGCCATGCAGGTCGATCACATGTTGGGGCGCTCCTTTATCGGGGTTATGGTCCATCGCAATATGACCGCGCTGTATGTCAATGATGCCTTTGCCCATCTTATGGGGGCGGAAAATGCCAGCAAATTCATGGAAAACCCCAATGTTCTGCGCTTTATACCGGAACAGAACCGTCCACGCGCGCTGAAGCATGTCGCAGGTATTCTTAGTGGCGCGTTGCGCGGTGAACGACA
The DNA here is from genome assembly GCF_037027285.1 of Thalassospira sp. CH_XMU1448-2. NCBI lineage: Bacteria > Pseudomonadati > Pseudomonadota > Alphaproteobacteria > Rhodospirillales > Thalassospiraceae > Thalassospira > Thalassospira sp. CH_XMU1448-2. Next base: position 456,760 of record NZ_JAYMEA010000002.1, read on the forward strand.
CCGTGTCCGGGACATCCTTGATGATGGAAGTTCGGTCTGGCGTGACCTGACTGACGAACGCATTCTTTGGCATGACGGAAAACCCGCCATTCTTACGACCGCGCATGATGTGCGCGACGAAGTTGAAATGAATGAAGAATTGGTGCGTGCCAAGGCAAGCCTTGAAGAGGCGGTAACCGAAGTGATCCGGCTTGTGCCATCAGCGGTGGCGATGCTTGATAGCGACCTTAAGGTCATTCATCATAATTACGAATTTTCCCGTCTGTTTGGCGTTCCGAAATCCGAGGATGATAGCCCGTCATTTGATATTTCAGCCCTTCGTGAATGCTATGCGAAGATGAAGCAAAATGGTCACGGGCACGCGACGCTTGATGAAATGCAAACGCCGTCCGGGCGGCTGGCCGATATTCGCATGAATATGATGGAAGGTGGCGGGGTGATGGTATCTGCCACCGACATCACCGATCACAAGCGCAAGGAACAGATGCTTGATACTCTTGCATCGACCGATCCGCTGACCCGTGCCTTGAACCGGCGTGGTTTTGAAATCGCCGTCAGTCGATTGCGTGAAATTCGTCATCTGAAAGACAAAAGCTGGGTCTTTGGTCTGATCATCCTTGATCTGGATTACTTCAAGGATATCAACGATACCTATGGCCATGCTATTGGCGACAGGGTGCTGGAAAAAGTGGCCGAGACCCTGCGTCAGGCATTGCGTGATGATGACCTCGTTGTACGTCTGGGCGGTGAGGAATTCGCAGTCCTGTTGCCATCTGCAACCGCAGCCGTGACCAAGCGCATTGGCGAACGACTTGCAAATATGATCCGCGCGATCGAAGTGCCGGTTGAAAAGGATGGTGATGCTGTTGCCAAAGTTACCGCAAGCTTTGGCGCAACAGTTGGCGGTGAAGGTCGGCAAAGGTTCATTGAGCTGGCCGAAGCAATGGCACTTGCCGACGAGGCTATGTATGCCGCCAAGGAAGCCGGTCGCGACCAGCTGATCTTCCGGACGTTCGAGCGCGAACAGGATAGCTAGTTCTTGATCAGTCTCGCGTTTGATGGTTGAGTTTTTCCCACTCTTCCCGATTTAATCTTGCCTGTGACAAAACCGTGTTTGTGCCGGAGTATGAAGCATGATCATTCGTGCAATGCGTCCTGAGGACGGGGCTTCTGTGGTTGATATTTATGCGCGCGGTATTTCAACCGGGAATGCAACATTTCAGGAAAATGCAGGAACCTGGGAAAACTGGGATGACGGACATCTCAAGGAATGCCGATTGGTTGCCTGCGATGATACCGGCCGTGTGACCGGCTGGGCAGGACTGTCGGGTGTTTCAAGCCGATGCGTCTATCGTGGTGTTGCCGAGATATCGGTTTATGTTGACCCGGATGTACAGGGGCAGGGGATTGGAAAGGCTCTTCTTTCCAGCCTGATCACAGAAAGCGAGGCACTGGGTATCTGGTCTCTGGAGGCCGGGATCTTTCCCGAAAACACTGCAAGTATCGCCCTTCATAAGCGGCTTGGCTTTGAAGAAATCGGTCTTCGACGTGGTCTTGGACGGATGGGTTATGGTCCAATGGCGGGACAATGGCGCGATGTGATGCTTTTGCAGCGGCGCAGTACAACCGTCGGGGTCGACTAGGCTGACATTTATTTGCGTGTTTCCTTAAATTCAGGCTGTTTTCTGCGAGTGTAGCGGGCTTTTTGTCGCTTTATTTGCAGGTTGCGCAAAAATACGTAGATGCGCTTTAAATTCGGCCTGCGATAGGGTAATCAACAAGGATAACCCGCGAAAACGCATAGTCCAGATATTCAGCCGAAAACGGCTGGTCAGACCACACAGGAGAGCGCCACCGTGAACGAGATCAGCAAAATTGCGCCAGTCGCAATTTGGGAAAACTTTCAGAAACTTTGCGATACCCCGCGCCCGTCGACCAAGGAAGAAGCGGTTCTTCAGCTTCTTGAAAAAATGGCAGATGACAAAGGTCTGACGCATTTCCGTGACAGTGGTCAGAATCTTGTGATCTCCATACCGGCAACACCGGGATATGAAGATCGTAAAATGACGATCCTTCAGGCCCATGTTGATATGGTGACCCAGGCGAATTCCGGTTCGACCCACAATTTTGATACCGATCCGATCCGAATGCTGATTGATGGCGAATGGATCACCGCAGACAACACCACGCTTGGCGCGGATAACGGTATTGGTGCTGCGGCCATGATGGGCTTCATGACTGAAGAGGGGCTGGAGCATGGTGCACTTGAACTTCTGTTCACGGTTGACGAAGAACGCGGGCTGACCGGTGCGATGAATCTTGAGCCGGGTCGTCTCAAGGGCGAGATCCTTCTGAACCTTGATACTGAAGACGAGTACGAGCTTTGCGTCGGCTGTGCCGGTGGTGGCGATCTGGTCGCGACCTTTGATTACACGCCCGAAGCAGTTGCTGCCGGTTATGTTGCTCGCGATATTGCCCTGACCGGTCTAAAGGGCGGTCATTCGGGGATTGATATCATTCTCGGTCTTGGTAACGCGAACAAGCTGATGGCGCGTTTCCTGCGCACCGCCATTCGTGATTTCGACGCCCGGATCGTTTCGATCAATGCCGGTACGGCGCGCAATGCCATCCCGCGTGAATCCTTTGCGACCATCGTTCTGCCAGAAGGTAAGGTTGGTGCGTTTGACGCAGCACTTTCTGTCTTTGCGGCTGAGGTGCGCGACGAAATCGGCGCGCTTGAACCGAACTTCGCCATTGCAGCCAAAGAAGCCGCACTTCCGGCAACAGCAATGAGCGCAACCGATTCCAAAAACTTCAATAACGCATGTGTAAGCGCTCCAAACGGCGTTCAGGCCATGAGCACCTCGGTCGAAGGTGTTGTTGAAACCTCGATCAACCTTGCGATCATCAAGCTTGCAGATGGTACGGCCAAAGCGACCCTGTCAGCGCGCAGCTCGATCAATTCGGCGCGTGATGCCATTCGCGAAGCGGCAACCGCCGTTTTTGAGCTGATCGGTGCGACTGTTGTGTGGGGGGATGCCTATCCGGGCTGGAAACCGAACGCAAACAGTGAAGTCGTCGACATGATGAAGTCGGTTCACCGCGACATGTTTGGCAAGGACCCGGAAATCCGTGTGATTCATGCCGGTCTTGAATGTGGTGTTCTGGGAGCGAAATATCCGCACTGGGATATGGTTTCCTTTGGCCCGACCATCAAGCGTGCCCACAGCCCGGACGAATGCGTCCATGTACCAAGTGTTGCCCGTTTCTGGGATTATCTTCTGGCGGCGCTTAAAGCGATCCCGACCAAAGGGTAAGGGGCTTCCTGAAAAGGGGCTTTAACCCACAGATTAGAAGTCTGTTGGTGCGACTGACCGGATTGCTTCGGTCAGTCGCATTTGTTTGTGGTGCACCATTTGTCGCGGGCGGTCGATCCATTGCCCGGCACAAGTGCGTCAAGATTGACAAAACCGTTTTCGCCGATAGTGGTTTCGACCTCGATCCAGAAACCCTGACTGTCACCTGAAATATAGACGGTTTCAAAGCGGGTCAGACGGCGAATGATCTTGTTATTGACGCTGGGACCGTCACGCATGTTCAAAAGTTCGCGGTCAACGTAATAGGGATCGCGGTCCTCGCCGATCAATTGTTTGACCTGTCTGGTGATCTGGCTGCCTTTTTCGGCGACAAGTTCGGGAATCTCGCGCGTGACAAATCCCTGACCGGGACCAAACGCGATCAAAGCCACAAAAATCAGCACAAATAGCGGACTAAGATGCAAAAGTGCATCGCCCATGCCAGCACGTTTCCATTCGTCACGCACGCGTCGTGTCGGCTGGCCATCTTCGAGGCGGCGCAGACTTGCACGTACCTGTTCGGCAAGAACCGACCTGTTGGTGCCAATGAAATCAAGTGCCTGCATCAGCACCGCCCGCGCCAGTTGTTTGTTTCCGGCGCGCTCAAAGGCGGTTGCATGGGTAAACAGCATTTTGGCGTTACCCTCGGGCGGGAAACTGCCGCCACGCATATTACCCAGGATGGCCTTCCAGGCAGGGATGAAGCTTCGCCATCCCCAAAAACCGCGCAGCCAGGTAATCAAGCTTGCCTTAAGAGCCATACGCCTCGCCCCTTTGGGGGCAAGATTGGCGGTAAGGGTTTCAACCTTGCAGGAATGCAGGAAACCGCGAACGATCTTGAATTCGACCTGTCTGGGCTGGGCTGAAACAACCCCGGTTACTGCACATGAAATGAACCCCTGAGCATTGCTGTCAGTTTTCTTGCGATTATGCCTGCGGGCGCCGGGGTGAATGTTGCTTTTGCGTGCGCCAGCCTTGGCCTGCTGTTCGCGATAGGCCTGATTGGCGCGCGCGACTTTTTCATCAGGGCCCGGTTTGGCCTTTTCCTGTTTGCGTCCTGCACCGGCAAAACCCTGTTTGGTGCGGTTGGCGTTCTGCGCACCTGTGGCGTTCGGACCATAACCCGACGTCGTTGATTTATCGGACGGGCCAGATTTGCCCTTGGCGGTATCTTTTGTGCGGTTCGCGCCGCCATTGGATGCCTGTGCAGGGGCTTTGCGTTCACCTGTCAGGATTTCATAGGCTTCGGTGATGTCTTTGAATTTTTCTTCGGAGTCCGGATCGGTGTTGCGATCAGGATGATACTCAAACGCCAGTTTGCGATAGGCGAGTTTGATTTCCTTTGCGCTCGCGCCGGGCGCAATGTTCAGCATACTGTAATAGATGCCAAGACGATCGTTGTTCATATCTAAAGCGGATTCCTGTCCTGACACACTTTCCGGCGCATGCGATTGACCGAGGCAGCTTTTGCTGCTTGCCTCTGGTGGCGTAATCATATGATGGAAATCTTAACACGTTGTCACTTTTGCCTATTTGTCATATTTTGCAAGAATCACTTGTGCATAGATTTCGAATAAACAGGTAGTCGGCTTGAAACTCAAATTTTGGCAACGCAAAGTCGACGAAGATGACGAACTGTCGGATGACGCTGCCGTATCCGAGTTCGAAATGCCGCCGGGCCATCATCTGGGTTTTGGCACCCGTTTGCGCGCCAAATGGGAAGGGTATGACGACCCGGTCGAATATTACCTGCTTCAGCTTGAAATAGATGTCTATGCCGAATGGCTGCGCAAAATGCGTGTCTGGCTGTCACGCCCGGTCGAGCCGGAGCTCGCCGAGCTTGATCTTGATGAGGAAATCGGGCGCTGGCCGCCAGAGCGAATCAAGCTGTATGACAAATTGTTCGATCACGGGATCATGATTCCGGGTGGGCACGAATATGCGCTGGAACTCGCAAAGCCACTGGCCCTTGACGAAACGCTCAGCTGTCTTGAAATCGGAGCCAGACTTGGTGGTGTTGCGCGCTTGCTTGCCGATCGCCTCGGGGTCTGGGTAACAGCCTTCGAGCAGGATGGCGAGTTGGCCCTGTTGGGGATGGATCGTTCTGTTCATGCCGGTGTGCAAAAAAGAGTCCCGGTTCAGACTTTTGATCCGGCTGAACCGGAATTGCGCAAAGGCTATTTCAACGTTGTGTATTCGTTTGGCGAGCTGTTCAAGGTGCCGGGCAAGGAGGCATTTCTGGGCGAAGTTGCAGAAACCCTGCGTGAACAGGGGCAGATTCTGTTTACCGATTATGTCCTGACTCGCGATCTTGACGATAATGCACTGGCACAATGGGCCAAACTTGAAGGTGACGAGCTGTATCCCTGGACCGCACAGGAATATAAATCCCGGCTCGGGCAACTGAAATTTGATATCCGCATCGCCAAGGATGAGTCGGAAACCCATCTCGTCCACATCAAAAAAGCATGGATGACCATGCTTTCAGACATTCAAAAGTCCGGATTGGACCCGGATGTGATGGATTATATCGTTCCAGAGATGGAAATGTGGATGAATCGCGTAAAAATGCTTGAAAATGGCTCGCTGGCCTTTTATCGGTTCTACGCAACGATCAATTGATCGCTCAGGTTTCAGACTGCTGCTGGCGACTTTGACGGGATTTGATCTGATTTCTGTCGCCGCAACCTGTTTTAGGTATTGACAGGGGCATGTCGTACTTCTATTTTCCGGCTTCCTCGAAGGGGCCAAGTTTCTAAGGTTTAAGATTATGAAGATCCGGAACTCATTGAAATCCGCGAAGCTGCGGGAAAAAGGCTGCCGTATCGTGCGCCGCCGTGGCCGCGTATACGTGATCAATAAAAAGAACCCGCGTTTCAAGGCGCGCCAGGGTTAATTCCCGGTACCTTGTTCTCAAAGGTTTTACAAAACGCCGCACCGGTTTATCCAGTGCGGCGTTTTGTTTTATCTGCCTGATGTGTGGTGGCGTCTGGTGCCTAGGCGTCGATACCGTCAATGGCAATGGTGTAAACCGCGGTGGTTTCGCTTCTGCCGCGGAGCAGAACTTCCTTGGCAAGGGTAACGCGTGACGGATCAGAAAGCTGATTGCGCGTGGTTTCCCCAAGCAAAATCCTGGTGCCCAGTTCCTTGTTCATGGCTTCCAGTCGCGCCGCACTATTCACAGAATCGCCATTGACCGTGAAGGAAAGCCGATCAGGTGCGCCAATGCTGCCTGCCACAAGCTCACCGGTATTGACGCCGCAACGGCACCGCAATGTCGTACCTTTGAACTGTTTGCTGTGAACCAGCTTTTGGAGCTCTATCGCTGTTTCCAGCGCTGCATCGGCGTGATCTGGCTGTTCTCCAACCGCATTATAGACCGCGAGAATCGCGTCCCCCTGAAACTGGGTGATAATCCCGTGGCGCGCCTCGATAATGGCGGTGGCATCAGCGAAATAGGCATTGAGGATATCAACCACATCCTGTGGATCGGCCTTTTCACTCATTGTCGTAAAGCCCTGAAGATCTACAAATAGCGTTGTGGCCACGCATTTGCGTGACGGAACGGTGCCGGTATCGCTTTGAGATGTCAAAAGTGTCTGGGCAATAGCTGGTGGCACAAATTTGCCAAAGATCCGTTCAATACGGGCGCGATCATGTAGCGTATGGACCATATGGTTGAAGGATGTTGCTGCATCGTTGAATTCGCTGATGATGCTGTCTGGTAGTTGTGGCAATGCCTTGAGGTCACCGTCTTCAAACTGGCGCGTTGCCATCGAGAACCGTTTGAGTGGTCGGGAAAAGAGGTGTGCGATCACCCACGCTATAATCACGGAACCCAACAGAACAACGGCTCCGATAAGAAACAGTCGATTTATTCTTTGTCCCTCTGCCTCGAAAACAGAGGGCGCAAAATGTATTCCGAATGTGATCGGATTCGTTGAGCCATCAGAATCGTTTCGGGTCACGATGATCTGATATTCACCGTTAATCACGACCTGGGATGCATCAATTCGCTGATCAAGTGCATAACTCAGGCTATCGCCGAGCTCAACCGGCTCCCATCTGGCACGTTGGGACAAGATCGGATCGCCAATCTGATCCATACGGGGCAGGACACTTGTCGCTTCTTCAATCGATTTTGGAATGAACCCCGATTTCTCGGTGCGCATATTGACCTTTTGCCAGTTTGACAGACCTGGATGGGCGATAATGTGGTCTGCAACTGTGATAAAGGCTGTGCGTCCATCATCTTTTTGCTGCATCGGGAGGTCACGCGACAAACCGGGCAGGGTGAGATACTGGATCAGTGCACCAAGATACTGACCATCCTGAAACAGCGGGATTGCTTCACCAAGGACAGCTTCACCAATCAGGCTTTGCCAGTAGGGGAAAAGAGTCTGACTTTGGGCCGGTCCCATTTTCAGAAGCTGTGAGGTGATCATCATGTCATAGAGATCAGCTTTTTCTTTCACAACCTTCTGATTGTGTTGATCGTAACCGATAAAGGAACCGTCGGGCGTTGTAATCCCGATGGCGGCAATGGCTTTTTCCGTTGCGATCAATGATGCTGCCTGGCTTGACCAGAAGGCTGGTGAAAGAGGATCGATTGCGCCTTCGGCAACCTTGGTGGCGATCCAGACATTGCGGCGCGCTGTCTGTGCCAGCCTGTCGTGGATGATCCGTTCTGCATCGGCAATGTCCGCACTGGTCATCGTGATCCAGAGGTCGCGGGTATTCTGAAGAGCTGTCTGGAGACCAAAATAAAGCGACAACCCGACGCCGGTCACACTGCTGAGCAGCAAGCCGCTGAGCAGGACCGCGAAAATGGAAAGTCGCCCGTGACGTTTTGCCAATATGCTCTCCAATGACTTAAAGCGATTCGGTGAAGCGCAGCCTGTCGTCTGAGTTCAACTGAGCCTATGAATTGAATAGCTTATGGGCTTTTGAAGACCATGGAAAGGGCGGAGCGACATCTCGCCGCCGCCGCCCGTTCCGATCGCGTTAACTGGCCTTGAAGCCCGGCACCGTGTAAAGCTCGGTCGTACTGTGGCGGCCACGCAACAGAACGTCACCGGCTTTGACAACGCGTTTGGGGTCCGAAAGCAATACCCGGGTGGTTTCGGAAATCAGAACATTGGTGCCAAGCACCTTGTTTTCCTGTTCCAGTCGCGAGGCGGTATTGACCGCATCGCCATGAACGGTAAAGGACAAGCGCGCCTTTGCACCAACATTCCCGGCAACCATCGGTCCCGTGTTGACCCCGCAGCGGATCTGTAATGTCAGGCCTTCGAATGTACGGCTGGAAACCTCGTTTTGCAGGGCAATGGCGCTATCAAGTGCCGCATCCGCGTGGTTTTCCAGATCGTCAAACACGTTATAGACAGCAAGAATCGCATCCCCCTGAAACTGGGTCACGATGCCACCATGGGATTCGATGATCTGGGTTGCACAATCGAAATAGTCATTGAGCATCGCGATGATCTGATTTGGATGCAGGCTTTCACACATTGATGTGAAATGTGCGATATCGATAAACAGGACGGTTGCTTCTGATTGTTGTGGCGGCAACACACCAGAATCATTGCCAGATGCCAGAAGCTTTTTGGCAATGGATTGCGGGACAAACTTACCAAACAGATTGGTGATCCGTTCGCGGTCATGCACTGCCATCATCATGTGGTTAAAGGAGCGCGCTGCGTCATCATATTCACGGATACGGCTTCCGGAAAGCTGCGGGACATCGGCAGAGGCAATGTCCTCATCCTCAAAGGCGCGGGCAGCGGCGGCAAAGCGCCGGATCGGTTTGGTGAACTGTTTGGACAGTATAATCGCGACAATCACCGCGATGACCAGCACAGCACCACCCAGAACGGACGCCAGAACAAGGCGATTCCATTCATCATTAAACAGCTCTTCAGTAAAATGTATGCCGATGATAACAGGTGAAATGGGGGCATTCATCACCTGACGGGTGACAATGAGATGATATTTGCCATCGACTTCAAGTCCGGCAAGGCGCAAGCCGGTATTTTGCCGCTCATCTTTTTCATCCGTTTTGATCCGTTCCGATTTGCCGATATTGGCAAGAACCCGGTCACCGATATCGTGAATGGTTGGCAATGGAAGCGGGCTTCGCGCGATATCAGCCCCGTTGATCAGTTTGTTGGCGGTGTCTTCCCCCCAGTCGCGCAAATCAGGATGGGCCATCACCCGATTGCCGCCAATCAGGATGAACGGAGTGCCGGGAAGGTCTTCGCGTCCGCGAATCAGGCTGTCCGACAAGTTTGACAGCGACAGATACTGAATAAAGGTCCCCAGATAATGCCCGTCATAAAAAAGCGGAACCCAACTGGTCAGGACCGTGCGATTGAAAAACGGATCCCAACGCGGAAATCCGGTGCGGTTGGAAACCGGGCCACGAATGTGTGCCAATTCGGAAAACAGCATATCGTCCTGGGGCAGGGTACGTCGGATTTCTGTCATATCTTCGGGATTGAAACCGATGAATTGCCGGTCCCCTGTTATCAGACCATAGGCCATGACATCCATGTCTGCGGCAGCAAGGGCACGCATCGCATTGGTCCAGCCATACTGGAAGCTGGGATCAAGTGTGCCGTCGGCGACCTGCTTTGCGACCCAGTCGGAACGTTCATCAACTTCGCTCATACGTTCATGCATGGTGCGCTGGACAGCTGTCAGGTCCACATCAGCCAGCATGACCCAGAGATTGCGGGTGTTTTCATATGCGGTACCAAGACCGACATACAGGGCAAGGCCAACACCAAAAACGCTGGTGGTAACGAAACTGGCAAGAAGGACAGAAAGGACAGAATATCTGCGTTTGGATATCACTCGGTTTTTTCCTGAAACGGAGGTTCCCCAACCTCAGGCGGCATCTTAGCGGCGATCGAACTTGGTTGAAAGGATGATTGAACTTGATGTTCGTTTTATCCCGGAAAGCTCGCCAATCCGGTCCAGTACCCCGTCAAGCTCTTCGGGCGTATCAGCGGCAACTTCGGCAATCAGGTCATATTCCCCCGAAATTGCCAGACAGCGAATGCAATGCGGGATTTTCTGCAATGCGCCGACCACTCCTGCGGATTGCTTTTGTTCTAGCTGGATCATGACTTCGGCCAGAAGAACCGGTCGCGCGCTGTCTCCGAGCTGCACGGTGTATCCGGTAATGGTTTGTGATTTTTCAAGGCGTTCGAGCCGTTCCTGTACAGCACTGCGTGATAGTCCGACATCGCGCGCCAGTGCAGCAGTCGGTATGCGGGCATTTTCCTGCAGTCTTGCGATCAGGCGACGGTCGGTTTCATCAAGTCGGCGTTTCATCGGTCATACCCATTAAAATGACGGGTTATTCAATTGTTTTGACAGTATTGCCGGGTTGCAAGCGTTAGTCCAGCGGCGGAGCATAAAGGGGTAAACAACAAAACGTTATCAGGGCAGTTACGGCATCCATCGCGATGGTGTCTGTTCCGTCGGGAGTTAGAGACAATGAAAAAGATTTTGATCCTTGGTGCCGGTAAAATCGGACGTATGGCCGCTGTAATGCTTAAGGAAAGTGGCGACTATGCGGTGACCCTGGCAGATGCCAATGGCGATATGCTGGAATTCTGTGCCCGGGATGATGCCGCAACCCTTATCAAGGTTGATGTCACCGATGAGGTGGCCCTGACCGAGGTCGCCACCGGTCATGATGCCATTCTGTCGACCTGTCCGTTTTACCTTAATGTCGCGATTGCGCGTGTTGCCCGTGCGGTTGGCGCATCCTATTTCGATGTGACGGAAGATGTCGAAACCACCCGTGCCATTCGCGAAATTTCCAAGGGCGCAGCGGGGGCATTTGTACCGCAATGTGGTCTCGCGCCGGGCTTTATTTCGATCGCTGCGCACGATCTGTTCAAGCGGTTTGATACGGTCAAAAAGCTTCGTCTCCGGGTTGGTGCCCTGCCACAAAACCCGACCAACCGTTTGAAATATAACCTGACTTGGTCGACGGACGGTTTGATCAACGAATATCTCAATCCCTGTGAGGCGATCCTGAACGGCAAGCGTGTCGAGGTTCTTCCGCTTGAAGGATATGAGCGTTTCACAATTGATGGCACCGAATACGAAGCCTTCAATACGTCGGGCGGGGTTGGTGCGCTTTGTGACATGCTTGAAGGCAAGGTCGACAATCTTGATTACAAAACTGTCCGTTATCCGGGCCATCAGGAAATTCTGAAAATCCTGATTGAAGACCTTCGTCTGGGCGAACGCCCGGATATGATGAAGGAAATCTTTGAAAATGCCCTGCCAGTCACGCAGCAGGATGTGATTGTGATCTTTGCTGACGCCGTCGGGACCCGTAACGGCGAACTTTGCGAAGAAAACTTCATCCGCAAGGTCCATGGTACGGAAATTGGCGGTAAGAACTGGTCCGCCATCCAGATCACGACATCGGCCGGATTGTGTGCGGTGATGGATATGGTGCTTACCGGCAAGCTACCGGGAACCGGTTATGTGCGTCAGGAAGAAGTCGGACTGGATGATCTTTTGGCCAACCGTTTTGGTCGCTATTACGCCAATCGTCAGCTTGCAGTCTAAAATCTGATAATTACCGGCAGGCAAGTCTCGAAATCCCCCTGAAGTGCTTCAGGGGGATTTCTTTTGCTATCAGCCTGTTATCAGCGTTCGCTTCATTCGAATGTCAGCAAATTTTGAAGTATCCCAAAGCATGTCAGTCTTTTGGCAGGCAAGGCATGGTCAGAGCCGATTATTTGTGGCAAAGACGTTGTTTGTTAACGCTTGGCCCTTATGGTGGCCGTTAATCAAACTCATTATGAAAACAGGTATTCCTTGTCTGATTTCGATGCCACATACCGATCTGCACTGGGCCTGTATGAAGCAGGCCGGTTTGCGGAGGCCGAAGAAGCCTGTCGCATGCTGATCCGTGCATATCCGCAAGCCGCAGACGCCATGCATCTGGCGGGCCTGGTTGCGGCAAAACAAGGAAATCAGGTTCTGGCTGCGGAACGAATGGGGCGCGCTGCAATTGCCGATGCCAATAGTGCCGAAATCCAGCACGATCACGCCCAGGCGCTCAAGGCGATTGGCAAGTTGCGCGACGCGGTTGGTGCGTTCAAGCGTGCCATTCGGCTTTGTCCGGATGCGCCAGCCCTTTACTGCAATATCGCCAATACCTATCGCCAGCTTGATGAGTTGAAAGACGCGCGCGAAAACTATGAACACGCGCTTGAACTTGCCCCCGATATTGCGGAAATTCATGCCAATTATGCGGCATGCCTTTATGCAATGGGCGATATCAACGGTGCCGAAACATCGTGCATGACCGCACTTAGGATGCGTGACGATATCGTCAATGCGCTGGTTCTGATCGGGCAAATCCGCCTTGATCAGGGGCGTACAGTGTCGGCAAGCGAACCTTTGCGCCGGGCACTTACACTGGAACCGGGACATCAACGTGCATTGACCGCTTATGGCGATGCGCTTTTCCGTCTTGGACAGTTTGCAGGTGCCCAGCATTGCCTGCGACAGGTTCTGGCGCTAGATCCCGATGACGCCAAGGCACGTCGAACACTGGCATTGCTTAATCTGCGTGTCGGGCAGGGGATGGAGGCCATTGGCGCATTGGAGCCGTTACTTGCGGCCAATCCCCACGACCCGCAATTGCTTTTGATGATGGGCGAGGCCCTTAGCCTTGTTGGCCGTCATAGCGAAGCCGTTGAACGGTTCGGCGCTGCAATCGGGGCGGGCGGCGGTGACGATGCCGTGTTTCGTCTGGCTGTGGAACTTGCCGAGGAAGGTGATACCGGCTCGGCGCAATCGGTGTTGCAGAACGGTATTGATCGCAAAATTGCCGCTGGTGAAAACACTGCGCTGTTTCGTACTGCGCGCCGGTTACTGTTTGCGCCGGTTCCAACCAATCTTGCCGCACAGAATGACGAAGTTATTCGCGATCTTCTTGATGACACGCTTGATGAAGATGCGCTTGAACCAGACCTTTCGTTTGTGGGATCTGATCGCATTGACCCGATGATCCTCACGCGCTTTCCTCCGGTCTGGCGTGCGGCATTGCGTCCGGAAGGTGACAAGCAGTTGCGCGCGGTTGGTCATTACTGGGAACGGCTTGTTTCGGGCTATGATGTGCCCGAAGTCAATCTTTCGCGGGATCGAAAGGGTGGCAAGATCCGCCTTGGTGTTGTGTCAGCCAATATGTGTGATAACGGTATCGGGCGTTGGGTGCTTGGTCTTGTCGATGCCATTGACCGGGACCGGTTCGATGTAACCGTCATTCGCCCGCCGACCGGTGAAGATGACATTACGATGCGGATCGATGAACATGCCGATCTGGTTGTACCTTTGCCACTTGATCCATTGCACTCGGCACGGGTGATTTCCGGCCTTGATCTGGATGTCCTGCATTATGCCGATCCGCAGGCAGATGCCTATACAATGTTGCTGGCAAGCTGGCGTTTGGCTCCGCTTCAGATTTCCGGAGGCGGTATTGCGGCGACCAGCGGCCTTTCAAACATCGACTATCATTTGATTGCAGAGGACTGGGAAACAGCAGGAGGCGAAAAGCGTTTCAGTGAAAAGCTTGTTCGTTTGCCCGGATTGTTCGTCAATGCCACGCCGCCTGAAAGCGTGGATATGACGACAACAGAATTGCAGCGTCTCTGGCGTCTGGCACAGGACCGAAATACCTATTTGTGTCCGCAGCCGCTTGATGTTCTGACCGCCGATTTTGATCCGCTGATTGCCGAGATTTTACGTCTGGACGAAACCGCCGAATTGTTATTGATCGCACCGGAACGTGACAGCTGGGACGCCGCATGGGGGCGCCGGTTTGCCGTAAATTATGCCGATGTCGCGGGACGGATGCGCTTTGTCAATGTGCGTAGCCGGGCAGACTTGCTGTCGCTTCTTTGTGCGGTTGATGTCGTGCTTGAAAGCCCGGCATGGAATGACGCAATGTTGGCCTTTGACTGTCTGGGGCTTGGTGTCCCACTGGTGACCTTGCCCGGAAGTGCGGCGCGATCCCGACGCAGCCATACCTGTTATCGCCAGATTTCGGTCTTTGATTGTGTGGCATATCACTCGGCAGACTATGTCGATACTGCATTGACCCTGGCAACCGATAAACGCCGTCGTTCGGTGGTATCGCACGCCATAAAAAGCCGGTCGCATATCCTGTTCGGGCAGAAATCGTCCTTTGACGCCTATATGCAATTCCTTGAGGAATGTATGGCGGTTCCCGTCGAAAATGTGATGTAAGACGCCGCTAAGCGTGAGCGTGAAGGTTAGTCTGTCAGTCTCTATATTGGCTTAGCTGACGGAATGGTTGCAGGATAAGATCAGCTCAAGGCGTCAATGTCGGCTTCAGACAGAGCGGCAGGAACAATCGTCAGTGGCAGCCTAAGCTGGCCGACGGTGTCACTTTTGGTCAGGGCTGTAATCAGCGGGCCGGGGCCTTCTGACGTGGTGCCCGCTGCAAGAACCAGAATGGAAATCTGTTCTTCTTCATCAAGAAGGTTCAGCAATTCATCCTTAAGACGACCTTCGCGAATGAACAGAAGCGGCATTGATCCAGTCTGTTCATGGACATAGGCAGCCAGTTCATTGACCCGCGATTCTGCTTCTTCACGGGCTTCTTCCTTCATCAGGTCGCCAACAGCCATCCAGTGCTGAAACTCTGCAGGCTCGATGACACTGAGCAGGGCAACGCGACCTCCGGTATGTTGCGCACGGCGACACGCATAGCGCAGGGCCTTTGTCATTTCATCACTGTTATCAACAACAACAAGAAATGTTCGGTTGGTCGAGGCGCGGAGTTCCTGATCGGCATCAAAGGACGTCATATGGGCTCTCTGAATTGTTCATTCTGCCGACCGAATGCCTCTGTTGACGGGGCAAGGCATCGCTCGGATCAGTGAAGTTTGCCGTAAATCAGGCTGTGTTTCCAAGCGGTTTTTACTGTCACACCGAAAGTTTCATGCTTCGCAGGTGCGAGTAAATATATGCTGCACTTGCGTAGTAACTGCTTGCATGGGGACTGTTATACAGCTAGATGGCGAGGATCAAAACTGACCCCAAACAGCTTAACGTTTGCGGAAGGCTACACTTGCGATCCAGCCTGCAACCACCGCGATGATAACGGCAATGATCCCGTAAAGGGCTGAATAGCGATGGGCAAATTCGTAAACTTCGGCACTTATACCGGTTTTTGAAACCACAAGTGGTGTGGTTTTCACACTTGCGATACGACCATCACGGATCAGATAGACATTGATCGTATAAGTCCCTGTCGGTGTGTTGGCCGGGAAGTGAATGTCGGTCCGGAACAACTGATTGGACAGGAAGCTGATCTTGGCCGGGCGTCGGTTGAACAGACCGGCATTTTGCATGTTGCGGACCAATGCCGCACGATAGACCTCCTGGTCGGTATCCGGATTGTCGCTTGTGGCAATAAAACGCTGATTTTCCAGCCCGATACGGTAATCCTGCAGAATGCTTTGCGGGGCAATGATATCCATCGGACGATTGGATGCACTGGCATAGTAGGCCGGGACATTTTTGTATCGTGCGCTTTCGGCATTCACCCAGATCCCGACTTTGCGTTCCTTGCGGCGAACCACCATGTCCTGATCCGGACCTCGCACCGTGACAATGACATCGCCTTCATGCTGAACTGCGCCGAACAGTAACACGTCGGTTCCGGTAAAGCCGGTCGTGATTGCCACCAGATGGTTGGACAGATCAACAACCAGTGGATCGGCAGATGCACGCTTGATCGGGCTTTCTACTGCGACAAAGGTCAATACGGTCATGCAGAACGACATGAAAATCCGGACCGGAGACGTCATCACAGGTCCCCCGGCATGATCGAATAAAGCTCGCTTGGTTCGATCACCAGATCAAACAGAAGCTTGAGACACACCGAGAGCACCAGTAGTCCCAAAAGGGCACGAAGATGTTCTGCCTTGAGCCGGGCCCCGAACTGGGCTCCAAACTGCGCTCCGATAACGCCACCAATCAGAAGCAGGATGGCAAGGGCAACATCGACCGTTTGGGTTTGAACCGACTGAAGGAAAGTCACGTTCGCCGTGACAAAGATGATCTGGAAAAGAGACGTTCCAATCACAACGCCGGTCGGCATGCCCAGCAGATAAATCATGGCAGGCACCATGACAAAACCGCCCCCAACCCCCATCAGGGCGGTCAGCATGCCAACAAAAAAGCCGACAGCCAGCGGCAACAGGGCGCTGATATAAAGACCAGAACGGTAGAACCGCATCTTAAGCGGCAGACCATGGATAAAACTGTGCTGATGCTTTTTTGACCGGCGGATCGCACCTTTGCGACGGGTTCGGAAGATGGCACGTGTTGCTTCAAGCAACATCATCCCGCCAATGATGCCAAGGAAAATGACATAGCAAAGTGAAATGACGAGATCAATTTGCCCTAGGGACCGCAACCAGGCAAATACCCAAACGCCTACAGTCGAGCCGACAATACCCCCGGCCAGCAGGACCAGCCCCATTTTCAGATCGACATTGCCGCGACGCCAGTGCGCAAACACACCGGAAACCGATGATGCGACAATCTGGTTTGCAGCGGTTGCAACGGATACTGCCGGGGGGATGCCATAAAAAATCAAAAGCGGCGTAATCAGAAAGCCGCCGCCAACACCAAACAGGCCAGACAAAAAGCCTACACCGCCGCCCAGTCCCAAAATCAGAAAAATATTTACCGATATTTCGGCAATAGGGAGATAGATTTGCATCGTGGGCAGGCTAACAGCGTTTGATTGATTGTTATTATTCAGTCTAACATATTGTGTAAATGCAACAATCGCCAATTACCGCTATATCAGGCCGAATTCCGATTTTTTATAAGGTCTTTCATGACGTCATCTTCAAGTGATAAATTTGATATCGTCCTCGATGCCAGA
This sequence comes from Thalassospira sp. CH_XMU1448-2, assembly GCF_037027285.1. Classification (NCBI taxonomy): domain Bacteria; kingdom Pseudomonadati; phylum Pseudomonadota; class Alphaproteobacteria; order Rhodospirillales; family Thalassospiraceae; genus Thalassospira; species Thalassospira sp. CH_XMU1448-2. The sequence continues at coordinate 474,079 of NZ_JAYMEA010000002.1, forward strand.
GGGTTGATCTGTCCCATGCCGGTCTTGCGAGCGAAGAAATCCCTGCGTGATGTTCAGAACGGCGGCATTCTGAAAGTTCTGGCAACGGATCCGGGATCGGTCGCCGATATGAAGTCATTTTGTGAAATGACAGGAAACCGCCTGATTGCCTCGCACCAGGAAGATGACGTCTTTATTTATTTCATAGAAAAGATCGCCTCCTGATCGCAACTATTGGCGCGATCAACGGATTTGTTCGGAAAGTGCATCTCAATGTCTGATACATCTAGCGATCTGGCGTGGGTCGTCTGCCAGTTCGACGCCATGACGGCTCATCAGGTTCACAGTCTTCTGCGGCTGCGCCAACAAATATTCATCATCGAACAGCAATGTATCTTCCCTGAAATTGACGGGCTTGACCCGGTTTGCACCCATCTTTTGGCCTTGGACGCCAAGAGCAACGGCAAGGATGTTCTGGCTGCGGCCCGGATTGTCGCGCCGGGCATCGACCCGGATCACACAGAGCAGGGAGACCGTCCTGCAATCGGACGCGTGGTCACCAGTGAACGTTTGCGCGGGCAAGGTGTCGGTCGTGAATTGATGGAACGTGCCATTGCGCTTTGCGACCAGCAATTTGTGTCAAAGCCGATCTATCTTAATGCGCAGCTTTATCTCAGGGAATTTTACCAAAGCCTTGGTTTTATTCAGTTTGGTGATGAATACATTGAAGATGACATTCCTCATATCTGCATGGAACGCCCGGCATAAAACCGGGCGTCACTGCATGATCAATTATGAGAAACGTGAAACCGGTATGTTTAACGCAGGCCCGTGGTCGCCATCCCGGTAAAGAATTCCAGCTGCCAGTTCATATCATCCTCGCCAAGCGGGTACTGGTTGCCTGCGCGCGGATTAAGGGTCTGGCTGGGCGGGACGTGGCCAAGTTTGACCTGAATTTTCACCGCCAGATCAGCTGGAAGTCCTGCTTTCCAGGCAAGTGACACAACACCCTTTGCCGAATGGGTATTCAGAACCTTGGTGACTGCCTCCGGGGGAATACCGGCAAGAACGGCAAGGGCCGCACGGGCAAATTTCACATCATTTGACGCCAGTGCCTTGGCCACTTCCTTGTCGGTCAGCTTTTTCTTGGCATGCAGGGCAAGGGCGGTCTCAAAGGCAGATTCACCTTCCTCTTCTTCCTGCTTTCCGACTTCTGCCGCGCCGGCCTTTGGTTGAGCAGGTGTTGCCTTGTCCGCTTTTTGCTTTTTGACCTGAGGGGCGTTTTCCGCAGCTTCGTCCCGCTTTTCAAATTCTCCAGATGCAATGCGACGCTGAACAACTTCACGGACCGCGTCGAGCTGGTCCTTTTTCAGATCCCTGCGACGTTCAAGAACACTGATCAGGTTCTCGGCAACAAAGCGCGCAAGTTTTCCAGCGGCTGTCGGTGGCAATTTCGGACGATCAACCAGTGGCTGGTGCCATTCCGGATAATCCGGCGCCCGGTCAATAAGCTGGTCAAGAGTTTCTTCGCGAATTTGCGCCGACTTGTTGCCAAGAAGATGGGAAATTGCATCCTTGTCGCTGCTTGCGGCAATGGCATCGGCAAGCTTTTCGCCAACATTCCGACGACGCGACACAAAGCTCAGCGCGCCACGGCCTGAACTTCCTTGGATGATTTCAAGAAGGTCTTCTTCGGTAAGGACAGGCGAATATTGCAGAACCGGTCCACAAACGACACTTTCGGTGTCGCGTGCCAGTTGCTGAATAATCGGTTGGGGGGCCTCGGCTATATCCTTAAGCGTTTCCGAAATCACCTGACGAACGTGAACCGCCTGATCGCGCGCCAGCTTGTCGAGCGCCTCATATGTCATCCGGCGCAGTTTATCGGTCTCGTTCGGCGTCAGTCCGGCAGACAGATGCGCGATCTTTTCGGCAAGGCTTCCGCGCACACCGTCATCAACGTCATCGGTCAGAAGAACGTCGGCCTGGACAGGTGTGGCTTCGTTGGCTGCAATATGACGACGAACCGATGAATCATTATCGGTCGCCAGGAAATAAAGGATTTCCGGTCGGGTATCATGACGCTGTGCCAGTTTGCCACGGATATTCGCGTCCGGGCTTGCTGCCATTTCCTTGGCTTCGTCATATGTGATCGGGGTTTCCCGGCGTTTGGTGAATACCCGCTGCAAAAATCCCTTCATCGGGCATTCCTCCTAATCTTCGATCTTTGCCGGGTCATCTGATCCGGGTGCGGCAGCGATGCCAAAACGACCTTTTCCACGTTTCTTGACCTGATACATGGTTTGATCTGCACGTTGCACAAGTTGTTGAAGACTTTCTTTTGAATCGGGTTCATGGACAGCGATGCCAACTGATATGCCCAGCGGATGTTCCTTGTCACCGGAATACTGGCGCAAGACCGCACTTTCGTTCATCAGAAGCCGTGCACGTCCGGATGCGGCGGCAATATCTGCGCCTTCAAGCCACAAAACGAACTCGTCACCGCCCAGTCTGGCAATCAAGTCAGCTGGTCGGACATTTTCCTGAAGAACACGGGTAAGGGCAAGAATAGCTTCGTCCCCCGCCTGATGGCCGTGAATATCATTGACCAGTTTGAAGTTGTCCATATCGACATACATCAGGGCCGCCGGGGCGCTTTCACGCTGTAGACGACTGTGACGGCGTTTGAGTTCTTCAAAGAAGGCGCGGCGGTTAAGCAGTCCGGTCATGCCATCGGTTCGTGACAGGGTCAGAATACGTTCATGCTGGATTGCCTGTTCGATGGCAATACCGACCTGATCAGAAACCTCGGTCATGATGGCCCGTTCACCATCGGTCGGTTCGGGATGATCGGCCGAGAACATGAAGATGACGGCACCATTGTTGCGCTGATGGTAATGACAGCGCAACGCATAGATACGAAAATCACCAACATGGGCATCAAAGGTTTCGCCAGCACCCAGCAACTGGTTCAGAGCCTGCTGGGCGATATCATTGACGTCCTTGCTATCGCCGCCTGCGGCAACTTCCAGTTCACCGGTTTCGTCGTTGCGCTTGAAGATGATGCAGTTTGAGCAGGCAAGCGCACGTGTACTTGCCTCGGATGCGCCTTTGAGAACAAGAAGCGGATCAATCTCGTCTCGCATTGTTCGCACAATATAGGTCATCAGACGGTCACGATTTCGCGCAGTAGCAACTTCACTTTCACGGCGTCTTTGTTCGGTGATGTCATGGGCAAGGCCGCGTGTGCCGGTCCATCGCCCATCGCGGGAATATACCGGTGTTGATGAGACAGAAAGACAGGCATCCTTGCCATTTGATCGCCGGAACCAGACCGGAACATCACGAACGGCTTTCTGACTGCGAAACACATGTTCGCTATCCTGATCGGCGGTATCGAGCAGGAAGTTCTTCGGGAACCGCCCGACAATGTCATCTGCCCGGTAGCCAAGCGCACCACGTGGCGAAACAAAGATGAACTTGCCGCTTTCATCGGTTTCCCAGGCAAAAGCAGAAGAAACCTCGACGATGTCGCGGTAACGCTGACGGGAATCAATCAGCGCTTCACGCAGGTTGCGATCCATACTGACATCGCGCGGCAGGATCATGACCTGATTGTTGGTGGTCGGAAGGGCCGTGAGCTCAAGCGTGGCCGTGCCGCGCTGGACTTCGAAAGTCATCATTTCGACAACCCCGCCCGGTGTGGTCAGGGTGCGTCGGATCAGCTGATAAATCTCGGGGAAAAGGCCATCGCGAATACCCTTGGCAAAGCCAACAGCATTCTTGTTGGCGAACAGGGGCACGCCATGGGAATCCATCACGATGACCGGTGCTTCGGCCTGCGCCATGACTTTGGGGTCAAGAGTGAAAACGTCTGCATCATAGCTGGTCAGGTCGTCTGGCGTACCCAGATCATCTTCCCTGGAACCAACAGGATGGTGGGGCGTCATAGGTTTCCTCCTGTTGCGCTTGAGGCCGTTAAGCTGTCCTCTGTCGCGTCAACATGTACAATATCATTGGTCAATTTCTCGAAGGAATCATCACTGCCAAGGGTAACAGGCGGGCCGAGATGATATCCTTGCCCGTAATCAATTCCGAGATCGCGCACCATTTCATAGCTGGCCTGATCGTGGATCATTTCTGCAATGGTATGAATACCCAGATCATTGCAAAGAAGGGCTGTCGCCTTGAGGAATGCTCGGCCTTTGGGATTGGCAAGGGCGGTACGCATCGCACCGCCGTCAAACTTGATGATGTCGACATCAAGCGCGCTCAGATATTCGAAGTTCGCAGCACCGGCCCCGAAATCATCGAGGCAAATCTCATGACCACGTTCGCGCAGAACCTGCAATCCGTTATTGACTTCTGCCAAGGCGCGAATACGTGATGTTTCGGTGATTTCAAACAAAATGCGATCCGGCGCAATGTCATACTGATCAAGCAAATCTGCAATTGCAGGAAGAAAACCTGCCTGTTCAAGAGAGTGTCCGGAAAGGTTGACGGCGACCGGGTGGGGAATCTTGTTTGCATTGTCGCGCAGGTGATCAAGAACCTTGCCGCACATTGCCAGATCAAACTCGGTGATAAGGCCTGTACCTTCGGCAAAATGGATGATTTGATCCACAGCAAGCGGGCTGTTGCCAATTGTAAAGCGCGCCAGCGCCTCGAAATGGTGCATTTCCTGGCTGCGCAAATGGACAATCGGCTGCAAGGCAACGGCAAAGGAACCATTTTCGACAATTTCGCGGAATGCACGGACTGATTTCAGAGTCTCGTTGATCAGATGTGGCAGGCTTGCCGACAGGCGTGCTGCTGTAACCTCATTCTGGGCTTTGCGCTGCATCCTGTTCAGAGCATAGGCGACGGCACGCGTCAGGTTGGTGTCGCGGTCATTTTTATCTTTGTTGATATCAAAATGATGGATGTTACGGGCACTGTCATAATCACGACCAAATGGATCGCGGATATCCGTTTGCGCTGATTTCTTGTCAATCGTTCCGGAACTGTTGGTCAGTGATGCGAGGCCGTCATTGCCGGGGGACAAGGACTCGGATCGAATTTCATCTGCTATCGGTGTTTCGAGATCGGCGCGCAGTGCGCTGGCATAGGCAACGATGCGGCGTTCGAGCTCGATCATTGGTTCATCGACCGGATGAATCTGTGCTGATCGTCCCGATGACATGATTTCTGACGCGCTTAACGACGAGAGTCGCTTTGCGCCGATGCCGATCAGGCGTGCCAGCTCGCTGGTTGCAGCTGTTTCTGCCTGCGAACGGGATGCCGCAAGGTTTTCAAGTACAACCAGTGCTTCGCTATGGTAGCAGGTAGCTTCCTTGGTGTTGAGCAACTGGGTTTGCCGTGTTTCGGCATTCTGGTTCTGACGAATGACCGCGTTTTGCAAGATGATCCTGTCAATGCCGGATCGCGCGCGCGGGCGAATGGCCCGGTGACGTGCTGCGATGTAATAACGCAGTGATGGATCGGCAATCACATAGCCGCTAAGCGACAAGGGGACCGCTTCCTTGACAGGCTGATCATCTGACTCGCAAAGCTGAAAATCGAGATCGAGTTCTTCAAGCCGTTTCAAACCATTACTGGTATGCAGATAGGCCCTTAGCAACGGGCGTTCCGATTTAACGACAATCTTTTCAAGAGCTTCGCCGATCAAGCGATCCGGCGTGCAGCCCAAAAGGCTTTCGGTTGCACCGGCCACAAACAGGATATAGCCGTTTTCATCGACCTCCAGCAACATGTCTGCCCAGCAGAATGCCATGGCGGCCAAAAGGTCTTGGTCATTTGTTTCCGCAGAGTAGCCAGTGCTTTCTGTCATTTGAGAACCGTCATCCAAAGCCGCCTGATCTTTATATATCGTAGTGTTCACTACGGTTGTTAGATGACGATCTTACAAAGGATATGAATGATTTGCACTTGATAAGCCAAAAAACGTAGCTGTTTCTGCGCAAATTCAGAAATTCCTGATAAATCGACCTTTCTGGCAATGTGTCTGTCCGCTGGGTTGTCGTGATGCGGGCAAAAACATCCAATCGATTATGCCGCGTCGGTGTCTTTTTTGCGGATGTTGTGGCTTTTGCGCGAAGCGTGTTTCTGTTCATACATTGCATCATCTGCAATGCGGATCAGTTCCGAGATATCGCTTTTTGCGTCATAGACCGTATGGCCAAAACTTGCCTTGATCGGTAATGCTTTGCCCTGCCATATCAGCGGAAAACGTGCGGTTGCCTGTTGAAGCTGGGTGATGCGTTTTTGTGCGGCATCCGGGCTGCTACCAGTCATCAGAATGGCAAATTCGTCACCGCCAAAGCGTGCAACATAGTCATCAGATCTGGTGTGGGTGCGCAGGTTCTGACCGAAATGCCGCAGCACCGCATCACCCGCAGCATGACCATGTTCGTCGTTGATTTCCTTGAAACCGTCCAGATCGGCAATAACCATCAGGCCGCGTTCGCCTGTGCGTGCCGCGCGTGCCAGTGCCTCGCGCGTGCGCCGCATGAAACCGCGACGGTTATAAAGGCCTGTAAGCTCGTCACTCTCGACCATCAGTTCTAGCTGACGAATGCGATTTTGTTGCTGATCAAGGCGGTTTTGCATGTCACGGGCAAGATCGACCAGTGTCGACAGGGCGTTGCTCTGCTCGGTTTGTTCCGAGGCGCGATTATTGATTGCCGTTTGCTGCTGAAAATCAGCGGCAAGTTCCATGAGCAATTCTATCTGCGACTTTTCCATGGGCTGTCTTGTAATCAATGACAATGAAAGGTGGAACCCTTAAAAGGTAGCTATCGTTGTATCGTTGATGGCGTTACAAGAACCTTAACGCGACACGAAAGAGTTTGTGTTCAAAGAGAATCGTTCACGCACAGGAGAACGACCGATGAAAAACCGGTTGATGGTTGGGTTTGCAAGGAAAGTCGCAGTGTTTGGCGTTGCTGTTGCGCTGTCTGCCTGTTCCGTTCTGGAGAAAGAAAACTTCACCGTTGCTGGTGAAATTACCGATCAGGGCAGGGAATGTGTAACCTTCCGTGCCGAAGATGGAACGCTTTATGCGCTGGCCAACAAGGCAAGCCGATTCCGTCCGGGGGATAAGGTTCGTGTGACCGGGCATAATGCCCTTATGACGACCTGTACCGAAGCAACGACTCTGATCGTCGAAAAGATCGTGTTGCTGTCGCCGGGAAACTGATCACGCGACCACGTCCTAGCGATGTGTAGCAAAACAATCAGTGCCGTCAGATTTAAGCTGGCGGCATTGTTGTTTCGCACCTTCATAACTGGCAAAGCCGGTAAGTTGAAGGCGATGATAAATGCCCTTGGTGCCAAGATCGGCCGTCACAATCTGTTTGGTATGTGCTCTGGAAAGGTCGGGATACCTTACGAGGAAGCTCGCCCAATAGCTTTCGGCTGAAATGGTATCGCGAAATGCACCAAGCTGGATCAGGTAAATCCCGCTTGTGTCGTTCCCAACAATATTTGGTGAACGGGACGCCGTTTCGGTCCTGATTGCAACCATCGGGGTTTGCTTTTCCGTTGCGCCGGTCGGGGCCGGTGCGGATGTGCCGGTTTCGGTTGTTTGGGTCGAAATCACCTTGGTCCTGGTGACGGTTGCAGCTGGTGTTGTCCGATTTTGACGCGCCGGTGCGGTTCCGGTCAGGGTCTGGTAGTACTGGTTTGCCAATGACGGTATTTCTGCGTCGTCTTCAATACTGTTATCAACGGGAATGGTGCCGGGCAGCAAACTTAAGGGCCGGTTTCGGTTCACCGGTTCAGAAGCATGTGCGGGCAAATCCGTCGGGATCATGTCGACACCGGTCGGCATGGTCGGGTTTTCCGGTGTCTGTGCTATTGCCAAAGGCGTTGACGCAGTAGAAATCGCCCCGAAAGCCAGAAAACCGATCAAAAGCAAAAGACCACCCCGATTCCAGGATGCACAAACTCCATGCAACGCAGGTGCTGCATGTTGATTGCGATCACAGGGTGGTCTTGCCATTGTTACATCTCCGCGCGCGGTGGATAGGCATAGCGGTCGCGCAATATGAGATCATTCTTGCGCAGCCGTTCCATGGCCTTGCCATAGACACTGTCCGTCGGATATTGGCCGTCTGTGCGGTCACCCGACGGCATGCCTGCCAAAAGTTCAATTGCGTCATTGATATGTTCAATGGTCCAGATATTGAACTTGCCCTGACGGATCGCCTGAACGACTTCTTCACGCAGGACGACGTTTTCGGCATTGGCTTGTGGAATGATCACGCCCTGATCACCGGTGAAACCCTGATCGGCGCAGATACGATAGAAACCTTCGATCTTGTGCGAAATTCCGCCAACCGGTTGCGCTTCGCCAAACTGGTTCATCGAACCGGTGATGCCGATATTCTGGCGCATTGGAACGTTTGAGATTGCCGATATGATCGCACAAAGCTCTGCCATCGAAGCAGAATCCCCTTCGATCCCGCCATAGTTCTGTTCGAAGGTGACGTTACAGGCAAACGATAGCGGGAATTCCTGAGCAAAGCGCGATTTCAGGAAACCTTCAATCGTCATGACAGATTTTTGTTGCAGCGGGCCGGACATGTCGACCATGCGTTCGATATTCAAAACACCCAGACTCCCGACATATGACCGCGCCGAAACACGGGCCGGAAGGCCAAAGGCATGGTCACCGTAGTCAAGCACGGTCAGGGCGTTGACCTGACCAACAACAGCGCCATAGCTGTCGATCAGGATTTCACGGCGTTGAACGCGTTCGTGTGATCTGTCTTCCAGGCGGGAATTGCGGTGACGTCGTTCTTCGATGGCACGTCTGACATCGGCAGCCCGGATGCTTTCACGGCCATCGGATTTGGCAAGGGCACCGGCCTCAATCCCGACATCTTCAACCCGCTCTATCTGGGCGGTCAGTTTGTCGCGTTCACCGGCCCAACGAGCGGCCTGTCCCAAAAGCTGGCGGATGGCACCGTTGTCGACCGGAATACCCGATCGAGCGAGTGCGGACTCCCGCAGAAGCCCGGTATAGATTGAAATATTGCGCCCGGCTGCGGGCATGTCGGCATCAATGTCGGCTTTCACGCGGAAATGGTTGCGGAAATCCACATCAAGCGAAAAGAAGGTATAGTAGAATTTCGGTGCACCAACGATTACGACCTTGAGATCAAGCGGAATCGGGCGCGGTTCAGGGGCGCCAGCGGTGGGTGGACCGCCCTTGTGCGTTTCTTCGATGCGGATTTCCCGGTCGCGCAGGGCCGCTTTGAGGAAACCCCAGCATTCTTCATGTTCAAGCAGTGATTCAGCACGCAGAACCAGAACCCCGCCATTGGCACGGTGCAATGCGCCCGGCTTGATCAGGCTGAAATGCGGATGCATCCCGCCGCCCATCGGGCGGTACTGAATTTGCCCAAAAAGATTGTCGTAACTCGGACTTGGTTCAAGAACAACATCAGGACATTTGTCACGGGAATGGTCGATCAGAAGATTGACCGCATAACGATCATCGACGGTTTCCGGAATCTTGCCATCACCGCTTTCGATGGCGGGCTGGTCACTGGCTTCTTCGAACGCATCGATATTATCAAGGATGTCCTTTTCAAGTGCTTCGAACCATGCCTTCAGGCCGGGGCTTGTAAATTTGTCGCGCAGTTTCTTGATGCGCGGCTTCAGAACGACCTTTGCCGCACCCCGGCGCAAGCTGTCGAGTGTATCTGCAATCTGTTCTTCAAGATCACGGGTCGAAAGCAGGGTTTTGCGGGCTTCTTCGGCGACTTCTTCAAAGGCATCTTCGGCCTCGTTGCGACGTTCCTTGGGGATTTCGTCAAGTGAAACCGGCTCGCCTTCTTCGTTCAGCGCTACAATCATCACGCCTTTTTCGTTTTCCTGAACATCCAGACCGCGTTCGCGGGCATATTCGCGAAGGGCGTCGAACTTTTCGCGCAACTGCGTGCGGGCTTCTTCGGTCTGTGTCTGGGTTTCGGTCAGATGGGCCGGAGCGTTAAAGGCCGAAACGAACGCTTCGCGTAAATGGGAAATCAGGGTTTCCATCGCCGATAGAAGTTTGCGACCTTCACCTGCGGGAAGGGCATAGGGGCGCGGACGGTTGGTGCGCGAAAAATTGTTCAGATAGACCCAGTCATCCGGGGCTGAACGTTCTTCCATTGCCTTGTTCAGATAGTCAAGGGTCGCGGTCATACGACCGGCACGATCCAGACCCAGAACAAAGATGTTAAAGCCCGGTTCGGACATGGATAAGCCGAATTTAAGGGCTTCTGCTGCACGATAATGCGATGAGAAATCAAAGATTTTCGGCTGTTGGTCTTTATGAGGGCTGCGAATACGGAAATGCGGGAAACCGCAATCTTCTGCGTCAAGGCGGGAAACTGGCATCTGCTGACTTTCTGCTGCCCAAGATAACAAATCATCGGGGGCTTTTGCGCCCCGCAACATATCTTGGAAGCAACGCAATCACGTGGTCAAGCGTTGCTTGCGGAAATAATTGAAATGCCGACAGGAAATCAGGGCGGGGGTGCTTTGGGCCAGAATGTTTATCAGGGATGTCGGCGCGTGTCGCGCCGCGATCCCTGACCAATCAGCAGTCTTTACATGACAACGGCATTGCCGAAATCACTGCTTTTTAGCAATCGATCAACGATTTGGACCCCGCGCCGCAGACGTTCGGTGGAACGTTCCGCACCAAAACAGAGTCGCAATCCGCGCGGGACGTGACCAACAGAAAACTGTTGAGCTGCCGTCAAAAGAACGCCGCTATTTGCCGCATTCATAACAAGCTCGCCCGGATCGATATGGTCGGGCAGTTCAAGCCAGATATGGTAGTTGGTCGGATGGAAGCGGACGTCATATCCCTTGAGTGTTCCCAAAATGACAGCAAGGCGTTGTGCAGCTTCATCACGGTGCCATGCTTCGTACTGGCCAAGGCTGCCATCCATGATCATCCGTGTGACCAGTTCCAGATTGATGGTCGATACCATCCAGCAGGTCGACCGGATCGCACTGGCAAGTTTGCCGATCATTTCGCCAGGGGCATGGATATAGCCGACACGCAAACCGCCGCCGATGCTTTTGGAAACGCCATCAAGATAGATGCTGCGTTCCGGGGCGAAGCAGGAAAGTGGCGGTGGGGCATCGGGATCAAGGAAGTGATAGATGCCATCTTCAATCAGTGTCAGGTCATATTTGCGCAGGATTTCGGCAATCTCGATGCGGCGTTGCTGATCCATGGTGCTGCATAGCGGATTGTGCAGCGTCGGCATCAGATAGATCGCGCGCGGGCTTTGGGTGCGGCAGGCATTCTCCAATGCCTCGGGGATGATGCCCTGATCATCCATGGCAACGCCGCGCAGGCGGAATTGCAGCAAGTTGGCAAGGCTTCGCAAATTGGGATAGGTCAGTTCTTCACACAGGACCAGATCACCCGGTCGTACCGTTGCAAGAAGGGATACAGTCATCCCGTGCTGAACACCGGCCGTTGGAAGGACGCGCTCCGGATTGTCATCCAGTCCGACAAGACCGGCAGCATGTGCCAGCGCTTGGCGTTGATGGGGTACGCCATATTCGGATTTATATGACACCATGTCGTCAATCGGCATTGACCCCGCAATTTCAAGCAATGTCTGACGAATATGACCTTCCTGCGGGGGAAGGGGGCAATTCATGCGGAAATTGATCGGGCCGGTATCTTCGTTGTCGTCTTCAGCGCCATGCGCAAAAGGCGGCTTGCGACCCAACTGGGCCAGATTGTTGGTAAAGGCAAGCGGGATCGGCGCGGTTGCGGCCATATCCAGTTCGGACTGGATGTTATCAAGAACATAGGTCCCTCGTCCGACTTCACCTGCGACAAGTCCCAATCGTTCTGCTTCGCGATATGATCGTGTAATCGTACCGACTGTCACGCCCAGATGATAAGCGAGGTCACGGTGGGTTGGCAGTCGATCACCGGGCTTCAAAGAGCCGTCCTTAACCGCTGCGCGAATGGCCTGCGCGATCTGTCGATAAACAGGACCGCCGGCGTCAGAAAGGTTTGGAAGCCATATTGTCATGGTGACAATGTTTAAATTGACACAATGACAATGTCAATGACAAAACAATATCGAGACAATTAACCGATAGGAGATGGAAATGGTAAATTGTAACGATACAATCCAGCTTCCCGACATTCATGTCAGTGATCGCGCATTGATGAACGGCAAGCAGGGTGAAAAGCCTGCGACCTGGCGCGCGGCGATGATGGATGTTGTCATCTCTGCGGTGGAATATCTTGCACGTCTGCAGGCCCGGTCCCGCGACCGTCATGCAATCCAGTTGCTTGATGATCATATGTTAAAGGATGTAGGGCTTTCGCGTGCCGACATAGATGAAGAACTGTCAAAACCGTTCTGGACCAGGTTGCCACCACGCAGTTAGCCACTGCTGCGTGTGACGGAGGTGCGTGCTCCCATCGTGCCTCCGTCCGGTACATTGTACCAGTTTTGATTAATTGTCTTGATTTGTTAATTTCAGGGATACAATCAGAATGTTCTCCTTGACCGAACTGCGCGCAGCTGCCGATTTCGTGCATCAATATGTGGCACCGACGCCCACAATTCACTGGCCGTTGCTGGATCGTGGCACGGGATTGTCCCTGTATGTCAAACATGAAAACCATACCCGTCTTGGGGCATTCAAGATTCGGGGCGGTCTGACCTTTTGCCGTTATCTCGGCAGTCAGGCCCATAGCAATCGCGGTATCGTGTCGGCAACCCGGGGTAATCACGGACAAAGTCTTGCCCATGCCGCCAGCCGGTTTGGTATGGCAGCAACGATTGTCGTCCCGCACGGAAACTCGGTTGAAAAGAATGCTGCCATGCGGGCATGGGGTGCGGAAGTCATCGAACATGGAGATGATTTTCAGGCCGCGGCTGAATATGCGCAGTCCTATGCCACCCGAGAAGGCGTCGTGATGGTGCCGCCATTCCATGCCGAACTTGTGCGTGGTGTTGCATCCTACGGTCTTGAGTTGTTTGAAGATGTAAAGGGCATTGATCGGGTTTATGTGCCGGTCGGTATGGGGTCGGGCATCTGTTCATTGATTGCCGCGCGCGATGCGCTCGGGATTGATACCGAGATTGTCGGTGTGGTCGCGACCGGCGCGGATGCAGTGCGCCAGTCCTTTATGGCCGGGAAGGTTATTCAGACGTCAGAAGCAAAAACCTTTGCCGATGGTGTTGCCTGTCGCAGTCCGGATCCGAAAGTGATCGAAATCATTAAAAATGGGGCTTCCGACATTGTCGCAGTCGATGACAATCAGATCGCTGATGCCATGCGGCTGTATTTCAGTTGTTGCCATACCCTTGCCGAAGGTGCCGGTGCGCTACCGCTTGCTGCTGCAATTGCAGACCGCGACCGCAATATCGGCAAAAAGGTTGCCCTTATATTGACCGGGGCAAATATCGATCGGGCTGATTTCGCCCGCATCCTTTCAGGAGAGAAAAGATGAACCGCATTTCAAATCGTGCAGCTGTCAGCCCCACTGCGGATGCACGTCATCTCATGTTTGATGACCTTGAAAAGCTTGGCCGCATCCTTGTGGAAACAGGGGATGTCGCCCATGGCTTCATTCAGGGGGCGGATGACATGGATGTAACCTGCCGCGATTTCTCTGCTTTTGACCCCTCGCGCCCCTTATCAGGGCAGGGAAGCGGCACGCTTGATGCGTTGCGGGCAGCCAAGGAAGAAATTCTGCCGCTGCTCGCCGCATCAATCGGACCCCGGTATCTTGGCTTTGTGACGGGGGGCACGACGCCGGCTGCCCTTGCCGGTGACTGGCTGGCTTCAGCGATTGATCAGAATGCAACCGGTCCCGAAGGATCGGTCAATGCTGCTGTCGAAGAGCAAGTCATTAGCTGGCTTTGCGACATGGGCGGATTGCCGCATGACCGCTTTGATGGTGTTTTGACGACCGGCGCAACTGTTTCAAATTTGCTCGGGCTGGTTGCTGCACGTCAATGGTGTGGCGAACGGATTGGCGTCAATATTGATGCTGATGGCGCATCTGTCTTGCCTGACCTAGCGATCTTTGCAGCAAGTCCCCATGCCAGCATGATCAAGGATCTGTCGATCACGGGGATTGGTCGCAACAGCTTTGTCAAAGTCGCTACACTTCCGGGCTCGGAAGAAACTGATATCGTCGATCTGAAGGCAAAGCTTGATGCCAGCGATGCGCGTGGCAAGATTGTGATTACATCGTCAGGGACGGTGAATGCGACCGATTTCGATAATCTCAACGCCATTGCTGATTTGTGTGCCTCTTATGGCGCTTGGTTGCATGTTGATGCAGCATTTGGCCTTTTTGCTGCTCTTGATGATCGCAGGGCGCATTTTCTGGCCGGGATTGAACGGGCGGACTCAGTCACCTCGGACGGTCACAAATGGTTAAATGTGCCATACGATTGCGGGATTTTCCTGACCCGGCATGTCTCTGTTCTGGAAACGTGTTGTCGGGCGTTCGCGCCATATCTTGACACCAAGGCGGATGGCAATAGCTATATCAATCGCGGGGTGGAAAATTCACGACGTTTTCGGGCCTTGCCGCTGTGGATGGCGATCAAAGCCTATGGTCGCGATGGCATGGCGGGCATTGTACGTGCCAACTGTGATCAGGCAGCAGACCTGGCTGCGTGGGTGCGCACCCACGAAAAGCTGGAACTGCTGCGCGAGCCAAAGCTTAACGTTACGATGTTCAGAGCCCTTGGTACTGACGACGATAATCGTGCCTTGCTGGATCGCATTAACGCGACGGGGAAGGTGTTCCTCACGCCAACGGTGTATGGCGGGCATTTTGGATTCCGCGCGGCATTTTCCAACTGGCGTACGCAGGACCATGATCTGGTGATTATCAAGGACGCGATTGAGATGGCTCTGTAAAACGATTTTCAACAGGGTGCGATCCAGCCTTCAAGAATCAAAGAATTCCTATTCAGGATACCGACATGACGACCCAGACTTTGCCGATATATCAGATTGATGCCTTTACTGATCTTTTGTTTGCAGGAAATCCGGCAGCAGTTGTGCCATTGACCCAATGGTTGCCTGATGACGTGCTGCAAAAAATTGCCATGGAAAACAATTTGTCTGAAACGGCGTTCTTTGTTCCCTGTGACAATGATGGTGACGCCGATTTTCACATTCGCTGGTTCACGCCAACCGTGGAAGTGCCGCTATGTGGGCATGCGACCCTTGCCAGTGCATTTGTCATCTTCAATCATCTGGGTTTCCAGAAAGATTTGGTGAAGTTGCAAAGCCAAAGCGGTATTTTGACCGCGGGACGGGACGGGGACGCAATTGTTCTGAACTTCCCCAGGCAGCCAATCACTGCACAGGCAATTTCGGACGAGGTTCTGACTGCACTGGGCGGCGTAAAGCCGGTCGAGGCATATGTGGTTGCAAGCAGGGATACAGATATTGTTGCAGTATATGACGATGCCGCAGCTGTGCGTGGCATGAAACCCGACATGTCGGTGTTGGGCAGGCTTACAGGCCGTGGTGTGATTGTCACAGCACCCGGGGATAAAACCGGACTTGATATGGTGTCGCGCTTCTTCGTTCCGGCGATAGGGATTAACGAAGATCCGGTCACCGGTTATATGCATTGTGTGGTTGCACCATATTGGGCAGGCAGGCTTGGTCAGGCGGAAGTGGTTGGTTATCAGGCATCGGCACGCGGTGGCGTGGTTGTCTGCAAGATTGATGGTGATCGTGTCCATCTTAAGGGCGAAGCGGTTCTGTATCTCAAGGGTGAAATCGTCATCCCGGCCTGAGGGCAGGGCACTTTTTATCTTCATCGTGACAAACGGGCAGCTTGATCGTTGCCCGTTTTTTTCTTGTGTAACAGGCCCCTGAAATTGCTGTTTTTCAATGAAATGCGTCTACCGATTAATCCGCATTGCGCCTGTCCGATGCCGTTTTTTTATTGACCGGCCTATGGGGCTTTCGTCTAAGTAAAGGCAAAATACGATGAATGCGGACCGGGCACATGGCGTTGAAGCTATGCCTTAAACCGCAAGGATGCTGGTTTTACAGGGGTAGATTTATCGTGATCGAAAGTGTTGTCGCCAGTTCTGCGACGTCGATGCAGATGTGGGTGGTCCTTGCACTTGTTGCGGGGTCGCTGGTTCTGTATGGGCTTGAGCGCATTTCGCTCGAACTGACCAGCATGGCGCTGATTGCAACCCTGTTGCTGTTCTTTGAATTCTTCCCGCTTCTGGATGCAGACGGTCACAACATGATGGGGGCCGATACCATCATGTCGGGCTTTGCCAATCCGGCTTTGCTGACTGTTCTGTCGTTACTTGTTGTCGGGCAGGGCATGGTTCTGACCGGTGGTGTTAGCTATATCGCCGGTCTGATTACTGAACATGGCGGGAAAAACGCGTCCGTTGCAATTTTCATCGGCCTGTTTGTTGTGATGCTGATGTCGGCATTTCTCAACAATACCCCGGTTGTCGTTATCTTTATCCCGATTATTCAAGCTCTTGCAGAGCGTATTGAGCGTTCACCGAGCGCGTTGATGATCCCGCTATCCTATGCGGCGATCCTTGGCGGGATGACAACCTTGATTGGTTCTTCTACCAACCTTCTGGTGTCGAGTTCGCTGATTGAACTGGGGATGCCGGGGCTTGAGTTCTTCGAATTCACGGCGATTGGTAGTGTGCTTGCGATCAGCGGCTTTATCTATGTCCTGTTTGTCGCTCCAAGACTTTTGCCTGCCCTTGCATCCATGCGCAGCAAGCTCACCAATCCCGATAGCAGTGGCAAACAGTTCATCGCCCAGATCACGGTGGGACCGGCATCGCAGATGATCGGAACCCGTCCTGTTGCCGGATTTTTCAAGAATCTTCCAAACATCACCATTCAGATGATCGTTCGTCGTGAACATGCTGAATTACCGCCATTTGAAAGCGACATGGAAATTCAGGCCGGTGACGTTCTGGTAGTTGCGGCCACGCGCAAGGCATTGACCGAGGCACTTCAAAAAGACCCCGGTCTCTTGCATGCCGATGCTGCGGCGGTTAACAGTGACGGCGAAGAAACCCCGCAAAAGGCAACACAGCTTCTTGCCGAGGTTATGTTGCCGCCGGGCTCGCGTCTGATTGGTTTTAACCTTGAACAGATCGGTTTCCGGTATCAGTACAAATGCCTTGTTCTGGGCATTCAACGTCGTTCGCGCATGATACGAACACAAATGACCGAAATCCGGCTTGAGGCTGGTGACGTGCTTTTGGTGCAGGGGCGTTCCGAAGATGTTGAAGCACTTCGAACCATTCGCGATGTGGTGCTGCTGGAATGGTCAACGCGTACATTGCCCCGTCCGTTCCATGCCCGTCGTGCGGCGACCATTTTCCTTGGCGTCATTGCGCTGGCGGCAACCGGTGTTGTGCCGATTGTGGTTTCGAGCTTCATCGGTGCGGGTTTGATGATCGCATCGGGTGCGCTTAACTTGCGTCAGGCATCGCGTGCAATTGATCGAAAAATTGTGCTTCTGGTTGCTGCTGCACTGGCACTTGGTAATGCCCTGCAACTGACCGGTGGTGCGGAATTCGTTGCCGATCAGCTTTTGACTGCGACGCGCGGGGCGCCAGCACCTGTGATCCTGTCGATGTTCTTCCTGATCGTGGCGGCCTTTACCAACGTTCTGTCAAACAATGCCTGCGCTGTATTGTTCACGCCGATCGGAATCGGAATGGCGCAGCAGCTTGGCGTACCTCCGCATATCTTTGCGATTGCGGTGGTGATGGCGGCAAACTGTTCGTTTGCATCGCCGGTTGGCTACCAGACCAACCTGCTTGTTATGGGGCCGGGGCACTATCGGTTCGTTGACTTCCTGAAGGCTGGAACGCCGCTGATCATTGTGCTTTGGATTGTTTTTAGCCTGTTTGCGCCCTGGTATTACGATATCCCGTTCTAGGGGCCGCATTGCGCCAAACCATTAGCGACCCTCATACACGGGCCAGCCATGCAAAATTGGCTGGCTTGTTTGTGTCGAAGGCGTTTGACTTTTGCCTTTGTCTCAATAGGATCAGCCCCCTAATTTGATCAGGAATGATCCGCGCGGATTGTTCCAGCTGCTCAGGAATATGCCGATGGCCCAGAATGCCGAGAATACTGCTTTCGCAAAGCCCGCACTTCGTCCAGCAAGCCCGCATTTTTCGTCGGGTCCGTGCAAAAAGCGCCCGGGCTGGTCTGCATCTGCACTCGAAACGGAAATTCTTGGTCGTTCCCATCGTTCCAAACTGGGCAAACAGCGCCTTGAAGAGGTTATCGACCGTTCGCGCGCGATCCTGAATCTGCCGGATGATTATCTTTTGGGTGTGGTTCCGGCGTCTGATACCGGTGCTGTTGAAATGACGCTTTGGTCGATGCTTGGTGCGCGTGGTGTTGATATGCTGGCTTGGGAAAGCTTTGGTGCGACCTGGGTCAGTGACGTTATCAAACAGCTGAAACTCGAAGATGTTCGCACCCTTGAAGCGGATTACGGCAAGTTGCCCGATCTTGGTGCTGTCGATTTTGACCGAGACGTTGTCTTTACCTGGAACGGTACGACGGCAGGCGTGCGTGTGCCCAATGGCGACTGGATTGCTAATGATCGCAAAGGTCTGACGATCTGTGATGCGACCTCGGCGATCTTTGCGATGGAACTGCCATGGGACAAGCTCGACGTTGTAACCTATAGCTGGCAGAAAGTCCTGGGCGGCGAGGGCGGTCACGGTGTGATCATTCTGAGCCCGCGTGCGGTTGAGCGTCTGGAAAGCCATGAGCCTGCATGGCCGATGCCCAAAATCTTCCGCATGACCAAGGGCGGCAAGTTGATTGATGGTATTTTCCGTGGCGAAACCATCAATACACCCTCGATGCTGGTGGTCGAAGATGCGATTGACGCCCTGAAATGGGCCGAAGACATCGGCGGCCTAGAAGGCCTTTTGGCTCGAACCCGGGAAAATCGTGCGCATCTTGATGCCTGGCTGGCGACAAGTGACTGGGCCGCTGATCTTGCAGAAGATCCGGCAACGGCGTCGAACACGTCGATGTGCATCAAGATTGTCGATCCTTGGGCGCTTTCGCTTTCGGCGGATCAGCAGGCTGCATTGCCCAAAAAGATATCGCAGCTTCTTGAAGCGGAAAATGTTGCACTTGATATCAATGGCTATCGCGACGCGCCGGCTGGACTGAGAATTTGGGGCGGCGCGACGGTCGAACCAAGTGATATCAAGGCACTTTTGCCTTGGCTTGACTGGGCGTATTCGGTGGTAAAAGCCGAATTTAACGCTGGCTAACGGATATTTCGTACGTATTATTTGCGTTTTTGGGGTTTTCCCCGTTGCTCTGTCCGGCACAACGCGGTAGTAACCGCTACCGGATAGTGAGCCCTGAGTAAAACTCGGGACGTTATCGAGCCTAATTGAATTTGCGCGCCTCGTCCGGGAAAGCACACAATATGACCGAACTCGCCAGGAAAGCACTTTTGCCCGCCGGCCTGCAGGATGTCCTGCCAGGAACCGCCGCACGGGAAGCCGAAATCCGCGAAAAGCTGATGGCCAGTCTGGCACATGCAGGCTATGACCGGGTAAAGACCCCGCTGGTCGAGTTTGAGGAAAGCCTGCTTGAAGGTGCGGCGCCTGAACTTGCTACCCAGACTTTCCGTCTTATGGATCCTGAATCTAGCCGCATGATGGGCGTGCGTTCCGACATGACCCCGCAGGTCGGTCGAATTGCAGCAACCCGTCTTGGCGATGCACCACGTCCGCTGCGTCTGTCCTATTCGGGCGATGTCTTGCGGATCAAAGGATCTCATCTGCGCCCGGAACGTCAGTTCGCCCAGGTTGGTGCGGAACTGATCGGTGTTTCAAGTGCGGCTGCAGATACCGAGATTGTTCTTCTTGCACTTGAAGCGCTTGAAAGCATCGGTCTTGCAGATGTTTCGGTCGATCTTAATCTTCCGACACTTCCTGTTCGTCTGTTTGATGCATTCGGTGTGTCGCGTGATGATCGCGAAGCCCTGACCGAAGCACTTGAGCGCCGGGATGTTGCCGCTCTTCGTGCGCTTGATGGCAAGGTGACCGACGTTCTTGTCGCCTTGCTCGAAGCAGCCGGTCCGGCAATCACAGCACTGCCAAAGCTTAAAAAGCTTGAATTGCCACTGGGTGCATCCGAAGAGCTGTATCGCCTGATAGATGTGGCAGAGCGCGTGCTGGCATCTGACCTTGATGCTGCCCTTACCATTGATCCGGTCGAAATGGCCGGTTTCCGATATCAGACAGGTGTCAGCTTCACGCTGTTTGCCCGCAATGTGCGTGGTGAGATCGGTCGCGGAGGCCGTTATCGCGCGGGCGGCGCATCTGGCGAGGCCGCAACCGGGATGTCGCTTTATATGGACAGTATTCTGCGCGGTCTTCCTGATGCAGAACCGCTTTCGCGTGTTTATCTGCCGCTTGGTACGCCACAGCGTGAAGCGCGTCAGCTGCGTGCAGAAGGTTATTACACCGTTGCCGCCCTTGAAGGGGCCGCCGAAGCAAAAACAGAAGATGCCGCGCGGATCGAAGCGCGCCGTATGGGCTGTGACTTTATTTACCTTGGCGGCCAGGTCGTGCCGCTCAACGCCTAATCGAACGAAATTTTTATCGCGCAAGGAGTTTTGCGATGACCAATGTTGCCGTGATCGGTTCCCAGTGGGGGGACGAAGGTAAAGGCAAGATCGTCGACTGGCTGTCCGAACGGGCAGACGTCGTTGTGCGTTTTCAGGGTGGTCATAACGCCGGTCATACTTTGGTGATCGACGGTGTTACCTACAAGCTGAGCCTGTTGCCGTCGGGTATTGTTCGCCAGAACAAGCTGTCGGTAATCGGCAACGGTGTTGTTGTTGATCCCTGGGCACTGCTTGCGGAAATTGCGCGCCTGAAAGAGCAGGGCGTCGACATTACCCCGGACAACCTGCGTCTGGCGGAAAATGCCTGCCTGATCCTGCCGCTGCATGGCAACCTTGATCGCGCACGTGAAGCTGCTGCATCGGGTGACAACAAGATCGGCACCACCGGCCGTGGTATCGGTCCGGCATATGAAGACCGTGTTGGTCGTCGTGCAATCCGTGTTGGTGATCTTGCTGATGTTGACCTGCTGGAAGCAAAGGTTGAAAACCTGCTGACCCACCATAATGCGCTTCTGCGTGGTCTTGGTCAGCCGGAAGTCGATGGCGCAGAACTGCTCGCGCAGCTCAAGGAAATTGCACCGAAAATCCTGCCGTTCTCTGACACCGTCTGGAAATCGCTGAACCAGTTCAAAGAAGCTGGCAAGCGCATCCTGTTCGAAGGTGCGCAGGGCACGATGCTTGATATCGACCACGGCACGTATCCGTTCGTGACCTCGTCGAACACTGTATCGGGTCAGGCTGCTGCCGGTTCTGGCATGGGCCCGTCGGGGGTCGGTTATGTTCTTGGTATCACCAAGGCCTATACCACCCGCGTTGGCGAAGGTCCGTTCCCGTCCGAACTGTTTGACGCAGATGGCGACCGCCTTGGTGAGCGTGGTCATGAATTCGGTGTTGTTACCGGTCGCAAGCGTCGTTGCGGCTGGTTCGATGCTGCTCTTGTCCGCCAGTCGGTCAAGGTTAACGGTATCACCGGTATTGCACTGACCAAGCTTGACGTTCTTGATGGCTTTGATGAAATCAAGATCTGCACCGGGTATGACATTGATGGCAAGATCTATGATCATCTTCCGGCAAACCAGCGTCTGCAGGCAAAAGCAAAGCCGGTTTATGAAACCATTGAAGGCTGGTCTGAAACGACCATGGGTGCGCGCAGCTGGGCCGATCTTCCGGCCGCTGCGATCAAATATGTGCGCCGTGTCGAAGAACTGATCGAAGCGCCGGTTGCGCTGCTTTCAACCAGTCCTGAGCGTGACGACACCATTCTGGTTCACGACCCGTTCAGTGCCTGATTGCCAATTTGTGCTCTGCACTGCAAAGCCACCAGTTCCGACTGGTGGCTTTTTTCGTTTTGTCTGAATGCCTTGGCTGTGAACAGGCTTGCGTGGCAGGTGCATAACAACTTGCCCCTATGCGATATCAGAAGTATCGTTTTATCAACCTTTTAAAGGTAGCGTACTGAAGGACGCGTCAGGAAGACCGTAATTCAGGATATACGCGCCCCTATAAATGATAACTCGTAAAGAAATATCGGGATCATGGCAGAGCAAGCAGAAGACCAGGAACAGGAAGTTTCGGACGGTACTTCACAAGCTCCGGTGATGGATGCACCGGGCGGGGGGACATCTGCGCCCGCTGATCAGGATGACGTCACGGAAGACATTCTGGAGATCTCCACTGGCGGCAAAAGTGTCGAGATCGGAAACTTCAGGATATTCCTTGATCTTCGCATGCCTGAATTCGATATGGGACATTGCAAGGCCTATTCCGCGGATAACCTGCGTCGGGATGAAGGCAGTGCCTTTGCGGTTGTCACCGATCCGGTTTTGCCAACGCGTCATGATCACATCCAGTTTCTGACCGGTATGCACATGGCAGGTCAGATTGATCTGATTGACCATGAAATCGCCTACTGGCCGCCGTTCGGGCGCAACACAATGGTTTTGTTCTACGAAAAACCATCTGGTGGTCGTGTTGTTCTTGGCGAAGGCAAAAAGCCGATCATTGACGAACACGATATTTCAACAGTTGTCGTCGAACCGATCATCGGTGTCTTGCAGGCATTTGCAGATAAGGGACTTGCCCATCGTAATATCCGGGCGGGTAACCTGTTTTTTGGTGATCCGTTACGCCAAAAGGTTGTTCTGGGGGACTGTTGTGCGGCTCCACCAGGTTATTCGCAGCCTTTGGTATATGAAACCACGGCACGCATGAGTGCCGATATTGCAGGGCGTGGTGCTGGCACCCCAGCTGATGATCTGTATGCGCTTGGTGTGACACTCGCGGAGCTCGGCATTGGCCACAGACCGCTGAGCAAGCTGAGCGATCAGGAAATTATGGATCTCAAGCTTTCAAAGGGATCGTTCCAAGCGATTGCCTCCCAGGAAAGGTTGCCTCTTATCCTGATTGAGCCGGTGCGCGGGTTGCTGTGCGATGATGCAGAAGAGCGTTGGGGCTTCAATGAGCTTAATGCATGGCTTGACGGGCGACGTACCAAGCCGGTTCAGTCCAATACCGAAAAGCGTGCGGCGCGTTCACAAAACCTTTCAGGCCGGGATTACTATACCGTTCGTGCCCTTGCACAAGGCATGGCAAAAAACTGGGTCAGTGCGCTGGCACCATTGCGTGAAGGTACAATTGAAATCTGGCTAAGGCGTGGTCTTGGCGACAATGACCGTGCAAAGGCACTGGCCGATGCAATGCGCCAGTTGCAATGGGCCGGTGCCGACAAACGTTCTGCCGAGGATGTTCTCGTCGCACGTGCCATTTTGATCATGGATCATGAAGGGCCGGTCCGGTTCAAGGGATTTTCGGCCATGATTGACGGGGTCGGCTACATGCTGTCCTATGATGTTCAGCATGGTCGCGGACCGCAACGTTTTGCTGATGTGATTGTTCGCGATATTCCGTCCTACTGGTTCGGTCGACAGGAAGGCTATAGCTCGGAAGTTCAGAAGCTCCAGCAGCTCTATAAGAACCTGCGCTACTACATTCAGCAACAAAGTGCCGGTTACGGGTATGAGCGTTGCCTTTACACGCTGGTACGCAATCAGCATTGTCTGAGCCCGTTGATCGAACAGGATTATGTTGTCGAGATTTCGCAACTTCTACCTGCTTTGGAAAAGGCCGCAGAAAATGCGTCCGAGGATACCTGGCCGGTTGATCGTCACATTGCTGCTTTTATCGCAACGCGCCTTGAAGATGATATTGAAGGCCAGTTGATGGCAATGCAAAACCCGTCTGACGAGGTGGAGTATAGCCGGGCAATTATCAGCATGCTGGCTATTGTTCAGTGGCGTCACGGACCAGACAACCTGCAAAACCTGTCGCACTGGGTTGCACGTTTGATGGAACCGGCCATCAAGGTCTTCCATAGCAAGGCGCGCCGTGAACGGGTTGAAACCGAAATCCCGAAACTGGCAAAGCGCGGTAATCTGGTTGAGCTTTACAATCTGATCAATGACGAGCAGGAGCGCCGCAAGGACCAGTCCGAGTTTGTCGAGGCCGTTGCCGAATATTCCGAGGCGGAAAGCGAGGTCTTTGATCTCGAATCGTCTGGCCCGGCACGTCTGGAGCTCGCCGAAAAAGTCGGGCAACAGGCAGCTGCCTTTGCGTCGACCATGATTGCGTTGCTGACGGTATCAGCGCTGTTTCTGATCCATATCTTTTAGGGGGCCGACATGGCAAGAGGTAGAGGCCCTAAAAAGGGGCGCAGCGCATTTTCCGGATTGTCGGTTGTTGCTTCGGCGGTGCTGTTATTTATCGTCGCACTCCCGACCTTTATCACCCTGGTTGTCGGGTTGTTGCCATCGATGGTTGCTTTCATTTTTGATCGCAGCCCGGGACGGACAATGGCACGCTGTGTCTTTGGTCTGAATTTTTCGGGTGTTGCACCCTATATCCTTGAGCTTTGGCTTGTCCCTGCCCAAACCGTTGGTGGTGCAACCCAGCAAATCTTTCAGCCATTGGCCCTGTCAATTATGTATGGCGCCGCCGGGCTCGGCTGGCTGCTGTATTTGGCAATGCCGCCAATTGTTGCGAATGTACTGAACCTCTCAGCCCAGCGTCGGGTAGGGGAGCTGCGTAAAAAACAGCGCACTCTGATCAAGACATGGGGGGACAGTTTGATTAAGGAAGTGGATCGATCCGGCAACTGATCCCACTACTTTCTGTCTCAAAAATTCCTGAACAGAACAAAAGAACGGCGGACTTTATGTCCGCCGTAGTTTGTTGCAAGGGGGGAAATATAAGCAGACTATTCCTGCAATTTGATTAGTGTGGCAGATCGCTATGGATCGATTTACGGACTTTTTCAAAGGCCCGAACTTCGATTTGCCGGATGCGTTCGCGTGAAATGCCGTAAGCAACGCTAAGATTTTCCAGTGTTACCGGGCTTTCAAGCAGGCGACGCTGTGTCAGGATGTCGCGTTCGCGGTCATTGAGATGTGACATCGCGCTCTTGAGCATATTCATGCGCTGAAGGAATTCTTCGCGTTTGCCAAAAAGCGTTTCCTGGTCTTCATCTTCGCTTTCGATCCAGTCCATCCATTCGCCATCACCGTCAATCCGGACAGGCGCATTAAGCGAATGATCCGGACCGGCAAGGCGGCGGTTCATCATGATCACGTCGTCTTCGGAAACATTCAGCTTGGTTGCGATGAGCTCGACCTGTTCAGGCAACAGATCCCCTTCATCAATGGCCTGCATCTGGCTTTTGAGTTTGCGAAGGTTAAAGAACAGCTTCTTCTGTGCTGCTGTGGTGCCCATTTTCACAAGTGACCAGGAATGAAGGATATATTCCTGAATTGCTGCGCGGATCCACCACATGGCGTAGGTTGCAAGACGGAAACCCTTATCAGGGTCGAAACGTTTGACGGATTGAAGCAGGCCGACATTGCCTTCAGAAATCAGTTCATTCAAAGGCAAGCCATAGCCGCGATAGCTCATGGCGATCTTGGCAACCAGCCGAAGGTGGCTGGTGATCAGTTTTTCCGCCGACTTGTCGCATTCCTTGTCACGGAAATTACAGGCGTACGTCGTTTCCTGTTCCGGGGTAAGCATCGGGTAACGGCGGATACGCTGTAGATATACTGTCAGACCATCCTGAGAGATTACTGGAAGAGCATTTCCCTGTTTCATTGAAGCCTCCCGTTATGCTTCGTAATGGTGCTGTTATCCCCTAGCACCATCTGAAGCTTATACGGGGGTATTAGATGTCGTCAATGACTTTTCGACCATAAAGGTTAGGTCAACCTACCCCATGGGATAGGTTTAGGCTTTCAATGAGGTCTTTCAGGTCGTCTGGCAAGGGGGCGGTTGTAGAAATATATTTACCGGTACGGGGGTGGACAAAGCCAAGTGTTCTGGCGTGTAGAGCCTGTTTGTTGAATGCGTTCAGTAATTCTTGCGTCTTGAAGTTGCACTTCTGTGAATTTTTATTCCTGCCGTAGACCGGATCACAAACAAGTGAGTGACCGATATGGGTCATATGAACCCTGATTTGGTGCGTCCGACCGGTTGCGAGGCGGCACTCAACCAGAGATGCTAACGAGTCGTCACGAATCTTGAGGGTTTTGTAATGAGTTAGTGCGTATTTTCCCGCATTTTCAAGAACGGCCATCTTCTTACGGTTGCGCGGGCTGCGCCCGATATTGCCTTCTATATCGCCTTCCAGTGGTTTTGGAACGCCCCACACTACGGCAAGATATGCTCGATCAATATTCTCCTTGTCTTCGGAAAACAGGGTCGAGAGGGCTCTGTGGGCCATATCATTTTTGGCAACGACCATTGCGCCGCTGGTGTCCTTGTCCAGGCGATGAACGATACCCGGCCGCTTCACGCCCCCAATCCCCGACAGACTGTCACCACAATGGGCCAGCAACGCGTTCACAAGTGTTCCGCTTTCATTACCCGCAGCCGGATGTACAACCATGCCAGCCGGCTTGTTGATCACCAAAAGGTCGTCATCCTCATATAGAATGTCGAGTTTGATATCCTCGGCAACCGGCTCTGCTGCCTCGGCGGGCGGAATAACAAGGCTGAAAACATCACCCTGTTTGACCTTTGCCGACATTTTTCGTGCGACAGTCCCGTTCAGACTAAGGTGGCCATCCTCGATCAATGACTTGATGCGCGAACGCGACTGTTCGGGCCATGCGGTTGCCAGCACCTTGTCAAGGCGGGCCCCTTCGTCATCGGCGGTCGCGATATAGCTGAGTTCTTCTGGCATCTGGTCACAATCGGTCATGTGTCTGAATGTTATTGTATGGGGGACATTCTTTGAAACTGGTTAAGCCGTCTTCAGCGCAGCTTGTAGCCGTTTTGTGCGCGATTGCAACGAAATGCAAGAAATCG